>CANHUQ010000068.1 GCA_947463885.1 Burkholderiales bacterium
GCGCCGCACCAGGCACCCAGGCGCACCGAAGCACGCAACATGGCGCCGGTCTTGCGCCGGTGCATGTCTTCGAGCGCCTCGCGAGTCAGCTGCCCCCCAACGGCCGACAGATCGATCGCCTGCCCGCCCGCCATGCCGACCGAACCGGCGGCATCGGCCAGCTCGACACACATCCGCACCACGGCTGGTGCCGGAACACCCGCCTCGGCGGCTTCGGCCACCGCCCTGAACGCCAGGGCCTGCAGGGCATCTCCCACCAGCATGGCCAACGCCTCGCCATAAGCCACATGCACCGTGGGCTTGCCTCGCCGCAGCACATCGTTGTCCATGCAGGGCAGATCGTCGTGGACGAGCGAATAGGCGTGGACGAGCTCAACCGCGCAAGCGGCCGCATCCAGCGCCGCGGCCGGCGCACCGGTGACCGCCCCCGCCGCATGCACCAGCAGCGGGCGGACCCGCTTACCCCCTTCAAGGACCGCATAGCGCATGGCTTCGTGGAGCCGGTCGAGGGCACTGGAGCCAACGGGTACAGGCAACAGCCGCTGCAGGTGCGATTCCGTGCGGAAGAGGATCTGGCCGGACCAGTCAGACAAGCCAGCCCATGTCGGTTCGCTGGTCGCGACCGTCTGGGTGGCCGGGGGTCTGGAGTGAAGCGGGGTCACCGACATGGAGGTCGCCTGCAAAGGTCCTGTCTCAGGCCTCGGTCGCGCCGTCAGGCTCGAAGGGCTTGAGCAGATCGCCCTCGAGCACTTTCACCTGCTGACGCACCTGCGCCAGATTATCCCGACAGAACGCCACCAACTGGGCGCCGCGCTGATAGGCCTGCACGGAAGCCTCCAGAGACAAGCTGCCCGATTCCATCTTCTGGACGAGGCCCTCGAGCTCGGCAAGGGCGTCCTCGAATGAGGCGACGGGCGCAGGCGCTGGGCGGTCGGTGCGGGAGGCCATGGTCGACAGGAAATCCTAAACCCTTAGTGTAGATCACCCAGCCCGGTACCGTTTAAACGTCCTGACGTGACGCCATGTCAGATTCTGTGGACAGCGCGCGATCGCCAAAACAGATTCCCGCCCAGACCGATCGGGGGTATCCTTGCCGGCCCATTTTTGCCACCCTGGCCCTATGGCCGCGGGCGGTCCTTTTCCCCACTTTTTTTGACAGGAGGTCGAATCATGTCGGACATCGGGCGTCGGGCTCACCTGCAGCGTTCTGCAGCCCAGCTTCCGGTTTCGGCGTATTTCGATGAAGCGCTCTATCAGCGCGAAATCGAGATTCTGTTTAAGAAGGGCCCCGGTTATATCGGCCATGAGCTGATGGTGCCGAATCCGGGTGACTACTACGCACTGCCGGCCGAGAAGGAGGGCCGGCTGCTCGTGCGGGGCGAACAGGGTCTGGACCTGCTGTCCAACGTCTGCCGGCACCGGCAGGCGGTCATGCTCAATGGCCGGGGCAACACGACCAACATCGTGTGCCCACTGCACCGCTGGACCTACGACCTGAAAGGCGAGCTGCTGGGCGCGCCGCATTTCGAGCAGCAGCCGTGCCTGAATCTGGGTCGCAGCCCGCTGCAGAACTGGAATGGTCTGCTGTTTTCGAGCCAGCGCGATGTCGCCGCCGACCTCGAACGCGCCGGCGTGCGCGGCAAGCTGAACTTTGCCGACTACATGCTCGACCATGTCGAGGTGCATGAGTGCCACTACAACTGGAAGTCCTTCATCGAGGTCTACCTCGAGGACTACCATGTCGAGCCCTTTCACCCTGGCCTGGGCAAGTTCGTCGAATGTGGCGACCTGAACTGGGAGTTCGGTGACTGGTGGTCGGTGCAAACCGTGGGAGTCCATCAAGGCCTGGGCAAGCCCGGCAGCTCCATCTACCGGCGCTGGCATGAGCAGGTCCTGAAGTTCAGCGGCGGCAAGCAGCCCGAACATGGCGCCATCTGGCTCACGTACTACCCGAACGTGATGGTCGAGTGGTACCCGCATGTTCTGGTGGTCTCGCACCTGGTGCCGCGTGGCCCGCGCCACACCACGAACATCGTCGAGTTTTATTACCCCGAAGAAATCGTGCTCTTCGAGCGTGAGTTCGTCGAAGCCGAGCGGGCCGCCTATATGGAAACCTGCGCCGAAGACGACGAAATTGCCGAACGCATGGATGCCGGGCGTCAGGTGCTGCTCGAGCGTGGCGAAAACCAGGTGGGCCCTTACCAGAGCCCGATGGAAGACGGCATGCAGCACTTCCATGAGTTCCTGCGCACCCATCTGCCCATCGACTGAACGAGCCTTCATGACCTGGACCACGCTCATTAGCGCCGACGAACTGGCGCAAGTCATCGACCATTGCCTCGTGGTCGACTGCCGCTACGACCTGGCCAACCCGAAGGCAGGGGCGCAGACTTACGCCCAGGGTCACATCCCGAGCGCGGTCTTCATCGACATGGATACGCAGCTGTCGGCCGCCAAGACCGGAAGCAATGGCCGCCACCCGATGCTGCCTGCCGATGCGGTACGTGCGCTGCTCGAATCGATCGGGCTGACCGATGACCTGCAGCTGATCATTTATGACGTGGGCGGTACCGCCTCCGGGCGGCTCTGGTGGATGGCGCGCTGGATCGGACACGCCAAGGTGGCGGTGCTCGATGGCGGCCTCAAGGCCTGGGAGCGTGCGCGATTTCCGGTGAGCACAGAGCCTGGGCGGGTGCGACCGGCAGGCAAGCTGTCGGTGCGGCCTGCGCTGGCCACGCTGGTTGATGTGGGCACGGTCGAAACCACCGCCCGGGGTCGCCAGGACGGGCAGCCGCTGGTGATCGATGCCCGGGCGGCAGACCGGTATCGCGGCGAAAACGAAACCATCGACCCGATCGCGGGCCACATCCCGGGGTCGCTGAACCGGCCCTGGAGTCAGAACCTGCGCGATGACGGCCGCTATAAGCCCGCGCCGGCCTTGCGTGCCGAGTTTGAGGCGCTGCTGGCCGGGCACGCGCCGTCGGCGGTCATCAACAGTTGTGGCTCCGGTGTGAGCGCCTGCAACAACCTGCTGGCGATGGCGCACGCCGGCCTGGATGGCGCAGCGTTATATGGCGGCTCGTGGAGCGAGTGGTGCAGCAACCCAACGCGCCCGGTGGCGACAGGGCCGCAACCCTGAGGCTTCAGTACTGAAACCGCGGCCCTGAGGCCGCAGCAGCGATCAGTGGGTGTGCAGTTGCGCCCCGATGAAGGCCACCATCGCAATACCTGCGAACAGCAGCGCCACCTGCAACGCTGACTCGCCCATCATGCGCCGGCGCTGCATATCGGGCACCAGATCGGCCAGCGCAATATAGATAAAGCTGCTGGCCGCCAGGACCAGCACGAAGGGCAGCGCGTTCTCGAATGAGCCGAGCCAGAAATAGCCCAGCACGCCGCCCAGCACCGCCGACAGGCCAGACAACACGTTGAAGAGCAGCGCCCGCTTGCGGGTGAACCCGGCATTGCGCAGCACAATGAAATCGCCCACCTCTTGAGGAATTTCATGGGCAGCGATGGCGCCTGCGGTCATCCAGCCCACCAGAGGATCGGCCATGAAGGCGGCGGCGATCAGCACCCCATCGGCAAAGTTGTGAAAGCTGTCGCCCACCAGAATCAGCATGCCGCCTGGTCCGGCCTCGGTGTGGTCGTGACCGTGATGATGGCCGTGACCGTCGGCTTCATGGTGGTGGCTGTGACGGATCAGCGCCGACTTTTCCAAGAGGAAGAATCCGACGAAGCCGGCCAGCATCGTCCAGCTCAGTTGATGCAGGTCGGCGCCGGACTCGAACGCCTCAGGCAGCAAATTGAGCACAGCGGCCCCGAGCATGACGCCAGCCGACAGGCTGATCATTCTAGGCAGCCAATGCGTGAGCATGCCGAACGAGAGCCAGGCTGCCGCAGCAACCGATGCGATCCCGGAGAGCAGCGTTGCGAGAACGATCGAAAAGAGGGTCAGGATACCCACCGAAACGCTAAAAAAGGTGACGGAGTATACCGGCTGAAGGAAGGGTCTTTGGGACGCAGCGGTTCAATCGATGGTCACGCCCGCACGCTGGATGACCGGCGTCCAGCGCCGCAGCTCCTCCTGCATGAACGCGGCGAATGCCTGCGGCGTACCCGGCGCAGGTTCCATGTAGACCGCACGCAGTTTGTCGACCACGGCCGGCTCCTTGAGGATGCCGACGAGCTCGGCATTGAGCCGGTTGACGATGGCCGTCGGTGTGCGGGCCGGCACCACCACTCCGATCCAGGCGGTCGCTTCGATTTCCGGCAGACCCGATTCCCGGCAGGTGGGCACCTCGGGGACAAACACCGAACGCTCCCGGGTGGTCACTGCAATGGCCTTGAGCTTGCCGGCCTTCACCTGCGGTATGACCGCCAAGGGCGCCAGCGAGGCCATCTGCGTATCGCCTTGCAGCATCGACATCACCGCCGCGGGCGAGGCGTTGTAGGGCACATGCACGATGAACGTGCCGGTGCGGGCCTTGATCAGTTCCATCGACAGATGCGACACCGTTCCGGCACCGACGGACGCATAGTTATAGCGCCCGGGGTGGCGGCGCAGCAGCGTCATCAGCTCGGGGAGCGTGCCAACGCCCAGATCGCTCGAGACCACCAGCACGTTGGGCTGCACGGCGCCCAGCGTGACCGGCGCCAGGTCGCGGAACGGGTCGTAGGGCATCGAGCGGTACAGGACCGTGTTGTTGACCAGCGGCCCGGTGATCGAGACACCGACGGTGTAGCCATCGGGCGCAGCCTTGGCCACGGCATCGGTGCCGATGTTGCCCCCGGCGCCTGCGCGGTTCTCGACAATGACCGGCTGCTTGAGCGCTGGCGACAGCCGTTCCGCCACCAGTCGCGCAAAGACATCGGGCGTGCTGCCGGGCCCAAAGGGCACGACGATGCGCAAGCCTCGAGTGGGCCATTCCGCGGACTGCGCCAAGGCGGTCTGCGGTAAGACAACGGCCGCCGTCAACCCTGCCGCCTGACTCAGGACACGACGACGGCCCGCCGTTGTGCCCGACTGCCCATCGATGCCCTGCCCTGCCAGCCCACGCATGATCGTTCCTGTCAGGACAGGCCGTGACGACGGAACCACTCGACCGCGCGCTTCCAGCCGTCCGCCGCGGCCTCTTTGCGATAGCTGGGACGGTAGTCGGCATGAAAGGCGTGCGGTGCATCGGGATACACCACGAAGTCGGACACCCGCGCCGAAGCGCTACCCGCCGCCAGGCGCTTTTTCATCTCATCCACCGTGGCCAGCGGAATGCCGGCATCCGCGCCGCCGTACAGGCCCAGGACCGGGCCGTTCAGCCGGCCCGCCACATCGTAGGGATGCTGAGGCGTGGCCGGACCGGTATCGCCGGTCAGGCGGCCATACCAGGCCACGCCTGCCCGCACCGCGGGGTTGTGCGCGGCGTAGAGCCAGGTGATGCGCCCGCCCCAGCAAAACCCGGTGATGCCTACGCGCGCACGATCGGCGCCGTTGGCACGCGCAAATTCCAGGCTCGCGTCCAGATCGGTCATGACCTGCGCATCGATCACCTTGGGCACGATGGTCTGCAGGATCTGGGCGGCGGCCTCGGCCTTGGAGGGATCTCCTGCTCGAAAAAAGAGCTCAGGCGCCACGGCAAACCAGCCCTCGCGCGCAAAGCGCCGGCAGATGTCGCGGATGTGCTCATGCACGCCGAAAATTTCCTGCACCACCAGAATGACTGGCGCATTGTCGCGCGCGGCAGGCGCCGCGAAATACACCGGCAGCGACTGGCCATCGGCAGTCGGCACACGCGCTTCGCCGGTGCGCAGGCCATCGGACGGCGTGCTGATGACCTGTGCCAGCAGATCGCCCGAAGGCGCCACCGACGCAGCAAATCCGGCCGCCAGCGATCCGGCCATGAAGCCGCGTCGTCCGACGCCTGCCGGAGGAACCAGCGCGTCGAGGTCAGCCTGGGCGACAGCCGATGCGAAGTGGTGATCAGAGCGTGAGTCCAAGGGGAAGTCCTCTGTTATGGTGAAGCGTCGGGTTGAACCGCGCACACAGCATGCAGTGCGTGCACTGCAGCCATGCAGGCTGCTGCAAGGGGCCCGCAGTATTGCCCGATTCCGCCGGTTGCCATGCCCAAAGCTTGACCGTGGCCCGGGGGATTTTGCTGAAGCCCTTTCGGTCCATCCTGCCCCTTGCCTCCGATGCCCACGTCTTCCGTGCCCACACCGTCACACAGCGAACCCTGGCAGGCCAGTGGTATCACGCCCGAAACGGTCGATGCGCTGCTGCGCGCAGTCCATGCTGATCCCTTCAGCGTGCTGGGGCCTCATGCTGGGCCCGCGGGCCAACAGGTGGTGCGCTGTATGCAGCCGCAGGCCCGCCAGGTCGAGGTCATCGATCATCGCGGTCAGACTCTGGCCGGGTTGCCGATGCTCGCCCCCGGGGTGTTTGCTGGGCCAGTGCCAGGGCTTGGGCCGGACCAGGCCTATCAGCTGCGCGTCGAAGCGGCCTCGTTTCCTCACCACTGGCAGGTCTGTGAAGATCCGTATCGGTTTGGGCCGGTGCTGGGTGCGCTCGATCTGCATCTGCTGGCCCAGGGCAACCACTGGCGATGCTGGCAGGTGCTGGGCGCCCGGGCCCACACCCTGGGTGACGTGGCTGGGACAGCGTTTGCCGTGTGGGCGCCCAATGCGCAACGGGTCAGCGTCGTCGGCAGCTTCAATCAGTGGGATGGCCGCCTGCATCCGATGCGCCGACGCGAGGCGGGGGTGTGGGAGATTTTCATCCCCGGCGTGCCCCATGGCGCGCTCTACAAATTCGAGATCCTGGATGCTCAGGGCCAGTTGCGCTTCAAGAGCGATCCGATGGCGCGCTGGACCGAAGCGCCGCCTGCCACGGCGTCGCGTGTGCGCCACGAGACCGCATTTGCCTGGACCGATGCCGACTGGATGGCGCGGCGTGCGCACACCGCTGCACACCGCGCACCGATCGCGATCTACGAGGTGCATCTGGGCTCCTGGCAACGCGGGCCAGATGGCGAAACGCTCGGGTACACCGAGCTGGCCGAGCGGCTGGTGCCCTACGCCGTGCAGATGGGGTTTACCCACCTCGAACTACTGCCGGTGAGCGAACACCCCTTCGGCGGCTCCTGGGGATATCAGCCCACGGCGCTTTTTGCCCCGTCCGCTCGCTGGGGCGACCCGGACGATCTGCGCCGCTTCATCGACCGCGCCCATGCCGCCGGCCTGGGCGTGATTCTCGATTGGGTCCCGGCGCACTTCCCGTCGGACGAGCACGGTCTGGCTGCCTTCGACGGCACGGCGCTCTATGAGCATGCCGACCCGAGCCTGGGCCGTCACGCCGACTGGGGCACGCTGATCTACAACTTCGGCCGCTACGAAGTGGCCAATTTTCTGATTGCCAATGCGCTCTATTGGCTGCACGCATTCCACTTCGACGGTCTGAGAGTCGATGCGGTGGCCTCCATGCTCTATCTGGACTACAGCCGCCCCGCCGGCACCTGGCAGCCCAATGTGCACGGGGGGCGCGAAAACCTCGAGGCCGTCGCCTTCCTGCGCCGCCTCAACGAGAAGGTCGGCGAGGAGCTGCCCGGCGCCATCACGCTCGCCGAAGAGTCCACCTCCTGGCCCGGGGTGTCGCGCCCCACCTGGCTGGGCGGGCTGGGCTTTCACTTCAAGTGGAACATGGGCTGGATGAACGACACGCTCATGTACATGTCGCGCGACCCCATCCACCGCCCGTGGCATCACCAGCTGCTCACATTCGGTCAGCTCTACGCCTATGCGGAGCAGTTCGTGCTGCCGCTGTCGCACGACGAAGTGGTGCACGGCAAGCGCTCGCTGCTCGCCAAAATGCCAGGCGACGACTGGCAACGCTTTGCCAACCTGCGGCTCTACCTGTCGTTCATGTGGACGCAGCCCGGCAAGAAGCTGCTGTTCATGGGCGGCGAATTTGGCCAGTGGCGCGAATGGAACCACGATGCCGCGCTCGACTGGCATCTGCTGGACGATCCCCTGAACGGCGCGCGTCACCGTGGAGTCTCCAGACTGCTCACCGACCTGAACGCGCTCTACACAACCGATCCGGCGCTACATCAGGCCGATTGCGAGGCGGGCGGCTTCGAATGGATCGACTGCGACGACACGGCGCACAGCGTGCTGGCGTGGCTGCGCAAAGCCAATGGCGACAGCGCCCCGCAAGACGCGGTGATGGTGGTGTGCAACTTCACGCCCGTCCCGCGCGAGGATTACCGTGTTGGAGTGCCTTGCGGCGGGCGCTGGATCGAACGTCTGAATTCCGATGCCGCCGATTACGGTGGCAGCGGCGCCGGCAACCTGGGGGCCGTGCAAGCAGAGGCCGTCCCCTGGCATGGCCGCACACATTCCGTGCGACTGAGGCTGCCGCCGCTGGCTGCGCTGGTTCTGCTGCCTGAAGGGCGCCCGGCCTGCACCGTCAACCGGGCCGGCCAGCCCGCGCTGTCGGCACCCCAATGAGCGCGCTCGAGATCGGCCAGCCTGGCCCGCTGGGCGCCCATGCGGTCGATGGGGGCGTGAATCTGGCGGTGTGGTCACACCATGCCGAGCGCATCGAATGGTGCCTCTTCGATCCCCTGGGTGAGCGCGAACTCGCGCGGCACACCCTGCCGGGTCGCACCGGCGACGTCTTTCACGGATACCTGCCCGAAGCCGGCCCGGGTCTGGTCTATGGGCTGCGGGCCCATGGTCCGTATGCCCCCGAGCAAGGCCATCGCTTCAACCCGCACAAGCTGCTGCTCGATCCTTACGCGCGCGAATACGTCGGGCGCTTTCAATGGCATCCAGCCGTGCTGGGCTACGAGGAAGGGCACCCGGCCGGATGCTTTTCGTTTGATACGCGCGACAGTGCACCCTTCGTGCCCAAGGCGCGGGTGGCGGCGTCACCGGACAGATCGCATGCCGATCTGGCATCAACCGGTCAGCGCCTGCCCAAGCCCGGTCGCCCCTGGGGTGAAACCGTGCTCTACGAACTGCACGTGCGCGGCTTCACTGCTCGGCACCCCGACATCCCGCCCAGCATGCAGGGGCAGTTCGAAGGCCTGGCGCATCCGGCAGCCATTGCGCACCTGAAGCGGCTGGGCGTGACCTGCATCGAACTGCTCCCGGTTGCGGCGTGGGTCGATGAGTTGCACCTGGTGCGCAAGGGGCTGCGCAATTACTGGGGCTACAACCCGTTGTCTTTTTTTGCCGTGCAGCCTGAACTGGCGGGCTCGCGTGGCGTACTGGCGCTGCGTGAGACGGTTGAGCGGTTGCATGAAGCCGGTATCGAGGTCTTGCTCGATGTGGTCTTCAACCACACCGCCGAAGGCGATGAGCGCGGCCCCACGCTGTCATGGCGTGGCCTGGACAATGCGTCGTATTACCGGCCCGATCCGCACCGGCCCGGCGGCTATCTGAACCTGTCGGGCTGCGGAAATACGCTGGCTGCGCAGCATCCGGCGGTCAGTCAGCTCATGCTCGATGCGCTGCGCTACTGGGCCGTCGACATCGGCGTGGACGGTTTCAGGTTTGACCTCGCCAGCGCCGTGGCCCGTGATGCGCGCGGCCATTTCGATGCGCAACTGCCCTGGCTGCGCGGCATCCACGACGATCCCGTGCTGTCACGGTGCAAATGGGTGGCCGAGGCCTGGGACGCCGGCGGGCATTTCGTGGGCGGATTTCCACGCGGCTGGAGCGAGTGGAACGATCGCTTTCGCGACGATGTGCGCCGCTACTGGCGCGGCGATGCCGGCATGGTCGGTGCACTGGCCACCCGTCTGGCCGGATCCAGCGATCTGTTCGATCACAGCGGGCGCACGCCCGGGGCCAGCGTCAATTTCATCACGGCTCACGACGGCATGACGCTGGCCGACCTCGTGCGATACCGCCATCGGCGCAACGAAGCCAACGGCGAAGACAATCAGGACGGCACCCATACTGACTACAGCGATGACTGCGGCGTCGAAGGCGCCAGCACGGACCCTCAGGTCACACAGCGCCGAGACCGGCGGATGCGCGCGATGCTGGCCACCCTCATGCTCTCGCGCGGTGTGCCCATGCTGCGTGCCGGCGATGAGTTCGGCGCCTCGCAATCCGGCAACAACAATGCGTACTGTCAGGACGGCCCGCTGACCTGGCTGCGCTGGCCAGGTGGCTCGCTGGTGGCTTCAGGGCTTCTAAGCGATGGGGCCGATGGGGTCGATGGGGTTGATGCATCCGATGCAGACCACGGCAACCCGATTGACCTGAGCGACCTGATCGCAACACTGACACGGTTGCGCCATGAGCTGCGCTGTCTGCGGCGCGATCACTTCTTCGTCGGCCGACCGATCGGTGATGACCCGCAACTGCCTGACATCACCTGGCTGCGTGCAGACGGGCATCCCTTGAGCGAACAGGATTGGCACGACCCTGCCCGCCACACGCTGGCCGCCGTGCTCGATGCCGGCCGGGCGCAACCGAACGTGCCGCATGACCGCGTCTGGTTGGGATTCACCGCCGCAGACGAGCGCATCACGTTCACCCTGCCAGCCCCCATGCCAGGCGCTGAGCGCACCGCCTGGGTCTGCCTGCTAGAGACCTCCCGTACCGAGACCGTACTCAAACCCGGCACTGCACTCACCGTTCAAGGGCCGGCTGTGGTCGTGTGCGCAGACGGGCATGCCGGCGCGGCGGCGCTGCGCCTCTGGCATACCGGTCTGGCGGCGGGCAGTGAACTCGCTGCAGGCGATGCCGATGCACAGATCGCGTGTGTGATCCCGGCCGATACCCGGACAGTGGGTCAGACGACCGTGACCCTGCAGGCAGGCGATACGGCAGCCCCCGTGCGCGCCGTGCTGGGCCGGGACACGCAGCTCATTGAAGCCGCGCTGCTCGACGGACAACGGCTCGAGCGCCATGCCCTGCGCATTGGCCGCGCGCTAGACGCCGGCACCCATCGCGCCTTTTTGCACGCACTCGACCCTCTGCTCAACCGTCCAGCCCATCAGGCGCCCGTTTTCGCGTCGCACGAAGGGCTATTGCATGTCGCCCCCCCGCGCTGTTTCATACCGGCCGTGGTACAGCGCCCTGCAGGCGCCTGGGCGCTCTCTGCTCAGTTGTATGCCTTGCACAGCGCCCATAGCTGGGGCATTGGCGATTTTTCAGACCTGGCCAGCCTATGCGAGGCAGCCGCCGGGCTGGGCGCATCGGGCGTTCTCACCTCGCCCCTGCATGCGCCCTCCCTCACCTGGCCGGACCGGGGCTCACCTTACTCGCCCTCCAGTCGCCTGGCGCTCAATCCGCTCTTCGTCAGCCTGCCGGCGGCAGCAGCCTTACTGCACACCACCCCGCGCTTCAATGCCTGGCTGCATGAACCGGCCACGCAGACGTCGCTTATCGCAGTGCGCGATGCGTATGGGATTGACTATCCGCGCGTGGTGGCGCTCAAACGCGCAGCGTTCGAACCGCTGTGGCAGGACCTGCACGCGCCTGGCAATGCACCCTCGCTGCGGGCCTATCACGTGTGGTGGAGCCAGGCGCGTGAGCGGCTGCATGCTCATGCGCTCTTCGAAGCGCTCGCCGAACACCTCGCACAACCCGACTGGCGAACCTGGCCAGCCGACTATGCGCGCCCCGACCGGGCAGGCACACGCGCGTTTGAAGAGACCCACGCACAGCAGATCGCCCTGCATGGCTTCATTCAATGGCTGGCCGCGCAGCAATGGCACGCAGTGGGTGATCGCGCCCGGCGCGCCGGCGCGCCCATTGGCCCGATTGCCGACCTGGCAGTGGGGGCCGATCCGGGTGGTGCCGATGCCTGGGCCTGCCAGACCCTGCTTGCCGGCGACTACGAGCTTGGCGCACCGCCCGATCCGCTGGGGCCTGACGGGCAAGCCTGGGGCCTGCCG
Organism: Burkholderiales bacterium; assembly: GCA_947463885.1. Taxonomy (GTDB): domain Bacteria; phylum Pseudomonadota; class Gammaproteobacteria; order Burkholderiales; family Burkholderiaceae_E; genus UBA4615. Next base: position 11,913 of record CANHUQ010000068.1, read on the forward strand.
CCCTGGAAACCCGATGCGCTGGCCGCTCAGGGGCATGCACCGTTCGCCGCGCTGCTCGCCTCGACCATGAACGGGGCCGGCGGTCTACGGATCGACCATGTCATGGCACTGGAGCGTCTCTTCTGGGTCCCGCGGGGGCAGAAGGCTGCCGCAGGCGCATATGTGTCCTATCCGCTGGACACGCTGTTGCATCTGGTTTCGGCCCACAGCAACAAGCATCAGTGCCTGGTCATCGGCGAGGACCTGGGCACCGTACGCGACGGGCTGCGCGAACGACTGGCGGGCGCCGGCGTGCTGTCTTGCAAGGTGGCCTGGTTCGAGCAGGGCCCGGACGGCTGGCTTGCCGATCCGGCGTCCCTGCCCAAGCTGTCCATGGCCTGCGCCAGCACACACGATCTGCCGACCATCGACGGGTGGGCCGAAGGCCGCGATATTGACGAGCGACAACAGCGGGGCGAGTTCGACGCCGGGCGGGCCCAGCGCGAGCGCGACGCACGGCATCTTGCACTGCGCGGGGTGCTAGCGACCCTGGACCGTTGCGGCCTGCAGGGTGCAGATCTCACCGAACGGGTGCACCGCTGGCTTGCGGCCTCCTCAGCCGGACTGGCCATCGTGCAACTCGAAGATGTGACCGGCCTGGTGCGTCAGCCCAATCTGCCGGGCATGCCCGACGTCTGGCCCAACTGGCGTCAGCGCTTGCCCACGGCGATCGAGTCGCTGGGTGAACTGGAGCGCTGGCAGGCCCTCGCGGGAATCTTTGCGGCGCGCAGCGCCAGGCATTGACCGGTCCGCCACGGCGGGTGGACCGCTGGCGGAAGTGTCGGCCGTTTTGACACTCACGACGTGCCGCGACCCCCTACTGTCGCGCAACCCATTGTTTTTGTGATCTTCGTCACGTGTGGCATGTGACTTGCTCCATGTTTCGGCATCGAGGCCAGGGTCGCTTGGTCACAATTCTGGAGTTGAAAACCATGTTTGGCATGATCGCAAAAAGTCTCAGTGCAGCCGTCCTTTCATTGGCCGTCACGGCGCCGGCGTGGTCCGTGCCCGTGATAGGCACACTTGACCCCGGCGTTGCGGCTGTCCCCACTCCCGGCTCACGTTCACTGACTACCTTCACCCCGCTGGGCGCATTTGAGCAGCAGTTCAACTTTCAGTCTCTGAACGGCGGAGTGTTCTCCGGCACGCTCAGCTGGTCTGGCTTCGGAAGCGTGACGGGTTTTTCAGGGAGTCTGTATAGCTCCAACAGCAGCTATACGAATCCCGGCATGAAGATTGCCGATTTTGGTCCGGCCATGGCACCGCGCACGTTGTCGCTTGACTGGAATAGCATCACGTCTGGCTATTACTACATCCTCGTCTCCGGCACTGAGGTGGGTGATAAGGTCGGGTCGGAGTGGCCGGTTCGCATTTCCGGTGAGTTCGCTATGAAGATCCCTGAGCCATCCGTGATCGGTCTGCTGGGTCTCGGCCTGGCGGGAATCGGGCTCATCGGTGCCCGCCGCCGCGCCTGAACTTAGTCTTCCCCCCTCAAAATACCGCCTTCGGGCGGTATTTTTTTGCGCCACACCCCTAAGGGCCACAGTTGATCGCGGGGAGCCCCCAACAATCCCTCCCAGCGCCCCTCAGTGCGCCTTCTCCCAATTCGGCCCAGCCCCCACCTCCACCAGCAGCGGCACCGCCAATTCGAGCGCTCCGCCCATCAGCCCCGGCAACTCAGCCCGGACACGCTCCAGTTCACCCGCCGGCACTTCCAGCACCAGCTCATCGTGCACCTGCATGATCAGCCGCGAGCCTAACTGCTCGGCCTCGAGCCAGCCCTGCACCGCCACCATCGCCAGCTTCACGATGTCTGCCGCGGTCCCTTGCAGCGGCGCATTGATCGCCTGACGCTCGGCCGCACCCCGGCGTGGCCCGTTCGGTGAATTGATCTCGGGCAGCCACAGACGCCGCCCCAAAACCGTTTCTACATAGCCCTGCGCCTTGGCCTGCGCGCGGGTGTCGTTCATGTAGCGCGCCACCCCGGGGTAGCGCGCGAAATAACGCTCGATCCAGTTCTTTGCAGCCTCGCGTTCAATCCCCAATTGCGCGGCCAGCCCGAATGCACTCATGCCATAGATCAGACCGAAGTTGATGGTCTTGGCATAGCGGCGCTGCTCGGCACTCACTTCCTCCACCGGCACACCGAACACTTCGCTCGCTGTGGCGCGATGCACATCCAGCCCCTGCGAAAACGCCCGCAAGAGGCTTTCGTCGCGCGACAGATGCGCCATGATGCGCAGCTCAATTTGCGAATAGTCGGCCGAGACAATGAGGCTGCCTGCCGGCGCAACAAAGGCCTCGCGGATGCGCCGGCCCTCGTGCGTGCGCACCGGGATGTTCTGCAAATTGGGGTCGGTAGACGAGAGCCGCCCCGTCACGGCCGTGGCCTGCGAATAGCTCGTGTGCACGCGCCCGGTACGCATATTCACCATGCGCGGCAGCTTGTCGGTGTAGGTGGACTTCAGCTTGGCCGCACCCCGGTACTCCAGCAGCAACTTAGGCAGCGGATAGTCCTCGGCCAGCTTCTCCAGCACCTCTTCGTCGGTAGACGGCCCGCCACTGGCAGTTTTCTTCACCACCGGCAATTGCAGCTTGCCGAACAGGATCTCCCCCAATTGCTTGGGCGAATTCAGATTGAAGGGCTGGCCTGCCGCATCGTGCGCCTGGCGCTCCAGCTCCAGCAGACGTGACCCCAGTTCATCCGACTGCCGCGCCAGCAATATGGCA
>CANHUQ010000069.1 GCA_947463885.1 Burkholderiales bacterium
GGCGCTCACAAACGGATTGGGCGTGCGCGAACAGATGGATTCCACCGCATGGTCGACGGCCCGAATCCCGGTGGACAACCACAGCCACTCGGGCGTGTGCACGGTGAAGGCGGGGTCAAGGATGACTGTGTGGGCACAAATGAACTTGCCCACGTAGAGGTCCTTGACCTGCCGGTTGCGGTCGGTGCAGCCGCCGATGTTGCTGAACTCTGCTGCCGACAGCGTGGTGGGTACGATGATCTGGCGCACCGGCGAGGGCTTGACCGCCGGCGTGTTCCAGCTGCCGTCTGCGCGGGTGGTGACCCGGTATTCCAGCAGGGCTTCCTCGCTGCGGATGTCCTCGGCCAGCACGATCTGCGCCACCTTGACCGTGTCGATCGGCGAGCCGCCGCCCACGGTCACGATCAGGTCGGCCTGGGCTGCACGGATCGCCTGGGCGGTGGCCAGCACCGAGCCCAGCGGCGAGTGCTCTTCGGTGTCGTCATAGACCCCCGCAACACGATCGCCCAGGCGGGCACGCAAGGCACTGATGGCCTCGGTGCGCCGGTTCAGCGTCTTGCTGGCCACGATGAACAGGCGTTTAGCCCCAAGCCCCTCGGCCGTTTCGGCGATCGCCTCGGCGGCAGGCCGACCATAGATGATGCGCTCCTGCTGAATGAAGTCGTATTTACCTCGCAGCATCATCGTGTCCTTTAACGGTCTCTCAGGTGTGCGACGCGGTGCGCCTCAATCACGCGGCAGCGCATGCTTGGTGACTTTGCCGGTCGCGTTGTGGGGTAGTTCCTTCACGAACCGCACGGTCTTGGGGACCTTGAAGCGCGCCAGGTTGCGCCCGCAATGCTCGAGCACATCATCGATGTTGAGCATCGCGCCCTCCTTGAGCACGATGAACGCGCGACCCACCTCGCCCCATTTTTCGTCTGCGATGCCAATGACCGCGGCTTCAGCCACCTGCGGCAGCCGGTAGAGCGTGTCTTCGACTTCAGCCGGATAGACGTTCTCGCCGCCCGAAATAAACATGTCCTTCCAGCGGTCGACGATGTAGTAGAACCCTTCGTCGTCCACATACGCCGCATCGCCGGTGTGCAGCCAGCCATCGACGAGCGTGGTCTTATTGGCCTCGGGGCGGCGCCAGTAACCGGGCGTCACGGTCGGTCCTTTGATGAGCAACTCGCCCGTTTGATTGGGTGGCAGATCGCGGCCCTGGTCATCGACGATTTTCAACTCGGCATGCAGCACCTGCTGACCCGAGGAACCGATCTTGTCGAGTGCGCGGGTCTTGCTCAGCAGCGTGCCAATGGTGCAGGTCTCGGTCATGCCCCAGCCCTGCTGAAACAGCACGCCCTTGTCGGCATATAGCTTGAGCAGCGCAATGGGCGAGGCCGCCCCGCCGATCCCCACGCTCACCAGATGATCGAAGCGCGCGGCCTCAAAGCCCGGCAGCTGACTCATGAACAGAAAATTCGTGGGGACACCGAACACATGGGTGATCCCGCTGGCCGGATTGCCCAGCAGATCGAGCGCATGCTGCGGATCGAACTGACGCATGATGACCAGCGGCGCGCCCAGGTGAAAGCAGGGCATGGCATACAGGCAGATGCCGCCCACATGGAATTGCGGCAGATAAGTCAGGCCCTTTGAGCGGCTGGTGAGGTCGGTCTTCATGGTCGCATTGACCGCATTGAAGAACTGCGCACCGTAGGTGATCTGCGCGCCCTTGGGGCGGCCCGTTGTGCCCGAGGTGTACATCAGCACCCAGACATCGTCATGACGCGGCCGATGCCGCTGACCCAAGGCGCGGTTCGCCGCGATGGCGCGCTCATAGTCGCTGTCTGTGCCATCGCGTTTGAGGAGCGTCACAGGGATCTTGCAGCGCCGCTTCAGTTCGGCAGCCTGTTCGCTGAATTCCTCGCTGTAAAACAGGACGCGCGGCTCGGCATCATTGAGAATGAACTCCAGCTCAGGGACAGCCAGTCGCCAGTTCAACGGCAGATGAATGGCACCGATGCGCGGCGCAGCGAAGATGATCTCGTTGTTGTCGGTGGAGTTGTGGCACAGGGTCGCCACGCGGTCACCCGGTTGCACCCCCGCGTCGTGCTGCAGGTAACCGGCCAGCGCTTCGACGCGCCGATGCATCTGCAAGTAGGTGAATGACCTGCCTGAATGCAAGTCTTGCTGCGCCAGGCTGTCGGGCGCGTAGGACGCGTGGTGCGCGATCCAGTCGTATTGCTGGACGTCCATCTGATGTCTCCCCCTGCGGCGACCTGAGGTCTGCTCGTGGCGGGAACGTATCACACCTTGGAGGGGGATCGAAGCCTAAGCCCTGTGCCTTGGACCTGTCGGGTGCCCTAAGCGACCGAGCGCGCTGGCCGCCTGGGCAGGATCAGCGTTGAGCCGGTATCGGGCGGGGGTCGGTGACGAAGCCGATCTTGGACAGACCGGATTGTTGCGCTGCGGCCATGACTTCTGCCACCTTGCGATAGACCACCTGCTGATCGGCGCGCAAGTGCAGGTCGGGCTGCGGGGTACGGGCGGCCGCCTCGCGCATGCGTGCCTCCAGTGCTGATGCATCGGTCACCGGCGCATCGTTCCAGTAGACCCGGCCCTGGGCATCGATCGACACTGTGATGGTGTCGGGCTTCTCGGCTGAGGCGGGCGCCTGCGCCTGCGGCAGATCGAGCCGGATCGCATGGGTGAGCAGGGGCGCAGTGATGATGAAGATCACCAGCAGCACCAGCATGACGTCGACCAGTGGCGTCGTATTGATCTCGGCCATGGGCTGCGGCGAGCCGCCGCGAGAATCGAATCCTCCGAATGCCATGGGGCGCTCCGCTCAGTGACCGACTTGCTGCAACGCGGAAGGCGACTCGCGCACCGGACTGCGTAGCCCGTCGGAGGTGCCGGACTCCAGTCGCTGTCCGGTGGTGACCAGGGCATGCAGGTCGTGGGCAAAGCCATCGAGTTCGGCCATGACCACCCGATTCGTGCGCGTGAACGCGTTGTAAGCGAGCACCGCTGGAATGGCGACCGCCAGACCGGCTGCCGTCATGATCAGCGCTTCGCCGACCGGCCCCGCGACCTTGTCGATCATGACCTGTCCTGACGAGGCAATTTGCAGCAGGGCGTGGTAGATGCCCCAGACCGTTCCGAACAGACCGATGAAGGGGGCGGTGCTGCCGACCGAGGCCAGCAGCGTGAGGCCGGATTCCAGGCGGGCCGACGTGCGGTTCATCTCCTGACGCAGGACCCGGGTCACGACTTCATTGCGATCGACCGATCCGGACAATGTGCTGTCAGTTTGGGACCGGGCGGCCAGTCGGGCCTTGTCTGCCAGCGGCGCGAAGACGCCTTCCGGGTCGTCGCGGCTCAGCCCCTCAACGGCTTCATCAAGCGAGCGGGCCGCCCAGAAGCGCGACAGCGCGCCGCGCGCACTGCGCCGCATCCGCCAGGCCGACCAGGCATTGGAGAGAATGAAGACCCAACTCACGATGGACATGGCCAGCAGCAACCAGGCGACCGAATGAGTCACTCCATCGCCGGCCTCCCAGAAGTGCATCAGTCCCAGCGGTTCTTTCTGCGTGTTCGACATCGTCATCCTTCGAGCTTGAAAACCCATTCCCAATTGCGGTACCACTCGGCCACTGGCTGACCATCGACCGTGGCCGGGCGAAAGCGCCATTTGCGCACGCCCTCACTTGCCGCCCGGTCCAGGGCGGCTGAGCCGCTGGACTGTCGCACCTGCACTTCGAGCACGCCGCCGTCGACGCCGACATGCACATCCAGCCGGACCGTGCCCTGCTCGCCCATGCGTTTGGCGGACAAAGGATAAGCCGGCGCCGCATTGCCGGCCCAACTCGCATCGACCCGTGGCCCGACGCGCCGTGGTGCGGCTGCTGCTGCGGGTGCTGCGGGCTGCGCTGCACCGGTGCCGGACTCGGGCGCACTGCGTGCCGCAGGGCCGAGGTTCGATGCAGTGGCGGGCGGGGCCGTGGTGGCGGCCGAGGGCGCCGCCACTGCGGCCGCAGCGGCTGGCGCAGCTGGCGCGGCTGGTGCGGGCAAGGCGACCGCTGGCAGCGACGGGGCCGATGTCGCAGGCGCGCTGTCAGGCACTGCGCGCGCGGGTGTCAGGCTGACGGTCTGATCCATCGGCCTCGGTGCAGGCGCAGCCGACTTCGCTGGAGTCGGTTTGGGGGCAGGGGAGGGCGCCGGAACGGGCCGCGGTTTGACCGCAGCCGGCGGGGCGGGCGGCATGACGGGGCGTGGCGCAGGCGTTGCGGGCGGAGGGATGGGCGTGGGCGGGACGATCAGCTGCACCACCAGCGGGGGGGGCTTCTGATTGGGGCTGTGGGTGTGCTGAGCGAGGCTGCCCAGCCCCAAGGCGGCCAGCGCATGCAAGCCGACCGCTGCAGCGATCACCAGTGCGCGCCGGCTCCACATCCCAGTACTGCGGAGTCGCCCGGGAATGCCTGGGTCAATGCCCACCCGGGCGCAACCCCAGAACATCTTGCATGTCGTACAGGCCCGGGGCGCGACCTGCCAGGAATCGGCAGGCCCTCAGGCTGCCCTGCGCATACGTGGCGCGGCTGGCCGACCGATGGGTGATCTCGATGCGCTCGCCAATTCCAGCGAAGAGCACTGTGTGGTCGCCGACGATGTCGCCGCCCCGAATCACCGAAAAACCGATCTTGCCCTGTTCCCGCTCACCGGTGACGCCATGGCGCGCCCAGGTGGCTGCCTCATCGAGTGTCACGCCTTGTGCGGCCGCGATCACTTCACCCATGCGCAGGGCCGTCCCCGAGGGGGCGTCGACCTTGTGCCGATGGTGGGCCTCCGTGATCTCGATGTCATAGCCTTCTGACAGCAGCCCCGCCGCCACTTCCAGCAGCTTGAGGGTCACGTTGACGCCAACGCTCATGTTGGGCGCAAAGACAATGGGAATGCGCTTGGCGGCGTCGGCAATCTTCTGTCGACCGGCCGCGTCGAACCCGGTGGTGCCGATCACCATCGCCACCCCCTGCTGGGCGCATCGGTCGATCAACTCCAGGGTGCCTTCCGGGCGGGTGAAGTCGATGATGACCTGAGCGCGCTCGAGCGCCCGCGTGGCATCGCTCGTGACTGCCACACCGGTTGTGCGGCCAAGAAACTCGCCGGCATCCCGGCCGATGGCCGGCGAGCTGGCCAGGTCGAGTGCTCCGACGAGTTGCGTGTCCGGGCCCTCCAGTACCGCCTCGACCAGCATATGGCCCATCCGGCCAGACGCACCTGCGACGGCAATTCGCAGTGGTGTCACGCTGTCCCGGTTCATCGGTATCGCCCCTGTTTGCGACGGTAGCCGGGCAAGGCCGGATCGTTGCCTTCGTCCACGTCCGGCAAGGCGTCGGCTTCGACCGAAGCCACCTTGCCCTCGGCAAAGAGCACCGATGCGCGGCGAGAATCGACGCTGCCATCCGGATGTTTAAATAGGAAGACGTAGTCCCAGCGGTCGTTGCGGAACGGATCGGTCAGCAGCGGCGTGCCCAGCGCAAAACGGACCTGCTCGCGGGTCATGCCAGGCTTGACCTGCCGAAACATGGACTGATCGACGTAGTTCCCTTGGGGGATTTCGATCCGGTAGGGCTGAAACAGTCCGCTGCGGCTGCGATCTTGCGAGGCACAACCTGTCACGGCGGCCAGGATGCCGACCCACAGGGTGGCGCGCAGGGCGCGCGGAAGCTTTCTACGGTGAACCGATAGCGTGCCGGGCATGGACGTGGACGAGTCGGGGACGTCGGTGAGGGGCCCCTCAGGGCAAGCCGCTATGATACGCAATCGACGGGGGCGCGGCCGCCGCCGCGCTGGAGCACGCTGTGCCGACATCCAACGAATTAAAGAGCATGGGGCTGAAGTCGACGCTTCCCCGGCTCAAGGTGCTCGAAATCTTCCAACTAGGCAGACGGCGTCACATGAGCGCCGAGGATGTCTATCGCGAATTGCTTGCCGAGGACCATGATGTGGGTCTGGCCACGGTCTATCGCGTGCTGACCCAGTTTGAACAGGCTGGCCTGCTCAAGCGCAGCCATTTCGAGTCGGGCAAGTCGGTGTACGAACTCGATGAAGGGCAGCACCACGACCATCTGGTTTGCCTGCAGTGTGGCCGTGTGGAGGAGTTCTTCGATCCCGAGATCGAGCGTCGACAGCAGCAGATTGCCCAAGACCGAGGATTTGCGCTGCAGGACCATGCCTTGGCCCTGTATGCAAATTGCACCAAGGTGGCGTGTCCGCACCGCGGTTGATCGCCCGGGTTTCGCATGTGCACGGTCGACGGGCTTGTGACTCCCCGTGTCGGTGCGCTTTCATGACGCCGTCCCCTACGGTATGGCTTTTGCTAGGCTAAGTACATGGTGCCCACGTCTTCCCAACCGCTGCCTGCCGCCCCGGGCATTCACGACGAGATGTTCCACGCCGGCCAGCGCCCGCGCGGGCACTATGCAGCGTATGCCGCCTGGCTGGATTCCATGTCCGGTGAACAGATGGCGGCCAAACGTGCGGAAGCCGATCTGCTGTTTCGGCGCATTGGCATCACCTTCTCGGTTTATGGCGATGACGCCGATACCGAGCGGCTGATTCCATCGGATGTGGTGCCGCGCATCATTGCGGCCGATGAATGGGCGTTCCTGGAGCGTGGCCTGGTGCAGCGGGTCACGGCCATCAATCGATTTCTGGCCGACATCTACCACGGCCAGGAGATCCTGGCCGCAGGCCTGATCCCAGCGCGCCAGATCCTCGAGAACGATCAGTTCGCGAAAGCCATGGTCGGTGTTCGGGTGCCGCGCGATATCTATGCGCAGATCGTCGGGGTCGACATCGTTCGCCACAACGACGGTTCGTATTACGTGCTCGAGGACAACCTGAGGGTCCCGTCGGGCGTGTCCTACATGCTGAGCAACCGCAAGATGATGATGCGGCTGTTTCCCGATCTCTTCCGTCGCTATCAGGTGCGTCCGGTCGAGCACTATCCGGCGCTCCTGCTTCAGACACTGCGTGCCGCGACCGATGCGCATGCGCCGGTGGTGGTGTTGCTCACGCCTGGGCGCTACAACAGCGCCTATTTCGAACATGCGTTCCTTGCCCAGCAGATGGGCGTGGAGCTGGTCGAAGGGCAGGATCTCTTTGTGAAAGACGATTGCGTCTACATGCGGACCACCGACGGCGCGCGCCGCGTGGACGTGATTTATCGGCGCATCGACGACACCTTCCTCGATCCCCTGGCGTTCCGGTCCGATTCCATGCTCGGGGTGCCCGGTCTGTTTTCGGCCTATCGGCAGGGCAACGTCAATATCTGCAATGCAGTCGGCACCGGCGTGGCCGATGACAAGTCGATCTACCCGTTTGTCCCGGAGATGATTCGCTTTTATCTCGGGGAAGAGCCGATTCTCAAGAATGTGCAGACCTGGCAGTGCCGCAAGCCTGACGAGTTGGAGCATGTGCTGGCCCATCTCGATCAGCTCGTGGTCAAGGAGGTGCATGGGGCGGGGGGCTACGGCATGCTCGTAGGGCCCACCAGCAGTCGCGAGGAAATCGAGAACTTCCGTGCCCGACTGATCGCTCATCCGGACAACTACATCGCCCAGCCGACCCTCTCCCTGTCGGCCTGCCCCACATTTGTGGAGGAGGGCGTTGCGCCGCGCCACATCGATTTGCGACCCTTCGTGCTGGTGGGGCGCGATGTGCGCATCGTGCCGGGTGGACTCACGCGGGTGGCACTCAGGCGCGGCTCGCTCGTGGTCAATTCCTCGCAGGGCGGCGGCACGAAGGACACCTGGGTGCTTGAGTCACCCGACGAGCCGCCCGAGGCGCAGTCTCAGTCACAGTCTTCAAGTGCTGCGGGCGGTTCCGCTGCAGCCTCCGCGGTTGCCTGAGGAGCTCAGCGATGCTTTCGCGCGTAGCCTCGAACCTTTACTGGATGTCCCGCTATCTCGAGCGGGCCGAAAACATGGCGCGCATCCTGGATGTGGGCGCGTCGCTGGCGCTGCTGTCGGGCCAGGATGACGAGCGCGCCTCGATCGAGCCGCTGGTGATCACCGAGACGCTCGATGCGTTCACCGGCACATCGGGTCCACGCACCCCCGAAGCCGTGGCCCGATTCCTCGCCTGGGACCCCGAGCACCCGTCGTCGATCGTCAACTGTCTGCATGCCTGTCGCGAAAATGCCCGGTCAGTGCGCGGATCGATCACCTCCGAGATGTGGGAGAACATCAACGACACCTGGCTTCAGATGGTGTCCAAGCGAGCCTTCCAACCCACTGACGCGGCGTTCTTTGAATGGGTCAAGGAGCGCTCGCATCTGTTTCGCGGCATCACCTATGCCACGATTCGTCGCGACCAGCCCTATCTCTTCATCCGGCTGGGCACCTTCCTGGAGCGGGCTGACAACACGGCGCGCATCCTGTCGGTCAAGCAGGCTCGCCACCGACCGCAGACGCGGGCCGATACCCTCAATGACCATTACCGGCTGAGTGCCGTGCTGCGTTCGGTGAGTGCCCTGGAGGCCTATCGCGATACCTATCGCGATGCCATCGATGCCGAGCGGGTGGCCAGTCTGCTGATCTTCGATGCCTCCCTGCCCCGATCGCTGCGCCACTGTTTCGATGAAGTGGTGGCCAACCTGAACGGATTGCCCCAGTCGCCTGCACGCACTGCGCGCCGTCTGGCTGCGCACATGCTCGCGCTGTTGCAACACGGTGAACTCGAAGATGTCCATGGTGTGGGGCTTGACGCATTTCTCGAGCGCTTTTTGCGCAACAATGTGAGGCTTGGTGAGGCCGTGCATGCGGCCTACATGGAAATGAAGTGACCCGCGCTGGCGGGGCAAGCCCACGGTGATGAAGTGACCTACTGCGTAGCCATGGCCCTGGATGCAGGGCTGCTGTTTGCATCCGACTCGCGTACCAATGCCGGTGTCGATCACATTTCCACGTTCTGCAAGATGTCGGTCTTCGAGGCGCCCGGCGAGCGCGCCATCGTGCTGCTGAATTCTGGCAACCTCGCCACCACGCAAACGGTGATCAGCACCCTGCGCAAGGCGATCGGCTCGGAGCGTCCAAGCCTCATGACTGCAGCGAGCCTCTTCGACTGCGCGGTGCTGGTCGGCGAGGCGACCCGTTCGGTCATCGCCCATCATGCCGGGCAGCAGGCACAAGCCGGATCGGTCGACTTCAGTTGCAGCTTTTTGGTGGGCGGGCAGATTGCCGGCGAGCGGCCTCGGCTTTTTTTGGTCTACCCGGAAGGCAATTTCATCGAAGCCACCGACGACACACCGTACTTCCAGATCGGCGAAAGCAAGTACGGCAAACCCATTATCGATCGGGTGATCAAGCCCTCCACGCCGGTCGATGAAGCCCTGAAGTGCGCGTTGGTCTCCTTCGACTCCACCATGCGGTCCAATCTGTCGGTGGGGTTGCCGCTGGACATTGCACTGGTGCGGCCCAATGCCATGCGCGTGACGTTTCGCCATCGCGTCGATGTGGGAGACGCCTATTTCGGTTCGTTGCGCGAAGGCTGGAGTCAGGGCTTGCGGCGCGTGTTCAACGAGCTGCCCTCACCTGACTGGCTGCAACTGGACTGAGGCTCAGCGCAGCAGCTCGCGTGCGTGCTTGCGAGTGGTGGCGGTGATTTCCACGCCACCGAGCATGCGGGCAATTTCCTCGACACGCTGGGTGCGATCGAGCCGCTCGATCTGACTGATGGTGGTGTCAGCCTGGCGGCGCTTGCTCACCGAGAGATGCTGATTGGCCTTGGCGGCCACCTGCGGCAAGTGCGTCACACACAACACTTGTCGCGTTTCGCCCAGCTTGCGCATGAGTTCGCCGATGACCTCGGCCACGGCACCGCCCACTCCGGCATCCGCCTCATCGAAAATCAGCGTCGACACAGGATTGGCCTGTGCCGCCCATTCGCTGATTGCCAAGCTGATGCGTGAGAGTTCACCCCCCGAGGCGACCTTGCCCAGCGCGCGCGCAGTGGCGCCTGCGTGCCCGGCGATGCGAAATTCGATGCGATCCATGCCGTGCGCCGCCGCTTCGCTGCGTTCCACAGCGATCTGTAAGCGGCCGCCCTGCATGCCCAGGCGCCCGATGCGCTCCGAGACATCGCGTTCAAGTCGGCGTGCTACCTGGGCACGCGCCGCAGATAACTGCTGTGCCAGGGCCTCATAGGCCTGAAGGGCCTGTGCGACGCGCAGCTCCAGGCCAGGCAGGTCCTGGGAACGCTCAAGGGCCTGGAGCCGGTGCTGAACTTCGGCGAGCTCGACATGCAAGTGCTCGGGCGGCAAGCGAAATTTCCGACCCGCTGCAAAGAGCGCGCCAATGCGTGCTTCGACGTCGGCCAGCCGCTGCGGGTCGAGGTCCACGCGCTCGGCATAGTCGGACAGCATGGAGGCGGCTTCGGCAGCCTGGATCGTGGCCGATTCCAGGAGGTCGTAGGCCGGCTGCAGGCGAGCATCCACGGCGGCCAGAGGCCGCAACCGCTGTTGAATCGACTGCAGCCGTCCCACGACGGCATCGTCGGCGTCGGACAGTGCATCGGCGAGCCCACGGCTGCCTTCGATCAGTGTGGCAGCATGGGCCAGACGCTTTTGCTCGGCGTTGAGCTGGTCCCACTCCTGCGCGACAGGATTCAGTTGGGACAGTTCATCGTATTGCCACTGCAGGCGATCGCGCTCCAGGCCGAGCGTGCGCTCGCCCTGGCGGGCGTCATCGAGTTCACGCTGTGCTGCGCGCCAAGCCACATACGCGGCCGCTATGGGTGCCGGATCGGTGCCTGCCAGTCGGTCGAGGAGCGCGCGTTGTCCGTCGGGACGCAATAAAGATTGCGAGGCGTGCTGACCATGAATTTCGACCAGCATGTCCCCCAGCTCTCGCAGTTGGGCTGCGGTGGCTGGATGACCGTTGATCTGGGCGCGGCTGCGGCCATCGGATTCGATGATTCGACGCATCAGCACCCGACCGGAATCGCCAGCCAGGTCGCGCTCGATCAGCCAAGCCTCGACGCGCGCGTCGGTGGTGAAGGTGGCGCAGAGGTCGGCACGCGAACAACCCTCCCTCACCACCCCAGAGTCGGCACGGCTACCGAGCGTCAGGCCCAGCGCATCGATCAGGATCGACTTGCCGGCGCCGGTTTCACCGGAAAGCACCGTGAAGCCCGGGCCGAATTCCAGGTCGATCGATTCGACGATGACGAAGTCGCGCAGTCGCAGTTCGGTCAGCATAGCGATGCAGGCGGCACGCCCAGCCAAGAAAGGCGCTGGGCCAAGCGGGCGCTCAATGGGGCGTTTGAAGGCGCCACGGTCCGTCAGGGGCGCGGCGCCAGACTGGGCATTTCATGCCAGTTCAGCTTGGAGCGCAGCGTGGCGTAATAGCTGTATCCCACCGGGTGCAGAAAGCGGCAGCTGTGTTCCGAGCGCCTGACCTCGAGCACGTCATCGATTTGCATGTCTGCGAAGGTCTGCATGTCGCAGTTCACGCGCGGCTCGCGGCCTTCGGTGACGCTGATGGTGATGACTGAGGTGGCTGGCAGCACAATAGGCCGGTTTGAGAGCGCCTGCGGCGCCACTGGCACCAGGACCAACCCCTGGAGCCTCGGATGCAAAATGGGGCCGTCACAAGACAGGGCATAGGCGGTGGAGCCGGTGGGGGTGGCGACGATCAGTCCATCGGCCCGCTGGCTGTACATGTACAGGCCGTCCACATGAACCAGTACTTCGATCATGCCGGTGCGCGAACTGCGGCTGACGACCACATCATTCAGGGCGCTGGCTTCGAAGACCGGGCTGCCGTCTCGCAGGATGCGGGCGCGCAGGATGGCCCGATCTTCGGCCTCGAAATGCCCTTCCAGCACGGCACCGAGCGCTTGCTGCCAGCGCAGCAATGGAATGTCGGTGATGAAGCCCAGACGGCCGAAATTGATGCCCACCACCGGTACGCCATGCGGCGCCAGTTCGCGTGCGATGCCCAGCATGGTGCCGTCGCCGCCGACGATGACTGCCAAATCAGCCTCGCGGCCCACCTCGGCCATGTCTGCGGTGTCCAGGTCGGGGCGACCCAGTGCCTGCGCGGCACTGGGTTCATACACGGCCCGCTGCCCCCTGTGCTTGAGGAAGGCACCGATTTCCAGGAGCGTCTGGGCGACGGCATCGGACTGCTGGCGACCGAAGAGGGCAACGGTTCTGATCGGGGGAGTCATCGCGGCATTTCACCATACTTCCATCACAGCCAGGCTCGAGCCTGGCCATCAGTATTAGGCCAGCAGGCGTATGCTGCCGTCAGCCGTGCCGGGATTCGGATCGTGATCCGCAAAACCGGTTTGGCATTCGGTTGAATTCCGTTTATAAAATTCCACCATCATGCTGGATACCCGGTCCCAAACTCTGCTCAAGACGCTCATCGAGCGTTACATCGTCGATGGCCAACCGGTGGGCTCGCGCACACTGTCTCGCCACTCCGGGCTTGAGCTGTCTGCGGCCACCATTCGCAATGTCATGGCCGACCTGGAAGAACTCGGCCTGATTTCCAGCCCGCACACCTCGGCCGGACGCATCCCCACCCCGCGCGGCTATCGGCTGTTCGTCGATCGGCTCATCACCGTGCAGCCCCTGGAACTTGAGCAGACTGAGCGGCTGCAAGGGCAGTTGCTGGCAGATGAGCCCCAGCGCGTGCTGAGCCAGGCCGCCCAGCTGTTGTCCAGCCTCTCACAATTCGCTGGGGTCGTGATGACACCGCGACGCAGCTCGAGCTTTCGTCAGGTCGAGTTCATGCGGTTGGGCGAGCGACGCGTCCTGTTGATCATCGTCACGCCCGAGGGCGATGTGCAAAACCGCATCCTGCATGTCGAGCGCGACTACTCCCCAAGCGAGCTCACCGAGGCCTCTAACTACGTCAACCAGCACTTCGCCGGCCAGGACTTTTCCGCCATCCGGCAGGGGTTGCAGCACGAACTGGTCAGCCTGCGCGATGACATGACCCGACTGCTCCATCAGGCGGTTGCTGCAGGCAGCGACGCCGCACATGAACGGTCCGAGACGGTCATGATCTCGGGCGAACGCAATCTTGTGGCGGTGCACGAACTGTCCGACAACATGGACCGTCTGCGCCAGCTCTTTGGCATGTTCGAACAGAAAACCGGGCTGATGCAGCTCTTTGATGCAAGCACCCATGCTCAGGGCGTCCAGATATTCATCGGCGGCGAATCGCAACTGGTGCCGATGGATCAGTTGTCGGTGGTGGTCGCGCCCTACGTCAGTGACGGACGGGTCGTGGGCACGCTGGGTGTCATCGGCCCGACCCGCATGGCCTATGAGCGCGTCATCCCGATCGTTGACATCACGGCCAAGCTGGTCTCCAGTGCGTTGAGCCACGCCTGATCCGCGCTGTATCGCCCGAACACGCTGCGCGCGGGGCAGGGCTCAAACGCCATCGATCCCGAGACTGCCGTAGCTTGGGTGTCGATCGGCCCGTTCAGGAAATCGTTCGATCAAACGGTCGTCCCGCCATAACGTTTGCTGGGAGCGACCATCTCTTGCGCGGCTTTTCTTGCTTTCATCAAGTGTTGCGGGCTCCTGCGTCGCGGGCATGGCCTGGCCGTGAATGGGTCGGGCGTCTGCATGCGTGACTATGGCTGAGGGTCTTGCGACAGCAGCCGGTAGCCGACTTGGTAGACTCGGCTGATGGAGCGTTTCAGCAGCCCGGCCACCTTCAGCCATCAAAGCCCGCCACGAACGGCGGTGCTGCTGGTGCAGTTGGGCACGCCTGCCGCACCCACGGCCGCGGCCCTGCGACCCTACCTCAAGCAGTTCCTGAGCGACCCCCGGGTGGTCGAGATTCCCAGGCTGGTCTGGTGGCCGATCCTCAACGGCATCATCCTGAATACCCGGCCGGCCAAGTCAGCCCTGAAATACGCGAGCGTCTGGACCCCGGAGGGCTCGCCGCTCATGGCCCACTCCCTGCGCCAGACCGATCTCCTGAGACAGGCGCTGGCTGCGCGCGGCCATGCCATCGATGTCGAACTCGCCATGCGCTATGGCGAACCGTCCATCCCCGCCGTGCTGGAGCGCCTGCGCGCCGCCAACACCACACGCGTTCTGGTCTTGCCGCTCTACCCGCAATATGCTGGCTCCACCACGGCGACTGCCATCGATGAAGTCTCGCGTGTGTTGCAGGGGTGGCGCAATCTGCCCGAACTGCGGTGGGTCCGCAATTTCCATGACGACCCGGGCTATATCGACGCCCTGGCTGCGCAGGTTCGTCAACAGTGGGCGCAGGTCGGGCGCAGCGACAAGCTGGTGATGAGTTTTCATGGCGTGCCCCGGCGCACGCTGGAGTTGGGTGATCCGTATCATTGCGAGTGCTTGGCCACGGCCCGCCTGCTGGCCGAGCGTCTGGGCCTTGCGCGCGATGCGTGGATCGTGACGTTCCAGTCGCGCTTCGGCAAGGCTCAATGGCTGCAGCCCTATACCGAACCTACGCTGATCGAGCTGGCCCGCAGCGGTGTGCGCAGCGTCGACGTGTTGTGCCCCGGCTTCGTTTCCGATTGCCTGGAAACCCTGGAGGAAATCAGCATCGAGGCACGCGAAGCATTCCTTGGTGCAGGGGGTGAGCAGTTTCGTTATGTGCCCTGTCTGAATGAAAC
>CANHUQ010000070.1 GCA_947463885.1 Burkholderiales bacterium
AGCCCGCGTCTGGGCCCTCTCCAGCCCCCCGGACCGCCCGGGCGAACTGCTCGCCGGCACCGACTCAGGCCTGGACCGGGGGTCGGAAGTCTCACGCACCTGGACCCATCTCCCCGGTCCACTGGATGCACTGTGCACCTGGGCGCTGGCGCAGGACCCGCGCAACGCCGACGTGATCGTGGCGGGCACGCATCCAGCGGCCCTGTTCCGCTCTGAAGACGGCGGCCGCTCATGGCAGACCGCGCAAGCAACACTCGCGCAAACCTGCGTGTTTGTGGGGCGCCCGAGGGTCACGCAGGTGCTGTTTGATCCGACCGACCCCGACACGCTCTGGGCCGGCGTTGAAATCGACGCCGTGCATCGCAGCACCGACCAGGGTCGTACCTGGACCCGGCTGGACCAGGGCCTCTTGTCGGGTGACATCCATGGACTCGCCGTCGTTCAGCACGGCGCCACCCGCATCTTTGCCACGACCAACAAAGGCCTGCATCGCAGCGACGATGGCGGCCTCCATTGGGACGTCCAGCCCCTGGACGCACCCTGGCAATACACCCGCAGCATCACGGCGCGGGCCGATGGCGACGGCACGCTTTTTCTGACCAATGGCAATGGACCGCCCGGATCGACTGGCCGCCTGTTACGCTCGGTCGACTATGGGGCAAGCTGGCAGGATGTCGGCCTGCCGGGGCCACTCAACAGCACGCCATGGTGCGTGGTCTCGCACATCTCAAACCCCCAGATCGTGTTTTCCGTCACCAACCTGGGCCAGCTGTTCCGAAGCCTCGACGGAGGCCTGACCTGGGCAAAATTACCTCGCGAATTCGGCGAAGTCCGCTCCATGCAGCTGCTCGCCTGACCCATTCACCTCCCTGGAGTCCATCCATCCATGATCACGCTGTTGCATGAACAACGCGAAGCCCACCTGCCCTCCGGGCGGGCGCAGGGCGAATCCCTCTGGCTCGATGCGGCCGAGCTTGAAGCCGTGACCGGCTGGGCCTGGAAGCCCGAAGGCCTGTGCCAGGGGGTGGTCTGTGTACCGCTGCCTCCCAGCGGAGCCAAAGACTGGGTCCGCGACGACCGCATCGACGCGGCTGCGGTCTGGGCCCATCTGGGCCACCCGGTGGCGCATGACGAGAGCGGGTCAACCTGGGTGCTGGGCACCGGCGCGGACCAACGCAGTCAGGCTCTGACCAGCCTGCAGGCGCCCGACTTCGAGCTCCCCGACCTTTCGGGCCGCATGCATCGCCTCTCGGACTATCGCGGACGCAACGTCTTTCTGGCGACCTGGGCCTCCTGGTGAGGGTGTCGAGCCGACCTGTCCGTGTGGCAGGCACTGTTCGAATCACTCGCCGATCAGCCCTTCGTCGTGATTGCCGTGGCGCTGGATCAGCCCGAGGCTGCGCGTGCCTGGATCGAAGCCGCATCCCCGACCTATCCCTGCCTGATCGATCGTGACCACCATGTCGCCGATCTGTTCAACCTGGTGAATGTGCCGCAGGCGGTCTGGATCGACGAGTCAGGCCGTATCGTTCGCCCGCCGGAAACCGCAGGATCAGGCAACGGCTTGCGATTCATGGATCGAGCCACCGGTGCCATGCCCGAGGCTGTGCTGGCCGAACGCAAGCGCATCAAGTCGGTCTACATGGACGCGGTCCGGGATTGGGCCCGACATGGGGCAAGCAGCCCACATGTGCTGGATGCTCCTAGCGCGGCAAGTCGCCTGCCGCAGGGTTCAGCGCAGATTGCACAGGCCCATGCGCACTTCAGGCTGGGCCAGCACCTGCAACGTCAGGGCCAGGAGCAAGCCGCGCGCCGGGCGTTCGATGAGGCCGTGCGTCTGCATCCTGATTCCTGGAGCATCTGGCGCCAGGCGGCCCCCAAGGATGCCCGCGGCTTGGCAGCAGGCCCCGACTTCTGGGCCCGTGTAGACGCCCTGGGCGAACGGGAGTACTACGCCCCGATCGATATGGCTGGTATCCGCCCGACCCCCTGAGCGGTCCCGCCACGCCGCTCGCATGGCATACCGTGCGAGCGGCGCCGTCGCGGCCCGCTGCGGAGGTCGGCCCCGCCCGCAGACTATAATCCGACGTCCGAGGTGCTCCGCTTCGCTTCACATCTGACCCGCTTTGGACCTCCCCACCGCCGATCCCTACGACACACTCGGTGTGCCCTCCAGCGCATCCGCCGAGGACATCAAGCGCGCCTTTCGCCGCAAGGCGTCGTTCTATCACCCCGATCGCAACGCGGCCCCGGATGCAGCGCAGCGTTTTCGCGAGGCGCAGGCCGCCTATGAGCTGCTGAGCGACGACACCCGTCGTCGGGCCCACGACGAAAAGCGTCAAAAACATCTGCTCGACGATCCGGTCGCGGTGGCGCGCCGCATGTTCGAGTCCTACCTCGAGGACATCGAATGAGACAGTCCGCCTACTTCCACGACCTGTGTGAGCGCTATCAGGCCGAAATCGACGATCTGCGGGATGACTCTGAAGGGCGCAACGTGTTGCAGGCCCGCCTGCGCGACAAGCGCAAGGCCTTCAGCGCCCTCCTGCCCATGATCAGCTACAGCCCCGAAATGGTGGCGAGCGCCTTTCATGGTGCCTTTGATTTTCCAGCGCCTCGGCGCGCGGCCCTGCACGATCTGCTGCAACGTGAACCCGGCGAGTTCCTGCCCTGGGGCGAGCTGGCTCAGCACATCGGCATCGCCGGCTGGGCTCAACCCATGATCGATCAGGTGCTCGCCGAAGAAGGCGGAGAAGACTTTCTGTCGAGCACGGTCGGCATGGAGTTTGTGCTGAGCGGTGCAGGTGGACGCGGTGCCCCGCAGCGTGCGTCGGCCGACCGTCACGATACAGGCGACGACCTGGAAGCAGAGGGCAGCGGCACGCAGGCCTGGGATGAAGACGACGGCACCCGACGCGCGGGCACCGGCCTGGGCAACGACGACGACAGCGACGAGGCTGACGACACGGATGCCAGCGGCGAGGACTTCCTTGAAGATCAGGGCTTCGATCGCAGGCAACCCGAATGACCCACCCCATCGTGAAAGCCGTCTCGAACCTGGTGTTCGAGGGCAATATCGACAGCGCTGAGCGTGCACTCGCCACCGTGGCCGACCAGGAAGGCGACTTCGCACTGGCGCGGGTGATCGACGAAATGGCCCCGCGCGATCTGGTCGCCATCCTGCGCGAACATGACGCCTCACGCGGCTCGATTATCAGTGAGCTGATCTCGCCCGCGCAGTTCCTGGCGGCGGTCAGCCTGGAGTCGGGCTATCGCGAGCGCGGCCACGAGTCTCTCAAGGGCATGATCAACGCGGTCGTCTTTGCCGATGCCGCACGCACCGACGATTTCATCGAAACGCTGGGCAGTACGCCCGAAGGCGTGGCTGCGCTGGTCAACTATTTCTCAGACCGCCACGAAGAGATCGAATACTTCTTTCGCAACGGCACCTACTCCGAGTTCGAGGGCGAAGACTTCTCGGGTATCCCGCCCGAGGACAGCGACCTGGACGTCGGCGAGCCCGATGACCGGGTACGCCGCACGATGGTGCGGCAAAGCGAAGTCGAAGACCACGACTGGCGCGAGCTGGGATGGCGGCTGCGCGCAGATCACTACGAGATCTTTCGCGAAATTCTGGAAATCCTGCGGCGCCAGCATCGGCAAGCGCTGGCCGAGCAGGCACAGGCAGCAGCGTTGGCTGCCGCTGCCGCTGCCGCCGCCGCGGCCGCAGCGGCCAGTGCCGATGATGACGAGGACGACGTGCTGTGAACCGACTGGCCACCCGCGACGATCGCAGCCTCTTTGAGCGCGCCTGGGCGCACGGCACCGCAGCCGGCATCATCACGCCCGAAGTGCGTGCGGCCATCATTCAGGAAGGCACGCGCGGCATGCGCAAGATCGCCTCCATCCTGGGCTCGGAAAATCTGCGTGCCGACCTCGACCGCGCCCTGCGCAGCATGTTGGGATTGGTGGAATTGCATCTGCAGGAAGTCAGCGGCGGCGACCTGCGGCTGGCTGCGCGCTCCATCGCCGATCGCGGCCTGCTGGCGCACACACGCGGCGCTTCTCAATCCATCAAGCGCATTTTGGCAAGCCGCGAGGGGGCCGACCCTGACCAACTCGACGCTGAACAGAAGCGTCGGTTTGAAGAAGAAGTGGTGTCCGCCTGGGCCCGCTACAGCTTCGAGGAATTCCGCGCGCAACAACAAGAAGCCGATCGGGTGCGCGCCCGGCGCGACGCCGCCCGCGCATTGTCGGCCACCCTGAGCGGCCGTGCCCCAGAAGCCTGGCACGAGCCCGAGCAAATCATCATGACCGGGCTGTTCGTGCTGGCGGTCGGCCGCACCAAGGCCTGGCCACGCCATTCTGGCGAACTGGAAACCCTGCTGGCCGCAGCCCGCAAAGCGCCCTCCAAGCTCAGCAAGCCACCGCGCGCACTGCCGCCTGCTCACAAGGCCGAGCTGGAAGCCGTCTGGGCCCACATGGCTCCGGCATTGGCGGGGCTTATTACCGACCCGGACACGCCGCTGCACGTGCTGGCGGCCGGCGATCCGTCGGTGAACCGGCTGCATGAGCTGCTGGCCTTGCCCGACGACGCCCTGGATGAAGTGGCCGACCACGATGAGCGCACCACCACGCACTGGCAGACGCTGACCCGCGGACACACCGATGAACCGCGTCTGCTGCTCGTGATGCTGCAGGGCGTGATGGACATCACCGACAAAGCGCCCTTCAGCCAGCGCACTGCCGATCGACTGCTCGACACCGAGCTGGTCTCGCGCCCGCCCAAGTCCAAAGCACGCACCTGGCTTGAGCACAATGCGCCTCACCGCATGCAGGCCGATCTGCTCGAACTCTGGGACGACTTCTGGGATGAGCGTGAATCGTCCCTGCATGAAGACGCCAGCGCTGAAGACTATCGGGCCTTCGCACAGGACTGGTTCCCGATGCGCGCTCCAGGCAAGTCCAAGAAGTCGGCATAGGCGCCACGCCACACTGCGTCCCGCACGGCCTGTTTCACCCACACTGCGCGATCGGGTCCGGGCGCATTGGCCGGTCGTGGCTCACGCCATGAGCCAGCCACGGGTTAACCTCTGACCCATGCTGCACCTGCATTGCTCGAACCGCTACGAACGCCTGCGCCACGATTTGCTCGAGCGCCTGGGGCAGACTCGGGGCGATCCCTTCATCGCCCAGCAGATCATCGTTCCCAACGCTGCGCTGCGCCGAGACCTGACGCTGGCTGCAGCCGAGCGGCACGGCATCGCCGCCAACCTTCAGTTCGGCTATCTGGCGCAGTGGTTGTGGCGCCAAATCGGACGGGTCACGCAGGTGGCCGAGGACTCCCCCTTCGCCGCCCCGGTCTTGACCTGGCGGGTCTATCAGACCCTTGGAGCGTCCGACTGGGTGCACGGCCATCCGCGCCTGCACGCCTGGCTGCATGAGTCCGATGACGTCATGCGTCTGGAATTCGCTCGGCAGGTGGCCGGCCTGCTCGAAGACTACGTCACCTATCGACCGTTCTGGCTCGAGCGCTGGCAGCAGGGCTTGCCGGCCGGTCCGATCAACGCATCCCCAGATGCCCTGGCCGATCAGGCCTGGCAGGCCGAACTGTGGCGGCGCCTGAATGCGCAACTGGCCCTGCCCACCCGGGACCCGGTCAAAGCGTTCATCGCAGCAGTCAGCCGCATGAGCGCCGAGCAGGCTGCGGCCTGCGGTCTGCCCGCGCAAGCCCATGTCTTCGCGCTGCCTGCCATTGCACCCTTGCACCTCGATCTCCTGCGGGCCATCGGCCAGGTGTGCACCCTGCACCTGTACGTGCTCAACCCCTGCGAGGCCTATTGGTTCGACCTGCTCGCGCCCCGCAAGCTCACCTGGCTCAAGCAGCAATCAGGCGTCCGCAGCGCAGCCAGCCTGGAAGCCGGGCATCCTTTGCTCAACGCCTGGGGTACGCAGACCCAGTCCCATCTCGGTCTGCTCATCGATCGTTGCGGCGAGCACATGACCGACGACGCCCACTTCGAAGCACCGGAAGGCCACAGCCTGCTGGCGCAGTTGCAGGCCTCCATCCTGACTCTAAGCCCGCTCGAACCCGGCTCGATCACCCTCGCAGCCACCGACCGCAGCCTCGAGGTGCGGGTCTGCCATAGCCTGACCCGCGAACTGGAAGTGCTGCACGACTGCCTGCTGGGGCTCTTTGCCGGCGATGATCCCGGGCTGCCCGCCCTCAAGCCCTGGGAGGTGCTGGTCGTGACACCCGATCTGGAGTCGGCTGCGCCGCTCATCGAGGGCGTGTTCGGCAGCGTCCCCGAAGCCCGGCGCATCGACTGGACGATCACCGGGCGGGCACGCAGCCGCATCCACGCGCCAGCGAGTGCGCTGCTCGCGGTGCTCACGCTCATCAGCTCGCGCATAACGGCCAGCGCATTGTTCAGTGTCCTGCAGCAAGACGTGGTCGCGCGGCGCTTCGGCCTCGACGAAGGCGACCTGCAGCAGATCCACACCTGGATCCGTGTCAGCGGCTTTCGCTGGGCGTTTGATGCCCAACAGCTCACGGGTCTGGAGTTGCCGGCTACTGCAGGACATACCCTGGAGAGCGCCCTGAACCGGCTCTTTCTTGGCTACGCCCTGCCCGACGCGAGCCACACCCCTTTCCAGGGACACCTGCCAAGCGGCGGCGCCCAAGGCCAGGCGGCGCAGGCGCTGGGCCGCCTGTGGCGGTTCACCCAAAGCCTGCGCACCTTGCGGGATCGCACCAGCAGGCCCAACACCGCAGACGCTTGGCGCGCCGTGCTTGAAGAGGCCCTGAACACCTTCATCGCGCCGCAGGACGATCAGCTCGACGACTGGCGCGAGCTGCGCGCCACCCTGCATCAGTTGATGGCCCAGATGCACACAGGCGGCCTCACGCAGGCCGTCAGCCTGCCGGTCGTTCGGGCCGCCCTGCAAACCCTGCTCGATGATCCGGCCCGGGGTGGCGTGCCCTCTGGCGCCGTCACGTTTGCCTCCATGAGTGCGCTGCGGGCCCTGCCCTACCGGGTGGTGTGCATGATCGGATTGAACGACGGCAGCTTTCCTGGCACGCAGCGGCCGGCGGAATTCGATCTGATGGCGCTGCAGCCTCAACCCGGCGACCGGCAGCGCCGCATCAACGACCGCAACCTCTTTCTCGATCTGCTCCTGAGCGCACGCCACATGCTTTACCTCAGCTACACCGGCCACAGCATCCGCGACAACGCGCCGCTGCCGCCTTCGGTGCTGATCAGCGAGCTGCTGGAGACCATCGCGCGGGCAGCCGTTCCCATCACCACCCCGCTGACAGCATCACTGACAGCGCATCGCTCAGGCATACCCTCCGATTGGGTACGCGCACAACTCGTCGTGCATCACCCGCTGCAGCCCTTTGCGCCCGAAGCCTTTGCGCCTCCTGCGTCAGGCGCCGATCAGCGGCTGCAAAGCTTCAATACCGAACTGGCTGACGCATTGAGCGGCAGGCGAACTTTCCTGCAGCCCGACTCGTCAGCTCAGCCCGACACCCCCGATGTGACCGACGACGACACCCTCAGCGTGACCGAGCCCACGCAGGCGACTGCCTTTTTCGCCACTGCGCTGCCCCCGCCGGGGCCCGCCTGGCACAGCGTGTCACTCGAGCGTCTGATTGCTTTTTTTCGTCACCCAGGCCGCGCGGTGCTCACCCACCGCCTCGGTTTGAGCCTGCCCGACACCCTTGAAGCCCTGGAAGACGATGAGCCCTTCATCGTCACGGCAGCCGCACGGCGGGCGCTGGCCACGCGCCTGCTGCCCGACATGCTGAAGGGCCAGACCGCAGAGGCGCTGCGTGCGTCCGCGCGCGCAGGCCTCGAGCTGCCCACTGGCACGCTGGGCGAGCGCGCATTGAACACCGAGCTCGTCGCCCTGGAAGCCTTCGCCCAACGTGTGCAGGCCGCCTGCAGTGCACCGGCATTGCCTCCTCATCGGGTACAAGCGTCTTTCATCCTTGAAGACGAACACTGGCAGATCACCACCGACTTCACCGATCTGCGCGTCTCAGGCGTCCTCGCCTGGCGCTACGGGCCCTTGCGGGCCACAGACCGTCTGAGTGCCTGGATCACCCTGCTGGTCTGCGGTGCACAACCGCCTGCTGGCATGGCGCCCCAGGCCTTGTTCGTTGCCCAGGATGGCCTGTTGCGCCTGCAGATGCCCGCCAATCCCATGGCTCGCCTGCAGCACCTGCTGGCGCTGTACCGCCGGGGCCTGACCGAGCCCTTACCCTGTTTTCCGAACGCAGCCTGGGCGTTCATGGAAAGCGGAGAGCGGCTGTCGGAAGCACACAAGGTCTGGGCACCGCAGTACGGTCGCGCCTGGAGCGAATCTCAGGATCCGGCCTGGCGGCTGGCGCTGCGGGGGCGCAGCGAGCCGCTCGATCACCGTTTCGCCCAGCTGGCACGTGAAGTCTTCGGCCCCCTCATGGAGCACACGCTTGAGCAGCCCTGAGCCCATGAACGCCGCATCCTGCGGGCTGCACGGCGTTCATCTGATTGAAGCCTCGGCCGGCACGGGCAAGACCTGGACGCTGTGCGGCCTGTATTTGCGGCTGCTGCTCGAGCGCGAGCTCAGCGTCAGCCAAATCCTGGTGGTCACGTTCACCAACGCAGCCACGGCCGAGCTGCGCGAGCGTATCCGCACGCGGCTGCTTCGGGCCCTGGAGTGGCTCGAGTACGCGCCGCCCGACACCGACCCCTTCATCGTCACCTGCTTGTCCACGCTCATCGAACACGGGCGCAGCGCCACCTCACTGCGCGACGCGCTGCAGGGCGCACTGCAATGCTTCGATGAAGCCGCCATTTTCACGATCCACGGGTTTTGTCAGCGTGCGCTCAGCGAGGCCTCCTTCAGTGCCGGCATGCCGCTTTCGCAGGAACTCTTGCGCGACGACGCAGCATTGCGAGCGGAGGTGGTGCACGATTTCTGGCGGCAGCACGTGGCGCACTGCCCGGATACAGACCTGGTCGCGTGGCTCTCCACGTGCGGCGATTCGCCAGAGCGTCTGGCCACGCTCCTCAAACATCGGCTCAGTCGTCCGATGTCCACCCTGCTGTGGCCACCCGACGCACCTGCCGCGCCCTTTGGCGCACCCGAGCGCGCCGAACTCTCGGCGCTACATGAGCAAGCCCGGTACACCTGGCAGACCGAACGAGCGGCCATTCTCAAGTGCATCACCGAGTCGCTGCCACGTCTCAATGCCCGGTCCTACTCCGAAGCCAGCGTCGCCACGGCTGCACGCCAGTGGGACCACGCCATGACCACCGCAGATCCCCTCGCCTGGCCGGCCTCCCTGGACAAGCTCAAACTCTTCAGCAGCGAGCGGCTCATCCAAAAAAAAGGACAGCCTGCGCCCTCACCCCATCGCTTCTTCGATGAAGCCACGCAGCTGCTGCAGGCGCTTGACCATGCCCGGGCCAGCCTGTCACAGCGGCGCCTGGGTCTGTTCAGAACGCTGCTTGAGTCGGCCCCCCAGGCCGTGCGGGCGCTGAAGCGCGAGCGCCGTGTGATCGCCTTTGACGACATGCTCAGCAACCTGCATGAACGACTCAATTCGCCGCAATATCCGACGCTCGCAGGCGCCCTGGCCGAGCGATTTCCAGTCGCACTGATCGACGAATTCCAGGACACCGACCCGCTGCAATGGGCGATCTTTCGCAGCATCTGGCGTCAAGACGACGCAAGCGTTTTCCTGATCGGCGACCCGAAGCAGGCGATCTACAGTTTTCGCAACGCCGACCTGCACACCTATCTGCAGGCACGCGCGCATGCCCGCGCGGTCTTCACCCTGACTGACAACCAGCGCTCATGCCCCGCCCTGCTCAACGCCCTCAACCCTTTGTTTGGGGCCAATCCCCGGGCGTTCATGCTCGATGGCCTCAACTACCACCCGGTAGGACTGGGCGCACACACGCGTCGACCCTTTCAGGATGTGCGCCCCTTCGCCATGCCAGATCGTGTCGCTCGCGCCCCCACCCGCGCTGCGATGCAAGTCTGGACACTCCCGGGCGAACACGAAGGCGGCAGGCTCGACAAATCCACCGCGCGCCAAGCCGTGGTCAGCGCCTGCGCAACTGAAATCCTCGACCTGCTGTACGGCGCCCAGCAAGGCCAGGTGCAGTACGACAACCGGGCGCTGCAGGGTGGCGATATCGCCGTCTTGGTGCGCAGCCACTCCCAGGGCCTGCAGATGCGTCAGGCGCTCGCGGCGGTCGGGGTCGGCAGCGTGGAATTGTCCCAGGCGAGTGTCTTTCAAAGCCCCGACGCCGAGGGGCTGGAGCAGGTGCTGTCTGCCGTGCTCGAACCACGGCGCGACGGGCTTCTGCGCGCCGCACTCGCCACCGACCTGATCGGTCTGAGTGCGCGCGACGTCGATGATCTCTCGCATGACACCGCCGCCCTGGCTGGCCACATCACCCGTTTTTCGGACTGGCGCCTCATGTGGTTCGAGCGCGGCATCGGCGTGATGCTTCGCCAACTGATGGACCAGATGCGAGTGAGCCAGCGCATGCTCGCGCGTGACGACGGCGAGCGTCGCCTGACCAATCTCTCGCATCTCACCGAACTGCTGCACGAAGCTGCAGCCGAGCATCCCGCGCCCGACGCCCTGCTGCGCTGGCTGCAAACCCGACGCAGCCTGGACGATGCAGGCGATGCGGCTCAATTGCGGCTGGAGTCCGATCGCAATCTGGTTCAAATCCTCACGGTCCATCGCTCCAAGGGCTTGGAGTTTCCAGTGGTCTTTTGCCCGTTTCTGTGGGATGCCGGACAGATCGCGCCCCAGACGCCACCCTTGGGCCACGCCTATCACGATGCAACCGGGCAGCCGGTCTGGGATCTGCGCGAAGAAGCGCTCGACAAGACCGAAGCCGACGCCATCAAGCAGGCCATCCGACTGGAGTCGGCCGCCGAAGACATGCGATTGATCTATGTCGCGCTCACGCGGGCCGTGCATCGCTGCTATCTGGTGACGGGTCTATTCCGCATCCGCACCAGCACGTCCAGCAGCCGACGCACCCTGCTCCACTGGCTTGTGGCAGGGGGCGCGTTACCACCTGCTGACTGGCTGGAGCACGACCTCTCTGAGGACCAGATCATGTCGGCCTGGGCGCAATGGGCCACAGACTGTGCGCCCGATGTGTCGCTCACCCCTTTGCCAGGCCCGCGCGATACGCACAGCACCATGCCTCTTCGGCTGCACCACCCCACCACACCCCAGGTCGTGGCAGCACGCCCCGCACCCGCCAGCCTGCCCCGCGCCTGGCGGCTGGGCAGTTACAGCAGCTTGGCCTATGGCGCACGCCACGAAGCCTCGGCCGTCGATCATGATTCACGTCAGGCACAGGCCGATGCAGCGTCAGACGACGGGCCCTTCACGACCGACCCGGCGATGGACCCTGCACCCGACATCCTGCAATTTCCGCGCGGCGCCGCAGCCGGTGATTGCCTGCACGATGTGTTCGAACGCATCGACTTCACCCGACGCGACGAATGGCCGGCCGCAATTGATGCCGCGTTACTGCGCTATCCGCCGGGGGCACGCACGGCGCAAGAAGTCGCCCTGCTGCCCACCATGGTGGCTGGCATGCTCAACGATGTCCTGCACACGCCCATCCTGCCCGGGCTCATGCTGAGCAACATTTCACGCACGCGTCGGCTGGTCGAACTCGAGTTCGCGCTGCCCGCCAAAACACTCCAGGCCCAGGCACTCACCGCCTTGCTCAAGGCGCATGGTTACGGCATGCCGAGCTTTGCATTCGGCAGCTTGCAGGGATACCTGCGCGGCTTCATCGACCTGGTCTTCGAGCACCAGGGCCGCTTCCACGTCCTCGACTGGAAGTCGAACCACCTGGGCATGCACCGGCGTGACTATGAGTCTGCACAGCTCGAGCAGGCCATGACCGCTCACGGCTACCACCTGCAAGCACTGCTTTATGTGCTGGCGCTGCACCGTTATCTCGCCGGCCGTATGCCGCACTATGCCTACGACACTCACATGGGCGAGGTCTGCTATCTGTTCGTGCGCGGCGTTCGGCCCACCTGGAGGCTTCCTGATGGCCGAGCCTGCGGCGTACATGCCACGCGGCCACCCCTGTCGCTCATCGAGGCGCTGGGTCAGATCATCGACGGATCGGGGCCATCGGCATGATCCGAGCCGTCGAGCCATCGTCCCCCGAGTGGCTGGCCGCGGGCTTTGCCGAGCAGGTGGTGCAGTGGGCCCGTCAGCACTGCGCATCGCTGCCTGTCGACGCACTAAAAAGCGTGGGGCTGGCCGCACACCGCCTCAGTCTTGCCACCAGCGCAGGTCATGTCTGTCTGCCCCTGCAGGATTTGATCACCAGCGACCTTGAGGGCGCCCACGCCAATCAACCTCCCCTCAGACTTGAAGACCTGAGCCTTGAAGACCTGCGCCAAGCGCTCCTGGACAGCGGGATCGTGGGGACGCCGCAGCACCCCCGCGCCTGCCCGATGATCATCGACGATTTCAACCGGCTCTATCTGCATCGCTATTTCGACTACGAGCGCCGACTGGCCACCCGATTGCAGCAGGCAGCGGTGCCAACGGACGATCGACTCAGCGCAATCGCTGGTGCGCAGACCCGTGCGCTGTTGCAGACCCTCTTGCCCGCCGCTCATGATCCGCAGGCACTGGGGGTGCCTGACGGGCAACAGGTTGCGGTCGCGCTGGCGCTCACCCGACGGCTGACCATCATCAGCGGCGGGCCCGGCACCGGCAAAACCACTACCGTCGTCAGCCTGCTCGCCTGCCTGCTGGCACAGCACCCTCAGGCACGCATCGCCTTAGCCGCGCCCACTGGCAAGGCGGCTGCGCGCATGACCGAAGCCATCCGCAGCCGTGCGGGGCATCTGCCGCAGGCGCTGCAGGCCCGTATGCCCACCACCTCTTCCACGGTGCACCGCCTGCTTGGGGTGCGGCCTGAGGGTCAGGGCTTTATGCACCACGCGAAACATCGCCTACCGATCGATGTCCTCATCATTGACGAAGCCTCGATGCTCGATCTGGCGCTTGCCACCCATCTGTTGGAAGCCGTACCCGAGCATGCACGGATCGTGCTGCTAGGCGACAAGGACCAGCTCGCCTCGGTCGAGGCGGGCGCGGTATTTGCCGAGCTCAGTCGCGAGTCCATCAGCGCCGCACAGGCGCACGCCACCCTCGATGCGCTCCTGGCCCCCACCCCATCCGCACCCCTACCCAAACCGCCCGAACACGTTCCCTCTCGCGCGCAGCCAGACAATCAATCCACCCTGCAGCCCGCCGCAAGCACCCTGAACGCCTCGGTGATCTGGCTGAACCGCACCTATCGCTTCGATGCAGGCTCAGGCATCGGACAGCTGGCGCAAGCCGTGCGCGAAGGTGCAACTGACACACTCGTAGCCAGTCTGCACAGCGCCGCTGCCTCATCCGAGCCGCGCGCCGACATCACCTGGATCGACGACACCGCGACCGACAGCGCTACTCGGCTGTGGTCCGCACTCATTGAAGGCTACGCGCCCATGACGCAGGCGCTGTCGCACGCGCCACACGATGTCGCTGCGGTCACCCAGGCCTTCAACCAGTTCCGGGCACTGTGCGCCGTACGTGAGGGGCCACATGGCAGCCGCAGGCTGAATCAGCGTCTGTCCGACTGGATGCGTCAACAGGTCGGTGCGTTGCCCGCATCGCCGTGGTTCATTGGCCAGGCATTGATCGTGCGCCAGAACGACTACCTGCTGGGCCTCTTCAATGGCGATGTCGGTCTGGTACTGCCCAACCGCGACGGCGAACTGTGCGTCTGGTTCAGCGACGAGGCGCAGGGCTTTCGCAGCCTCCCTCCGGCCCGACTACCCGCCCACGAGGCGGCTTATGTGCTCACCATCCATACCTCGCAGGGCTCTGAATTCAACCGCGTCGCGGTCATCCTGCCACCGACCCCGACACGGGCAGCCTCGCGCGAGTTGCTCTATACCGGCATGACACGCGCCCGGCACAGCCTGGTGCTGTGTGCATCAGAGGGGGCACTTCGATCTGCAATCCACTCGCCGACGCGCCGCGACAGCGGACTGCGCGATCGGCTGGCCGAAGCCGAGAAACAGACCGCGGCGCACCCATAGTCCCTGTCAGCTGATCAGCAGCAGCGCCCCCTTCGCCCCAGGTCAACGGGGCCAACCGTGTCCGGTTTCTGGCTGCAGCGTGGCTGCAATCAGACCGAACATCACTAGACGCTGATCGGCACGTCCGGCATACGCCCCGGATTGCGCGCAGCAATCAGCGGCCGCACCCAACGCGCAAAACGCACACACTCCTCGTCGTGCAGATAGCCCGACAGGCAGAACGAATGACAACCGAGGTCGATGAACTGCTGCAGCGTCTGCGCGCACTGCTCCGGGTTGCCGACCACCACAATGCCGGCACCGGGGCGAATGCGCGTGATGCCGGTCCACAGATGCGGCGCGATCATCTCGCCATGGGTGTCCGCCAGCTCCTGCACCCGGCGATTAGCCGCCGAACTGCCGTAGTGGCTCTTCACAAACGCGGTCTGTGCTTCCGTGACATGGGCCACCAGCGCATGGGCCGCATCCCAGGCTTCGTCCTCAGTGGGGCGGC
>CANHUQ010000071.1 GCA_947463885.1 Burkholderiales bacterium
GAGAACGCCTCGTTTATGCCATGGCTGGTTGGCACCGCCCTCATCCACTCGCTGATCGTGACTGAGCGTCGCGGCATCTTTCGGGCCTGGACGCTGCTGCTCGCCATTGCCGCGTTCAGCCTGTCCCTGCTGGGAACTTTTCTGGTGCGCTCGGGTGTGCTGACTTCGGTCCACGCCTTCGCCAGCGACCCGACCCGCGGCGTCTTCATTCTCGCCTTTCTGGTCGCGGTCGTTGGCAGCTCACTGATACTCTTTGCGATTCGCGGACCCGGAGTCTCGGGCTCGCAGCAGACCGTCAGCTTTCAGACTAGTTCGCGAGAAGGCTATCTGCTGGCCAATAACCTGCTGATGCTGACTGCTGCCGGTTCGGTCCTGCTGGGTACGCTCTACCCCCTGGTGCTGGACACCCTGGGGTTGGCCAAAATTTCGGTCGGCCCGCCCTACTTTGAAGCCGTGTTTTTCCCATTGATGGCGCCTGCGGCTTTCCTGATGGGCGTGGGGCCGTTATCACGCTGGCGAGACGCCCCGGTGCCTGATCTGGCCCAGCGACTCAAGTGGGCCTTTGCCGTAGCGGTCGTGGCCGCCATCGTGGTCGTATTCACCTCCGGGCGCGGCACCGCCGGCGGCTCGGCACTCGGTGCACTCGCTTTTGCCATCGGCATCTTTCTGGGGTTGTGGCTGATCGCAGCCAGCGTGGTCGCGGTCCTGGATCGCGCTGCGCAGATCAAGGCACCAGGCTTCTTCGAGCGACTGCGTGCCTTGCCGGGGGGCGTCTGGGGCATGGCGGTCGCCCACGCAGGAACAGGCGTTTTTTGCATTGGCGTGGCCTGCGTCAAAACGCTGGATGTCGAAGTCGATGCAGCACTCGGTCCTGGTGAGAGCATACAAGTGCGCGGCTATACCTTGCGTATGATCGACATTCAGCCCTTTGCCGGCCCGAACTACGACGGCGTACGGGGACGTCTGCAAGCGCTGCGCAATGATCGCGTTGAATTCGAACTGCTGCCCGAGAAGCGCTTCTACCCCTCCACCCGATCGGTCATGACCGAAGCAGCCATCGATTCCGGCCTGACCCGCGATGTGTATGTGTCGCTTGGTGAGCAACTCCCTGATGGTCGCTGGACAGTCAAGGCCTGGGTGAAGCCCTTCGTCGACTGGATCTGGGCTGGCTGCTTCTTGATGGCATTAGGAGGAGCCATCGCCATGGCGGATCGTCGCTATCGCACTGTCAAGACTCCGCAGGCGACCCGCCATGGTGCGGGTGCGCAGGTCTGAGGTCAGCCACCATGCGCGGGCTGCGGTTTGTGGTGCCGGTAGCGGTGTTCGCTCTGATCGCCGTGTTCCTGCTGCTGGGACTGAAGCCCGGCCGAGACCCAAAGGAAATTCCTTCGCCGCTGATCGGTAAGCCTGCGCCCGCTTTTGAATTGCCCTCCCTGCTTGAACCGTCCGGAACCTGGTCACCCCAGTCCATGCAGGGCAAGGTCTGGCTGCTCAATGTCTGGGCCTCATGGTGCGTTCCCTGTCTGGCCGAGCACCCGCTGCTCCTCGAACTCGGACGCACCAACACCGTGCCGATCATCGGTCTGAACTACAAGGACGATCCGGCAGCGGCTAAGGCCTGGTTGAGCAAACACGGCAATCCTTATGGTCAGATCCTGTCAGATCGAGGCGGACGCGTCGGATTCGACTACGGCGTGTATGGTGTGCCCGAAAGTTTTCTGATCGATCGTCAGGGCGTGATCCGCTTCAAGCATGTCGGCCCATTGAACGAGGAGGTCATTCGATCCCGCCTGATCCCCTTGGTCCGCGAGTTCTCGAAATGAAGCCCGCCCGAGACAGCGTATTGAAGTCCCTGACGAAGATGGTCATGGGCGTCATGCTGGTCTGTGCTGCAGGCACCTGGGGGTCATGGGCCGTCAGCGCGCCGGCGCCGCTCGCCCCTGGTGAAACTGCTTCAGGATTGCCCGCGGAGCAGGCGGCCGAACTCCTGCGCAGTGAGCGCTTTCGACACCTGGCCTCGGAACTGCGTTGCCTGGTTTGCCAGAACCAAACGCTGGCTGATTCAAACGCGGAACTGGCTGGTGATCTGCGCAATGAAGTGCTGCGGCAGATGGCATCGGGCAAAGACGATGCGCAGATCAAAGCGCATCTGGTCGATCGGTTCGGCGAATTCGTGCTCTATCGACCGTCTTTTTCGGCGCACAACCTTGCGCTATGGGCTGGACCGGCATTGCTTGCGGGGCTGGGGCTGGTGATGCTGTGGCGCGTCACCCGCACGCGGCCCGCCTTAGCGCCGCAACAGGTGCTCGACGACGCTGCGCTGGTTCAGATCGAGCACATGCTCGAACACCCGCCAGGCAGCCACGACAACACACCCACTCGCTCAAAGACCGACCCCCTGCGCTCCCAGCGCACCTAGCGCCCGTGCTGGGCTGGGACGTCACCGTTGCGGTCCTGTGTGCGGCAGCTGCGCACGCCGGCTGGAATGCCCTGATCAAACGTGGGCGCGATCCGTTGCTCGAAACCACGGTCATGCACGGATCGGTCGCCCTGCCTGCGCTGCTCGCGATCCTGGTCATCGACATCCCCTTGCCGGATGGCACTGCGCGCCTGTGCCTGCTGGCCTCGGCCGCAGTGCATGTCCTGTACTTCCATGCCCTCGCAGGGGCGTACCGTCATGCGGACCTGAGCTTCGCTTACCCGGTCATGCGTGGTTCAGCGCCCCTGCTCACTGCGGTCGCCACCGGTGTCTTCATGCATGAATGGCCCCGACCACTGGCCTGGGCCGGGATTACGTTGATCAGCCTGGGCGTATTGACGATCGGCTCAACACGCGCGCAGGCGCTCACGGCGCCCGCCCGGCGCAAGGCGCTAGGCTGGGCGCTGCTGACCGCTGGGACAATCGTGGCCTATACCACCATCGACTCGATCGGGGCCCGGCACACCATGAACCCCTGGTCATATGTGACCTGGTTAGCAGCTTTGGAAGGCCTGCTGCTGGCGGGCGTGGTCTGGATGCGTCGCGGCCGCTCACTGCTGCAGTATGCCCTCAACAGTGGCCCCGTCCCGATGGCTGCAGGCGTGATGTCGATGACCGCTTATGCGGTCGCCTTGTGGGGCATGACCCGAGCTCCGGTCGCGAGCGTGGCAGCCCTGCGCGAGACTTCCGTGCTCTTTGCGCTGGTCATCGCAACCCGTTTGCTCAAGGAACCGGTGGGACCCACCCGATGGCTGGGCGCCTGCGCAATCATGGTTGGCGTCATCGCGCTCAGATACGCCTGACGCGCTAGGCCATGAATGCAGAACGCCCCATCGGGGCGTTCAGTTCACGGGCCCATTTGAACCGGGCACAGCGTGTAGACAGCAACTTCAATGCTGGACGACCGATGGTCGTCACGGCATCACTTTGCCTTTTTCTTGTTCACGGTCGCTTTGAAGGCGGTGCCCGCTGAAAACTTAGGCACGGTCGCCGCAGCAATCTTGATTTTTTCGCCGGTGCGCGGGTTTTTGCCCAGTCGCGCAGCACGTTTACTCGAATAGAAGGTGCCAAAGCCCACCAGGGTCACGCGATCGCCTTTGGTCACCGCCTTGGTGATGGCTTCGACGACGGAATTCAGTGCGCGCTCGGCAGCGGCTTTGCTGATGTCCGCTTCGGCGGACACGGTTTCGATCAGTTCACTCTTGTTCATGCGGGAGCCTCCATGATTCATGAGGTAGGTGTCTCGTGGTCGGTAGACTTCAGGGCTTGCGTACTGCGCGCAAGACCAGCGCTACTCGACCAAGGGCGGGATTGTGGCACAAAGCAGGGATCTGGCGCGCAGGTCAGACAATCTCCGGCACGCACGGCTCGATGATGGCAGGTTTTCGATGCTGTGGCACCACCCGGATCGACTCGGAGTTTCGAGATGAACACCACGCCGCTGCATCCCGAATCCAGTCTGCTCCATGAGGACGATGCGCTACATGAAGGCGATTCGCTGACCCCTGCTATCCCCTGGTCTGCCACTTTTCGCGCAGCCGATGCACAGGCGTTTTCACGGATGGCGTCGCAGCCCCGGCATCCGCGCTACTACACGCGCTACGGCAACCCTCTGCACGAACGGGTCGCTCGTATCGTGGCGCGGCTCGAGGGTGCACAGGCAGGCCTGGTCACCGCCAGTGGCATGGGTGCAATCTCGACTGCACTGCTGGGTCTTGTGCGCACCGGCGACCGCATCGTTGCGCAGCGCAACCACTACATGGGTACAACGCTGCTGCTGTCCGAATTGCTGGCGCGGTTTGGTGTCATCGCCGAATTCGTCGAACAGACCGACACCGATGCCTTTGCACGCGCCCTGCGCACGCCTGCAGCCGTCGTCATGCTTGAGTCCCCGACCAACCCTGATTGCAGCCTGACCGATCTGGCAGCGGTCTGTGAGCTTGCCCATCAGCAACAGGCACGGGTCATCGTCGACAACACGTTTGCCACGCCGCTCAATCAGCAGCCGCTGCACCTCGGGGCCGATCTGGTCGTGCACAGCGCGACGAAATACCTGGGTGGGCATCACGATCTCACGGCCGGTGTGATCGTTGGCGAAGACGCGCTGATCGAAACGCTATGGTCGACGCAGATCGTCCTGGGTGCGACGCTTTCCCCGATGGACGCTTGGCTGCTGCTGCGCGGCATGCGCACCCTTGGCGTACGCATCGAGCGCATCAATGCCTCGGCACTGGCCGTGGCGCGCGCACTGGAGCAGCATCCCGCCGTGGCCTCGGTGTCTTACCCCGGTCTGGAGAGTCATCCTCAGCATGCGCTGGCCCGCAGCCAGATGCGCGGTTTCGGCGGTGTCATGGGCGTGCGGCTCAAGGCCGACTATGCCGGCACCGCGCGCTTCGTGGCGAGTCTGCAGCTGGCGCGCCAGGCCGTGAGCCTGGGTGGCGTCGATACGCTCATCGTCCATGCCGCTGCCATGTGGGCCGGTACGTTGTCAGATGAAGCGCTCCAGGCCACAGGCATTGAACCCTCTCTGGTGCGCCTGTCGATCGGGCTGGAGCATCCCGACGATCTGATCGCAGACCTGCGCCGCGGGCTCGACGCGGTCTGAATCGGAACACGTTGCTGCGCGCACCTCAAACGCGCGCAGTCCCGCGCAGTCCATTAGGCAATGGGATCTGGCTCGAACTCGATCAGCAAATCACGCGCAGCAACCACATCGCCGGGCCGCACATGCACTGCGCGGATCACGCCATCCCGGTCTGCCCGGATTTGTGACTCCATCTTCATCGCCTCGATGGATACCAGCGGGCCACCAGCACTCACCTTCTGACCGACTTTCGCAGCCACCGTCACGATCATGCCGGGCATGGGTGCGGGAACATGCAGACGGTTGCCATCCTCAGCCCGTGCACGCTGGGGCGTGGTGCGCACTGCGCCGAGCTTCTCGATGCGCAAGGTGCGAGGTTGTCCGTTGAGCTCAAAGAACAGTTTGACCTGCCCCTCTTCTTCGGCCGGTGCGCTGCCCTGCAGACGGATCACCAGCGTCTTGCCCGGGTCAATGTCCACGGATATCTCGTCCCGATCCTTCATGCCGTAAAAATAGACCGGGGTGGGCAACACGCTGACATCGCCAAAGCGCCGCTGGTGGTCTGCGAACTCCCGGAAGACTTTGGGGTAAAGCAGATCCGACGACAGCTCAGTCTCGCTGATGGTTCGACCAATGGCCGCCTCACAGGCCACGCGGGCAGCATCCATGTCGACCGCCGCTAGCGTATCGCCAGGCCGAAAGGGTGCGGGGGGTTCAGCCTTGAGGATCTTGCGCGAGAGTGCGGCCGGAAAACCGTCGGGCGGAAAACCCAGATCGCCCCGGAACAGCGACACGACCGATTCCGGGAACGCCACATCATGGTGCGGGTCGGCTACTTCGTCGGGGGTGAGATCGTTGGCGACCATCGTCAGCGCCATGTCGCCCACCACCTTGGACGTGGGCGTCACTTTCACGATATCGCCAAAGAGCCGATTGACCTGCGCATAGGCACGCGAGACTTCTGGCCAGCGGTGCTCCAGCCCCATCGAGCGGGCCTGCTCGCGCAGATTGGTGTATTGGCCTCCAGGCATTTCGTGCAAATAGACGTCGGCGGTTCCTGCCCGAATGTCGGATTCAAAGGGCGCGTACATGCGCCGCACGCCTTCCCAATAATGGGCGATCGACTGCAATGACTCTCGGTTCAGACCGCTGTCGCGCTCGCCTCCCTGCAGCGCGGCAACGATCGCATTCAGGCTGGGCTGCGAGGTCAGGCCGCTGAGCGCATCCATGGCGGCATCCACCGCCGCAGCGCCAGCCTCAATGGCGGCCAGCACCGAAGCCGCGCCAGCGCCGCTGGTGTCATGCGTATGGAAATGGACGGGCAGGCCAGTCTCTTCGCGCAGGACGCGCACCAGTTCTCGAGCGGCGCGCGGGCGGCACACACCTGCCATGTCCTTGATCCCCAAAATATGAACCCCGGCGCGCTGCAGTTCGCGCGCGATCTTCACGTAATACGCAAGCGAATACTTAGGCCGGGCAGTATCGAATAGATCACCGCTGTAGCACACGGCCCCTTCGCACAGCGCGCCGGACTCCAGTACGGCATCGATCGACACCCGCATGTTCTGCACCCAGTTCAGGGAATCGAAGACCCTGAACAGATCGACGCCCTGAGCCGCGGCCTGGGCCACGAAGTGGCGCACGACGTTGTCCGCATAACTGGTATAGCCCACCGCATTGGCCCCACGCAGCAGCATCTGGAACAGGATGTTGGGGACGGCTTGACGCAACTGGGCCAGGCGTTGCCACGGGTCTTCACGCAAGAACCGCATCGACACATCGAAGGTGGCGCCGCCCCAGCATTCCAGCGAAAACAGGTCAGGCAGCAGCCTGGCATAGTGAGGCGCCACGGCCAGCATATCGGCCGTGCGCAGGCGCGTAGCCAGCAGGGACTGGTGGGCATCACGCATGGTCGTGTCGGTGATCAGCGCCCTCGGCGACGCATTCATCCAGTCTGCAAAAGCCTTGGGGCCGATGGCCTTGAGTCGATCACGCGTACCGGGAGGCGGCGGGCGTGTCAGGTCCGAATCAGGGCGCTGCAGCAGACTGGCGTTGAACTCGGGGGCCACACGCCCCTTCATATCAGGATGCCCGTTGACCGTCACTTCGCCGATGTAACGCAACAGCCGCGAGGCACGGTCCTGGCGGCGGGAAAATCGCAGCAACTCCGGGGTCTGATCGATGAAGCGCGTGGTGACCGTACCGTCGATGAACGAAGGATGGTTGATCACGTTTTCCACGAACTGCAAATTGGTGGCCACACCACGCACCCGGAATTCGCGCAGTGCACGGTCCATGCGCCGGATGGCCTCTTCAGGTGACGGGGCCCAGGTAGTCACCTTGACCAGCAGCGAATCGTAAAACGGCGTGATCACCGCACCCGAATACGCCGTGCCGCCATCCAGCCGTACACCGAATCCCGAGGCACTGCGATAGGCCGTGATGCGGCCATAGTCCGGTGTAAAGCCGTTCTCAGGGTCTTCTGTGGTCAGTCGACACTGCAGTGCATGGCCGTTGAGCCGAATGTCGGCCTGCGCAGGGACACCAGACCCGTATTCAAGGACAGTGCGATCAGGCGCCCGACGATCCTCCGCCTGGCCGATGCGCGCACCCTCGGTGATCCGGATCTGAGCCTTGACGATGTCGATCCCGGTGACCATCTCGGTGACCGTGTGCTCCACCTGAATACGCGGGTTGACCTCGATGAAATAGAAACGCCCGCTGTCGGCGTCCTGCAGGAATTCAACTGTCCCGGCATGGGTGTACGACACCGCGCGCGCCAGACGCAAGGCGGCCTCGCACAATTCGCTGCGTTGCGCTGCATCCAGGTACGGTGCAGGTGCACGCTCGACCACCTTCTGGTTGCGCCGCTGCACCGAGCAATCACGCTCGAACAGATGCACGATGTTGCCGTGCAGATCGCCCAGGATCTGCACTTCCACGTGGCGCGCACGGCGGACCAGTTTTTCCAGATAGACCTCGTCGTTGCCAAAGGCCGACAAGGCCTCGCGGCGAGCCACGGGCAACTGCGTGGTCAGATCGTGATCGTTCTCGATGACCCGCATGCCACGCCCACCACCACCCCAGCTGGCCTTGAGCATGAGGGGATACCCCACCGCTGCAGCAATCGGCAGGCACTGCGCCACATCCGCCGGCAACGGGTCGGTCGCGGGCATCACCGGCACGCCCGCTTGCACAGCCGCACGGCGCGCAGCCACCTTGTTGCCCAGCGTGGTCATGACCTGAGCGGTCGGCCCGATGAACCGAAAACCCGCCGCCTCGCAGGCACGGGCAAAGTCGGGGTTCTCGGACAGAAACCCATAGCCCGGATGGATGGCATCGACATTCGCCAGCCGAGCCACCCTCAGGATGTCGTCGATATCCAGATACGCAGCCAGGGGCTTGCGCCCTGCACCCACCTGGTAACTCTCATCGGACTTGAACCGGTGCAAGGAAAAGCGGTCCTCATGCGAATAGATGGCCACGGTGCGCAGCCCCAGCTCGGCCGCAGCCCGCATCACCCGAATGGCAATTTCGGACCGGTTGGCGACCAACACCGACCGTATGCGGGGACTCGCAACGACGTTCATGACAAGACTCCAGGACGATTAGCGGATGATTAGCGGACGATCAGCGGACAGGCAGGTACACTGCGCCTGCGCCGACTCTAGCAAGTTCGTTCCGCCCTCGCCCGCACACTGCCTTGAACTTGTCCATTCCCGCAGCCCTGTTTGCCTGCCGCGCCGCGAGCCACGCCGCAATTTCCCTGCTCGTGTTCGCGCTGGCAGCGTGTTCGTCCGGCTCCGGGTCCGGGACAGGTTCCAGCGTTCAGTCGCCCACCCCTGGCGTGCCGTTCACGGTCGGAACCGGATGCGATCTGCAGTACACCCTGACCGATACGCCCCTGCTCAGCGGGGCCGATCCGCTGTTTGTCAATCAATGGCATCTGCTCAACACCGGACAGTCAGGTGGCCTTGCGGGTGAAGACATCCGTGCGACTGCAGCCTGGGCGCTCAGCAAGGGGGATGGGATTCGGGTCGCGGTGATCGATGACTCGGTGGAACTGACCCACCCCGATCTGCAGCCCAATGTAGTGAGTGGTGCAAGTCGCAGCTATCGGCCAGGCAATCCGTACCCCGAATGGCCCATGCCCTGCAAAGCAGCCCTCGATGACCACGGCACCTCGGTGGCTGGCCTGCTGCTGGCCCGGGACGGCAACGGGCGTTTCGGATCAGGCGTGGCCCCGCGCGCATCACTGGTCGCCTTCGATGCCCTGACCACCTCCTATGACAGCGACATCGCGGATGCATTGACCCGAGGGCTGTCCACCAACGCGATCTACAGCAACAGCTGGGGCTCCCCGGACACCGGCAGCACACATGCCCCACCCTCGTCGTTCATCAATGCCATCGATGTCGGTCTGCGCACCGGCCGCGGTGGGCTGGGCGCGGTCTACGTATTTCCTGGCGGCAATGGCGGCTGTTTTCGTGAAGGCGAGGGCGGCCAGTGCCAGATGGATAACGCCAATCTGGATGGGTTTTCCAATCAGCGCGGCA
The DNA here is from genome assembly GCA_947463885.1 of Burkholderiales bacterium. Classification (GTDB taxonomy): domain Bacteria; phylum Pseudomonadota; class Gammaproteobacteria; order Burkholderiales; family Burkholderiaceae_E; genus UBA4615. Next base: position 9,620 of record CANHUQ010000071.1, read on the forward strand.
TCGTGACGGTGTGTGCCGTCAACGACTACGGACGTAGCCCCTGGTATGCCGAACCCGGTGCCAATCTGCTGGTGTGCGCCCCGTCCTCAGACGAGCGTCCGGATTTTGTCGGGGTCACGACCACGGCCATTCAGGCCAGCGCCCGCAATGATTTCAGCGGCACATCGGCCAGCGTCCCGATGGTCTCGGGGGTGGTGGCCCTCATGCTGTCGCGTAACCCCTCGCTCAGTTGGCGCGACGTGCGCATCATCCTGGCCGACACCGCCCGCCGCAATGACGTCAACAGTGCCGGATGGCTCGCCTCTTCACTCGGCCCGGGGTTTCACCACAAGTACGGGTACGGCGTGGTGGATGCTGGGGCCGCCGTCTCAAAAGCGGCCACCTGGCAATCAGTGGGTGGCAGCGCACGCTTGATCACCTGCGATTGGGTCAACGGCAGCAACAGCTTGAATGTCCCGGACGCGAGCCCTGCAGGCAGCGGCCTGGCGCTGGACGACGCTGTAGTTGTGTCGAGTCGCACGTGTCCCGTGACGCAGATCGAATTTGTGGAGGTGCGTCTGACCACGCGTCATGAATACACCGGCGATCTGAATATCACGCTCACCAGCCCACTGAACCGTACAAGCGTGCTGGCCGAACAGCGTCTGTGCAACGATGATGTGCGCACTGGAGACGACTGCGGGGCATTCAGCAACTGGACCTTCGGATCCGTGCGTCATATGAACGAGGCGGCTGCCGGGCGTTGGACACTCTCGATCAGAGATGGGCTGGCGGGCAAATCTGGCCAGTTGGTTGCGTGGAGTCTGCGTATTCATGGACGCTGAGCATGGACGCTGAGCATGGACGCTGAACCCAAGATCTGCTCTCGCGCGCTGGGGCCGCAGATGCGCAGTGGCGCCACCCAACGCCTCGGACAGACGCGCCGACAAATCGGTCTGCTTTGGGTTCTGGGCGCAGGCCTGTGCCTGCCCGTCATCGGCATGGCCGAAGCACCCCGGCGCAGCGTAATCGCCACCGAGCCTTCGAGCCGCTTTGTCGCCGGCACCGTCGTCCCACAGCACACCGGGCCGGTCACCAAATCTGTGGTGGCGTCGGCTGCGGTCTATGCGTGGCAGGACGGCGCCACCCGGCGCACGCTCACGATCGTCCCAGAGCTGGAAGCCGACTTTTCACCCCGAGTGGAGCGTCGTGACGTGCTGCAGCCCGCAGGCTCGGCGAATGCGCAGACCCCTGCACTGATCTCGCCCGTGTTTCGCGACGACAGCGGCGCATTGCGCGCATTGCCGGGGGGCGTGATCGTCAGCATGCGCGCCCCGCTGGACGACGCCGCAGCGCAACGCCTCTTTGATCAGGCAGGTGTGGCGCCGGCGCGAAAGCTGACCGAGACGCTCTGGCTGTTGCAGGCACCCACCGGCCTGCCGGCACTGCAACTGGCCAACCGCCTTCACGACAGTGGGCTCTTTGCCTCTGCACAGCCCAACTGGTGGGCCCCGCGCATCCGCAAATAAGCTGCGGGCTGCGCTCAGTCGCTTCAACTGCTTCAACATTCACACAGGCCCTGCGGGCCGGATGGTTCCATGCGTACAGACGAGCCGGTCACCATGCGTCGCCTTGATTACACCCCGCCTGATTACTGGGTGGATCAGATCGACCTGAGCTTTGAACTAGACCCGGCACGCACGCTGGTGCGCGCGCAATTGCGTGTCAGGCGCCGTGATGGCGTGGCAAGCCATCAAGCCTTGTCGCTGGACGGCGAAGCGCTTGAGCTGCTGTCGGTGCGCATCGACGGTCAGCTCGTGAGCCATGATCGGCTGCACCTCGATGACAACAGCCTGCGAATCGATGCGCCACCGGCGGTGTTCCTGCTGGAGACCGAAGTGGCCATCGCGCCGCACGCCAATACTGAGTTGTCCGGGCTCTATGTCTCCAACGGCAATTTCTTTACCCAGTGTGAGGCGGAAGGCTTCAGGCGCATCACGTATTTCCCTGATCGCCCGGACGTGATGGCCCGATATCGGGTGGAGATCGTGGCCGACGCAGCCCGCTGGCCGGTCCTGCTCTCGAACGGCAATCTGCTGGGCACCGAAGCGCTGCCCGACGGGCGCATGCGGGCGCGCTGGGAAGATCCATTTCCCAAGCCCAGCTATCTCTTCGCGCTGGTCGCGGGCAACCTGGTGGCACGCGAAGCGTCGCTGCGTACGGCCAGCGGGCGTGATGCCCTGCTGCAGGTATGGGTCGAGCCCGGCAACCTCGATCGCACCGAACACGCCATGCAATCGCTCATTCGCTCCATTCGCTGGGACGAGGAGCGCTATGGCCTGGAACTGGATCTCGAGCGCTTCATGATCGTTGCGGTGAGCGACTTCAACATGGGCGCGATGGAAAACAAGGGCCTGAACATCTTCAATACGAAGTATGTGTTCGCCCATCCGAGACTGGCCACCGATGCAGACTTTGCAGCAGTGGAATCGGTCGTGGCACACGAGTACTTTCACAACTGGACGGGCAACCGCGTCACCTGTCGCGACTGGTTTCAACTGACCCTCAAGGAAGGACTCACAGTCTTCAGGGATCAGGAGTTCTCGGCCGACGTGATGGCGGCCGAGTGCCCCGATGAAGCCTCGGCACTGAGCGCACGAGCAGTCAAACGCATCGGCGACGTGCGGATGTTGCGCAGCATGCAGTTCGCAGAAGATGCAGGCCCCATGGCCCATCCGATCCGGCCTGACAGCTACCAGGAGATCAACAACTTCTACACGGTCACCGTGTATGAAAAGGGCGCCGAAGTCATTCGCATGCTGCAGACCCTGGTCGGCAAAGATGGCTTTGCACGGGGCATGGCGCTCTACTTTCAACGCCATGACGGACAGGCAGTCACGTGTGAGGACTTCGTCGCCGCCATTGCCGATGCCAACGGACGAGACCTGGAGCGCTTCCGGCGCTGGTATGCCCAGGCCGGCACACCGCGCGTCAAAGCACGCGGCCATTTCGACGAAGCGGCCGGCACCTACACCTTGCACCTGTCGCAATGGTGTCCGCCCTCGCCCGGTCAGAAGGAAAAACTTCCTTTTCATATTCCGGTCGATGTCGGCCTGATTGGCGCAGACGGCAGCGAACTCGCACACCGTATGCTCGAACTCACCGAGGCGCAGCAGACCTTTGTGTTCGAGGGCATCCGTTCGCCGCAAAACGCTCACGGGCAACGCTTTGTGGTGGCCTCGCTGCTGCGCAACCTTTCCGCGCCGGTCATCCTGGAGCACGAGGTCGACGACGCCACACTCGCTTTTCAACTCGCGCATGACCAGGACGCCTTCAACCGCTGGGAGGCATCACAACGCCTGGCGATATCGGCCATCCTGGGTGTGATGCAGGGCCAGCCCGCGCATGAGGCCTGTGCCGCACTCATCGATGCCCTGGCCCAGGCGCTGCCACGCGCGGCCCTGGACCCCGCCCTGCGCGAGCAACTGATCAGCCTGCCCAGCGAAGGGTTCGTGGCCGAACAGGTGGAGGTGCTCGACCCAGGCGCCCTGCGTGCGGCGCGCAATGCCGTTCGAGAGGTCGTGGCGCATCACCTCGCCCCGCAGCTGTGGGACCTCTTCAACGCCATGCACAATCCGGCGCCCTATTCGCCCGATCCGGTCAGTGCAGGTCGCAGAGGCCTGCGCAACGCCGTCCTGGGGCTGCTGGTGGGCATCGATGCGCCGCAAGCAGCCGCGCAGGCCCGCGCGCAACTCGATCAGGCCGACAACATGACCGATCGACTGGGCGCCTTGTCGGCCCTGGCACACAGTGCCTCACCGCTTCGCGATGCGGCGCTGGCCGACTTTGGCGCTGAATTCGCTGGCGAGCCGCTCGTCCTCGACAAGTGGTTCATGCTGCAGGCCACCCTGCATCGACACCCTGGCGAGACACCGGTGCTCGAGCGCGTGCGTGGCCTGATGAACCACCCCGCGTTCTCGCTGCGCAATCCGAACAAGGTGCGTGCACTGCTGTCGAGTTTTTGCTCCGGCAATCTGGCCGAGTTTCATGCGCAAGACGGTTCCGGCTACCAGTTCTGGACGCAGCAGGTACTGGCGCTGGACGCGAGCAACCCGCAAGTGGCCGCGCGACTGGCCCGCGCACTCGACCGTTGGCGCAAGTTCGATGCGCCCCGGCAGGTCGCCATGCGGGCTGCCCTCGAAGCGGTCGCGCGGCAGGCGCAGTCAGATGACGTGCTGGAAATCGTGAAGAAATCGCTGCACTGATGTCGCGCCTTGAGTGCAGACGTCGGCATACCCGCAGCGCCTGTCGCATAATGCGGCCCGTCGCCAGCAAGGAGCACTCATGAGTCAGCCCGTCAGCCTGACCCGGTATCTTGTCGAAAAGCAACGTGACAAAGGCCTGATTCCGGCCGAACTGCGTCTGCTTCTGGAAGTGGTGGCTCGTGCCTGCAAGCGGATCAGCTATGGCGTGGGCAAAGGCGCACTCGCCGACGTGCTGGGCGAAGCCGGCACTGAAAACGTGCAAGGCGAGTCCCAGAAAAAGCTCGATGTCATTGCCAACGAGACCCTGCTCGAAGCGAACGAATGGGGTGGGCATCTGGCGGCCATGGCCTCGGAGGAAATGGATCACCCCTACCCGATCCCCAACCGCTATCCGATGGGCGAGTTCCTGCTGCTCTTCGATCCGCTGGACGGCTCGTCGAATATCGATGTGAACGTGTCCATTGGCACGATCTTCTCGGTGCTGCGCCTGCCTGAAGGGGTCAAGGAACCGCAGGAAGAGCACTTTCTGCAACCCGGGGCGCGCCAGGTGGCAGCGGGCTACGCGGTCTACGGCCCCTCGTCGCTCCTGGTGCTCACGGTGGGCGATGGCGTCGCATGCTTCACGCTCGATCGCGAGACCGGTTCATGGTGGCTCACCCAGGACGGCATGCGTATTCCTGAGCAGAC
>CANHUQ010000072.1 GCA_947463885.1 Burkholderiales bacterium
AAACGGGCGGCCACATGATCACGCCGCTGCCGGGCGTCACGCCCCTGGTGCCTGGATCGTGCACGCTGCCCTTGCCGGGCATCACCACAGCCATCGTGGATGAAGCGGGTCACGATCTACCCAACGGTACCGGCGGCATCTTGGTGGTGAAAAAGCCCTGGCCGTCCATGATCCGTACGATCTGGGGTGACCCGGAGCGTTTTCAGAAAAGTTATTTTCCCACCGAGCTGGGCGGCTATTACCTCGCCGGCGATGGGGCCGTGCGCAACAAGGACACGGGCTACTTCACCATCACTGGCCGAATTGACGATGTGCTTAACGTATCGGGCCATCGCATGGGCACGATGGAAATCGAGTCGGCGCTCGTGGCCAACCCGCTGGTCGCAGAATCGGCGGTGGTGGGTCGGCCTGACGATCTGACCGGCGAAGCCATCGTGGCCTTCGTGGTGCTCAAGGGCGCGCGCCCTGCCGATGCAGCGAGTGCAGCGAAGATGGCCCAGCACTTGCGCGACTGGGTCGGCAAGGAGATCGGGCCGATCGCCAAGCCCAAGGACATCCGCTTCGGTGACAACCTGCCCAAGACCCGCTCCGGCAAGATCATGCGCCGGCTGCTGCGTGCGATTGCCAAAGGCGAGGCGATCACACAAGACACCTCCACTCTGGAAAACCCGGCCATTTTGGATCAGCTGAAGCAGGCGCTCTGAGCGGGCTGCAGCACTTGATACATTGGCCGCACTATGCAGGTATTTGAAGTCCAGACGTGCCGCCGTTGCCAAACCGAATAGGCCATGGTTCGCGGGTTCGGAGAGGAGTGCACTCCTGGGTCGGGGGAAGTTCGCCAGGGCCTGCGGTACAATCGCGGCGCTCGGAGGGATGGATGAGCGGTTTAAGTCGCACGCCTGGAAAGCGTGTAAGGGTTAATAGCCCTTCCGGGGTTCGAATCCCCGTCCCTCCGCCATCATGAACATCGTAGGGCTCTGATATTTGTGAGCACGTTTCGGCCGATTGTGATGTCCTGAGTTTGCTGCAGATGGATCATCGGCAAGATCCATTAGAGCAGGCCGATGGGCCTTGCCTTACACGTTCGGCTTGTCCGCCACACCGAATGTGTACGCGTCTATCGTCAACATGCCGTAGTTGATGTCGCCGTCGATGGCAGACGCTGGCAAGAACACTTCGCCTGCATGCGTTGTGTCGGCGGCAACGAGCAGTGGCCTGTAGATCTCAATGGTCGGGTGGGCCCGACTCGCCCGCGGCACCCGTGCCAGACGCTCGATGGTGCGATGGGTCAGCGTGTTCCAGTTGTCATCGACGGCAACAAGGCTGCCGCATCACCACTCTGTCTGTGTACGCCGACTCAAAGTCGGTACCGTCCGCTGGGGAGCCAGGCTTAGCCCGGCCCGAGGATCAGGATGCGGCTAATCGCCGTCGGACAGATTGCAGTGAAAACGCCGCCAGTACACCCAACCCAAGAAGGCCAATCGAACCTGGCAAAGGCACAGTTCCAGCAGATCCATTTTGATCGGGAATAGGGTTCTCGGGCGTGGCCGCCACGGCGATGCGGAAAACAAGCCATTCGCCCGCGTCGCACCCTCCTTGGGTTGGGTTGAATTTGTTGCAATTGCCCCCGGCATACCACGTCCACTTGGCAGCTGCATCGATTCCGCTCAGAAAGCCCCATGGGCTGGACCCGTTGCTGCCCCCGGCCGTCAGTCCAACCCAGCCAAGCGACGGATTGCCACCAGCGTTGGCATCCTGAATTTCCTGCGTCAGCAGCGCCAAATCTGCGGCAGATCCTGAATAAGGCGCACTTCTACCGCCGAGCCCCGTTGCCATGACTTGCCATGCCGGGTCGCTGCTATAGAAGCGTGTCCCTGTCGTCGGATTTGTGAACTGACCAAGGAAGCCTTGCGCCACGCTCTGATCTGACGCGGTCACCACGTACAGATAAGCGTTGGTCGGGAGGTCGAAATTGTAAGTGTCGACCGATGGCCAGTTAGGGTCGGACCCCACAAAACGTGTTGCAGCGGAAAGGGTGCCGCTGAACAGCGCATAGGAATTGTCGACTGTGATGCTCACACTGAATGGCGCCGATTGAGCAGGCACCGATGCCATCAGCGCGATTGCGCAGGCCCAGTACTTGGCGTTCCAAAGGCGTCGGTGTGCAGGTTGATGCTCCATGGTGCAAATCTCCGGTGCATATGCGCGAGAGGCGCTTGCCGACCCGACCTCCTGTCTATCTTGAAGGCCGAGTGGGCACGCAATCCGCGCACGAATGTTGTCGATTCTGATCAAGTGCAACTTCAAGAATCAATTTAGCAACAAGCGCACCATACAAACGAAGCTGTTTTGTCATCAAGCACTTAAGGGTCGCCAAGATCTAGCCTTGAGCAGTCTTTGTAAAATTTTTCGACAGTTTGCTCACTTTACAGTCAGCACAGATCGCTTTCACCCCCCTGGCAACGAGAGCATCAACACATGAACCCTGCCCATTGCTCCGCCGTGTTCGAGGCCTGTGACATCGTCCTGACGTTGGGCCACACCGCCTGCGGTGTGAGGCTCTCGAATTGGAGCTCGGATCACATGTCGCTCGCTCGGGGCAACGTGGCACTATGCCCCGCGTCCTGTTCGGCTTTGCTTATCGGCACGTCATCGTTGATTGAGCGCGGCAGCATTCACGATCCGCAGCCCTAGTTCATCGTCATACCCGTCATGACGAGCAATGGTGTGTCGACGCCGCGCCTCGAACACGCCTCCCCCGTTGGGTTGGGGCTGTTGGGGCTGCTACCCGCAGTGGTCGATTCTGGACTACGTACGGTCCAGCACAAGCTGCCGAACGAGGTTCTCGACCTCGAACGCATGGCGAATTCGGACCGACGAATCCAACTATATATACGGCGGCGTATGGCTGTAAGAACGGGTTCACTTTGGGCATTGAAGGGACTGCGATCGAAGTCCTGCCCCCTACGTCGAACGTTCCGACCCCTGCTGGGCTCTCCTTGCTCGGTGCTGGCTTGCTTGGGCGGCTGTCGCTTCGCCGTCGCACGCACGGAAGTAAGTGAGGTGCCCGTTGATTACCCCGTACTGCCTGTTCCCAATGATTGTGATTCGAAGCGAAGGGCTAACGCAGTGATCGGGGCGCCGGCGCATGGTTCTGGCTAGGATTGCGCCGGTTAATCGTTTTCGTTTTCTCATGCTGACGGATGGGGCTGGCGGCGATCCTGCAAGAGTGGCGCTAGACGGCTGTGCAGCTTAGGCTCGGGTGACCTTTATCGGTACGCGCTGCTCGCACAATCCTTGTACGTCGGAAGAAACGCGTCCCATCCTTGAAAGCGGACGATCTTTCCGTAGTACTCGCCTTGCTGTCTGACCATGTTGTCGATGGCGCCCTCTGCGGCCGGGTTGTTCATCGAGCGGATCAAGTGCTTTCTCGCTTCGCCATACAAGCCAAGCAATCCGTTGTTGTTTCGAATCTCCGGCCCGTCCGCCTTGATCTTGGGGTCCTGGGCTAAGCCCGCACTCATCACAATGACCGCTGAAATACACCGGCTCACGCCGGCCATTTGAAGCGTGTCAGCCACCTGTGCGGGGCTCTTGTAGCGAGATGGAGCTTGGGGGGCAGGCCCTGGTGGCGCAGCGCTGCTTGCGCTTGTGCTGGTGGGACGTGCTGACAGCTCCGCGATTCTTCGGTCATAGGTACGGATCAAGCACCGCTCGTCAATGCAACGATTGCGTTCCTTGAGCCAGGCGATTTGATCCGCCTTGACCGATGGGTCCTGCCTCAACGCGGCCTGATAGGCGCGTGCCAACACTTCGTCCTGACGGCTGAGTTCAGGATTGGTGCAGATCGCATTCTCGATGAGCGTGCTGGCCTTGCTGCAGTCGAACGACGCAGCGTGGACGGGCCCGACCATCCACGCCAACGATGTGACGAGGATCGCGCGAACGGCGTGCGTGAATATAAAGTCGGACATGCTTGGTGTCAGTCTTTGAAGCCCCGGAACACCGCGGCTTCGTCCACCGACTTGCGCTGCGAGACCACGGCATTGGCTGGAAAGCTGTCGTCTGGCCAACCCATGGCCACGCAGGTTTGAATCACCTGGTCGTCTGGAATGCCAGCTTCTGCGCGCACGACGGGCGATTGCATGATGCCCTGACTGTTGATGACGCAGCCCAGCCCACGGGACCAGGCCGCATTGACGATGCAATTCACCACGCCGCCGCAATCGAAGGGGGCGATATCGCTCCCGTGCACAGAGCGGTCATAGGTGACCACGATTGAAACCGGCGCGCCGAACTGACGAAAGCCGCGCAAGATCCAGTCCTGGCGCTTTTCCTTGTCGTCGCGTTCAATGCCCATGGCCGAGAAGAGTTGCTTGGCGATGCCGATCTGCCGCTCGCGGTGCACGCCTTCATAGCCAGGCCCCATGCGAAATTCACGTGAGTGCGGCACGCCCGCAAGGTTGCGCTCGACATTCCCGGCCCTGATCCGGTCCAGCACATCACCGGCCACGACATAAAAGTTCCAGGGCTGCGTGTTGAGCGAGGTCGGCGCGCGCATGGCGAGCTCAAGGACCTCCCGAATCAGCGCTTTGGGTACTGGCTTGTCCAGATATCCGCGAATGCTGCGCCGACCCCGAACGACTTGATCAAACTCCATGCTGTCTGCCCCCGTGCAGCGTTCCGCTGCGTGTGTAGTGAGTGTCCCTCACGCAGCATAAAGGATTCAATTCGGGCAGCAAGCTGCGGCAGGGTGAGTGATGCCCCTGCACGCGTGGACGATTGAAAGGAGGTCTCAGCCTGAAATGAAAGGAGGCTTCAGCCTGAAGGCAGGTGTCGGGCCCGGTCCAGAACGCTGCGGGCAGCACGCTCTGCATTGAGTGACGCATCCAGAGGGGAGCGGCACAGGCCCGCGCTCGCGTAGTTCAAGTTCTCGTAGAGCTGAGAGGCAGCAGGGAACACATCCAGCAGTTTTCTGAGTGTCTCGTCGTGCTCCACCGATTCGAGTTCACGTACGAGGTGGCTCACCACGGAACGGTACTGCTCGGGGTGGATGGCGCCAGGTGTGCGCTCAAGTTGCTCGAGCAGGCGGGCGAGCGTCACCAGGACGGTCAGGCGTGCAGGGACCTCGATGCGTGTACTGGATTGCATGGCAGTGGGCCTCCATTCGAGTGGATGAAGCACAAGACGTATCGCTGTTCTTGGGGCGGTTTGTGCGCCTTCAAGCCCCCGTAGCAGGCGCGCCTGCCTGCGGCGAATAGTCGTGATGCCCCCAAGGCTATAATCCGGCCTTCGCTGGCGGCCCTTGCCTGCGTCCCATTGCCTACCTGCCATGTCATCTGCTCAGTCGCAACGCCTTCCCGCCCTGGTGCTCGGGGCATTGGGTGTCGTGTTCGGAGACATCGGCACCAGCCCTCTCTATGCCTTCAAGGAAGCCTTTGCGCAGCCACATGGCCTGCCACTGACGCCTGACAAGGTCTTCCCGGTCCTGTCCATGATGTTCTGGGCCGTGACCGTCATCGTGTCGATCAAATACGTGCTGGTCATGTTGCGATTTGATTATCGCGGCGAAGGCGGTGTACTGGCTCTGCTGTCCAATACGCTCAATCTGGTGCGCGAGCGGCCACGTCTGACCTGGGCGGTCAGTGTGCTGGGCATCTTCGCGGCGTCGCTCTTTTATGGCGATGCGGTCATCACGCCGGCCATCTCGGTGCTGTCTGCGGTGGAAGGGATCACCGTAGCCGCGCCCGGTTTGACCCGTTTCGTTGTGCCGATCGCGCTGGTCATTCTGGTGGGTCTGTTCATGATCCAGCGCAACGGTACGGCCAAGGTGGGCGCGCTCTTCGGTCCCGTGATGCTGCTGTGGTTCTTCACGCTGGCCGCGCTCGGTGTGGCCAGCATCATTCAAACGCCCAGCATTCTGGCGGCCGTGGATCCACGCTATGCCATTCGATTTGCTATTGAGCATCCGCACTGGACCTTCGTTGCCCTGAGTGCCGTGTTTCTGACACTCACGGGTGCCGAGGCGCTGTATGCCGACCTCGGCCATTTCGGCGCCAAGCCCATCCGTTACGGCTGGTTCCTTCTGGTCTTTCCGTGTCTGATGCTGAATTATTTCGGGCAAGCGGCACTGGTGCTGCGTGACCCTGAGGCGGTGCGCAATCCTTTTTATCTGCTGGCACCCGAGCCGCTATTGGTGCCCCTGATCGTTCTGTCCACTTTGGCCACAGTTATCGCGTCGCAGGCCACTATTTCGGGTGCGTTTTCTGTCACCCAGCAGGCGTCCCGGCTCAATTACCTGCCGCGTCTGCGGGTGTTGTATACCTCGGATACCTCGGCCGGGCAGATCTACATTCCGGTCATCAACTGGATGCTGCTGGTGGCCGTGCTCATTTTGGTGATGAGCTTTCGCAGTTCCAGCAACCTGGCTGCAGCCTACGGTGTGGCGGTGTCGGGTGATCTGGTGATTAGCAGTGTGCTGCTGTTTTTTGCGGTGCTCTTTGGTGCGTCCTCGAAGTTACGGCTCATTCTTCCGCTGCTGGTACTTTTTTTGTTTCTTGAGGTGTGCTATTTTGCTGCCAACATCAGCAAGGTGTTTGAGGGGGGGTGGTTTCCGCTGATGGTGGCTACCTTCATGTTTACGCTCCTGACCACCTGGCGACGCGGCACTGAGATCATGCGGGCCCGCAAGGACTCCATGACCTGGGATCCAACTGATGATGTGGATCTTGATTTGTCGGATGTCGCGCGGGTACCGGGTTCGGCCGTGTTTTTCAGCTCCTCATCGGTGGGCTACCCCAGCAGCTTCTTGCACAACCTCAAGCACAACAAGGTGGTGCATGAGCAGACCGTCTTTTTCACGGTTCAGTTCGATGATGTGCCCCGGGTGCTGGATGACGAGCGTATCGAGCTACAAAAGCGCCCTCGCGGCGTCTTTCGACTCACAGCGCATTTTGGCTATCGCGAAGACCCGGACATCACGCGCATCCTGAAGCTGGCACGCAGAAAGGGCCTGGACATCGATCCGGCGCAAACCTCGTTTTTCACCAGCAAGCCGGTGATCGTGTCAGTGTCGCGCCGAGGGGTGTTCGGATGGCGCCGTTCCCTGTTCGGTTGGATGATGCAGAACAGCCCCAGCGTGGCGAACTATTTCGGTCTGCCACCCAACCGCGTGATTGAATTGGGCTCGCAGGTCGCTGTGTAAGGCATGGGCCCCGGCCCGATTCACGCGATAATCGCTGGATGGCGACACGAGCAAAAGAGTACACAGAAGCATCCATCCGCGTGCTGAAGGGCCTGGAGCCTGTCAGACAGCGCCCGGGCATGTATACCCGCACCGACAGCCCGCTGCATATCGTGCAGGAGGTGATCGACAACGCTGCGGATGAAGCGCTGGCCGGACATGCTTCGCGCATTCTGATCACGATGCTCGCTGATGGCGGCATTGCGGTCGAGGATGATGGCCGCGGCATCCCGGTGGGGCTGCATCCGGAGGAGGGTGTCCCCACGGTCGAAATCGTGTTTACGCGGCTGCATTCCGGGGGCAAGTTCGACAAGCAGGCAGGTGGGGCCTACAGCTTTTCAGGAGGCTTGCACGGTGTGGGCGTCTCGGTGACCAATGCGCTCTCCACCCGGCTGCGCGTGACGGTCTGGCGAGCCGACGACCGTGGCAACGGCGTGCACACGCTCACCTTTGCGGGCGGTGAGGTCATTGAGCCCTTGCATTCTCGCCCAGCCGAAAAGGGCGAGCGCCGCAGCGGCACGCGCGTGGAAGTCTGGCCTGATCCCAAATACTTCGACTCGCAGGCCTTGCCTCAAGCTGAACTCGAGCGCCTGCTGCGCTCCAAGGCGGTGTTGCTGCCAGGTGTGGAAGTCACGCTCAAGCGTGAGCAGGGCGGCGCCCCGCGTGTTTGGAAGTATGAAGAAGGGCTGCGGGGTTACCTCACTGAGTCTCTGGCTGCTGCGGGCGGTGAGCCCGAGCATCAGCCGGTGGTGCCGCTCTTCGAGGGTGAGCAATACAGCGCAGCCGGCCACGACACCTTTGCTGAAGGCGAGGGGGCGCAGTGGGTGGTCGCATGGAGCGAAGCGGGCTCGCTGGTGCGTGAGTCCTATGTCAACCTCATTCCGACACCTGCCGGCGGCACGCATGAGTCGGGGTTGAGAGAGGGGCTGTTCGCTGCGGTGAAGGCCTTCGTTGAAATGCATGCGCTGTTGCCCAAGGGCGTGAAGCTGATGCCTGAAGACGTTTTTGCGCGCGCCAGTTTCGTGCTGTCGGCCAAGGTGCTCGACCCTCAGTTTCAAGGGCAGATCAAAGAGCGTCTCAATTCGCGTGATGCGCTCAGATTGGTTGCCGGCTATGCCAAAGGTCAGTTCGAGCTCTGGCTCAATCAGCATGTCGACTGGGGCAAGCGTATTGCCGAGCTGGTGATCCGCCAGGCTCAAGCACGTCAGCGCAGCGCTCAGAAAGTGGAGAAGCGCAAGAGCTCAGGGGTGGCCGTGCTGCCCGGCAAGCTCACGGATTGCGAGAGCACCGATCTGCAGCGCAACGAGGTGTTTCTGGTGGAAGGCGATTCGGCGGGCGGATCGGCCAAGATGGGCCGCGACAAAGGATTTCAGGCCATCCTGCCTCTGCGTGGCAAGGTGCTCAACACCTGGGAAACCGATCGCGACCGCCTGTTTGCCAACAACGAGATCCATGACATTGCGGTGGCCGTGGGGGTGGACCCGCATGGCCCCGATGAGCAGCCCGATCTGACTGGGTTGCGCTACGGAAAGATTTGCATCTTGTCTGATGCTGACATCGACGGAGCGCACATTCAGGTGCTGCTGCTCACGCTGTTTCTGAAGCATTTTCCCAAGCTCATCGATGCAGGCCACGTGTATGTGGCCCGGCCGCCGCTGTTTCGGGTCGATGTGCCGGCGCAGGGCAAGCGCCCCTTGCGTAAGCTCTATTGTCTGGATGAAGGCGAGTTGCGCCATGCCGAAGATAAGTTGCGCAAGGATGGTTTGAAAGAAGGCTCGTGGACGCTGTCGCGGTTCAAGGGCTTGGGCGAAATGACGGCCGAGCAATTGTGGGACACCACGCTCAACCCTGAAACCCGACGCCTGTTGCAGGTGGCCTTGGGTGCAATTGACGCGGCTGGAACGGCCGCGCAATTCACGATGCTGATGGGCAAGGGGGAGTCGGCGGCACGCAAGGTCTGGTTGGAGGAGCATGGCAATGAAGTTGAAGCAGATGTCTGAGTTCTTGAGTCCAACGATGCTGCGCCGATTCAGCTCAGGGCAGGGCGCTGTGCGAGCCGCACTGACCGCGGCCTTGTGCGCGGGGGTGATCGGGTTGTCCGCATGCAGCGGCGAAGGTGCCGGCGCCCAAGGGTCCTTGCCTGGAACCACTCAACCGGGCCCGGGCGACAATGGTGGCCTGACCGGTACCGGGCTCATCACCGTGACCGGTGCCATTCCAACGACTGGTATCGGAGCGGTCGTCACCCAAACTGGTACTGCAACGCTTGGCACCTTGGGCAATTCGGTGGTCGTACAGATCAGCGGGCAAGTCTCGGGCTCCACCGTGCTGCATCGCTTTTTGGTGGAGTTTGAACCGCTGAGCGGTCAGGTGCAGTCTGTGACCCATGCCTGGGGGGCGTCCCTGGACACCGCCGAGGCGCTGGTGCAGTGCGTGCGCATCGTCACCAACCCCAGTGTCAATCAGCAGCTGTGTGGCGACACGGTGCGCGTCGTGCCCGCCACCAGTCAGATTTCCTTCAATGCCGTGCTGCTCAAGAGCGGCACCTACCAGTCCGTGTTGAACGGCACGGTCCTGTTCGCGCCACTCTGATCCCATGCTCACTGATCCTCCGGCCCCTGACGCGGCTATCGATGACGGCATCCAGTTGACGCTCGCGCGCTATGCAGAGCGCGCGTATCTGGACTATGCGGTATCCGTGGTCAAGGGGCGTGCCCTGCCGGATGTGGCGGACGGTCAGAAGCCTGTCCAGCGACGCATTCTGTACGCCATGGACGCCATGGGCCTGGGGCCTTCGGCCAAGCCGGTCAAATCGGCCCGTGTGGTGGGTGATGTGCTGGGCAAGTTTCACCCGCATGGCGATACCGCGGCCTATGACGCGCTGGTCCGCATGGCGCAGTCGTTCACACTGCGCTATCCGCTGGTGGACGGGCAGGGCAATTTCGGGTCGCGCGATGGCGATGGTGCAGCCGCCATGCGTTACACCGAGGCACGGCTCACGCCCTATGCGCGTCTGCTGCTCGACGAAATCGATCAGGGGACAGTCGATTTCGTACCCAACTATGACGGCTCCACCGAGGAGCCTGCCTTGCTGCCGGCGCGCTTGCCGATGGTGCTGCTCAATGGTGCATCCGGCATTGCCGTCGGCATGGCCACCGAAATTCCTCCGCACAATTTGCGCGAGGTGGCGCAGGCCGCGGTGTTGGCTGTGCGCAATCCGAAGGTCGAGATTGATGAGCTGATGGCAGTCATGCCCGGCCCGGATTTTCCGGGTGGCGGACAGGTGATTTCTTCGCCAGCCGATTTGCGGGAGATCTATGCCACCGGGCGCGGTTCGATCAAGGTGCGTGCACGCCATACGATCGAAGAGCTCGCGCGCGGGCAGTGGCAACTGGTCATCAATGAGTTGCCCCACGGGGTGTCGGCCGCGAAGGTCCTTGAGCAAATCGAGGAACTCACCAATCCCAAGGTCAAGCTCGGAAAAAAATCGCTCACGCCTGAGCAACTGCAGTTGAAGCAGACGATCCTGTCGGTGCTTGAAACTGTGCGAGACGAATCGGGCCGCGAGGCGCAAGTGCGTCTGGTGTTCGAGCCGCGCTCATCGCGTCTGGCACCGCAAGAGCTGATTGTGGCGCTGCTGGCCCATTCCGGGCTGGAGTCGAGCGTGCCCGTGAACCTGGTCATGATCGGGCGAGATGGGCGCCCGCAGCAGAAGGCGCTGCCGGTGATCTTGCGCGAATGGGCCGATTTTCGGATCACGACCGTCACCCGCCGCACGCAGCATCGACTGGGCAAGGTCGATGACCGGATCCATATTCTGGAGGGCCGCCAGAAGATCCTGCTCAATATCGACGAGGTGATCCGGATCATTCGTGCCTCGGATGAGCCTAAGCCCGCCCTGATCACAGCCTTTGCGCTCAGTGAACGTCAGGCCGACGATATTCTGGAAATACGGCTGCGTCAGCTGGCACGGCTTGAGGGCATTCGTATCGAGCAGGAGCTCACCGCACTGCGCACGGAACGCGGACAACTGGATGCGCTGTTGGGCAGCGATTCAGCCATGCGTCGGCAGTTGGTCAAGGAAATCGAAACCGATGCGAAGCAGTACGGCGATGCGCGCCGCACCCTGATCGAAGCCGCGCAGCGCACGGTGGCCGAGGTGAAAGTGGCCGAAGAGCCGGTGACGGTGATCGTGTCCGAAAAAGGCTGGGTGCGCGCCCGTCAGGGGCATGGCCACGATGCCTCGCTCTTTGGTTTCAAGGCAGGCGATGCGTTCTACGGAGCGTTCGAGGTCAAGACCACCGACACACTGTTTTCGATCGGCTCGAGCGGGCGGGTGCACAGCGTGCCGGTTTCCATGCTGCCGTCTGCACGGGGCGATGGGGTGCCGATCACCACATTGGTGGATCTGGAGCCCGGCGCTCGGATCGAGCATGTCTTTGCTGCAGCACACGACGCAGGTGTGTTGATGGCCACGCGTGAAGGTCAGGGTCTGATCGCACAGGCGGCCGATCTGGTGGGGCGCAACAAAGCGGGCCGACAATTCATCACGCTCGATGAAGGCGATGCGCCGATTCGCCCGACCTTGTTTCATCCTGGGCAGGGTACGGTCGTGTGTTTGGCCGGCACGGCTGAAAAGCCCAAGTTGCTTGCCTTCAGTCTGGACGAGGTGAAGGTGTTGCGCAGTGGCGGGCGTGGTTCGCGGCTGATTGATCTGGGCAAGGGTGAAGCACTGTTGCAGGTGCTGGTGTGTGGCGAGCATGGGGTCGTGCTGTCGGGTACTGGCCGTGCCACCAAACCCATGAGTCGTTTGCTCAACGCGCGTGAGCTGAATGAATTCCGTGGGGTGCGCGGTCGCAAGGGCTTATTCATTGAGCCGCGCTGGAAGGATTGCGTGCTGACTGCGCCGCCAGCAGCCTTGGCGCCCGGTTCGCGTTAAGTTGATCGTGATGAAGCGTGCCTGGTTGAAGAGCGTGAACGGGTTGATGCCCCCCAACAAAGGCGTGGCGCTCATCGTCGCGGCGGTTCTGGCGCTGGTGGGTGGGGCACTGGTGGCGGCTGCGCCAGACAACCCGGACTACAACCCGGCGAAAGCGCATCACCGGCCCGACGGATTTCGCAATCTGGGCGACAGCGTGGTCGACAAGCCCTTCAGCGAATTCCTGCGGTGGCAGATCGAGCGGCGTCAGGCCGGCGTACCCCGACCTCCCTCCAGCGACTGGCTTGAGCGTCTGTCTGAACAGTCCAAGCCCTCCGTCCTGAGGGTGGCCACGGAGGGTGATGAGAGCGCGTCGTCTGCGCGGGCCGACGCGGGCGTGATGCGTCTGACCTGGATCGGTCACGCCACGATGCTGCTGCAGTTCAGCGGACTGAATGTGCTGATCGATCCGATCCTCTCCGAGCGCGCCTCGCCCGTGAGCTTTACCGGCCCCCAACGCATCGTGCCGGCCGTGTTGCCCCAAGGCGGTCTGCCACACATCGATGTGGTCCTCATTTCGCACAATCATTACGACCATCTGGATGAGCCGACCGTGCGCGGACTGCTGCGCCAGACCTCGGGGCAGCCGCTGTTCATCGTGCCGCTGGGTATCGACCGCTGGCTCAAGGAAGTGGGTGCGCAGCGCACGCAGGCGCTCGACTGGTGGGATGCGGTCGAAGTGAGCGGTGCCAGCATTCACCTGACGCCCGCCCAGCACTGGAGTACGCGCAGCCTGTGGGACCGCAACCGGACACTGTGGGGCGGCTTTGTGGTGCGCCGCGACGGATTTACTTTTTACTACAGTGGCGATACCGGATATTCCGCGCCACTGTTTCAGCAAATCGCTGAGCGCTTTGGTGGCTTCGATTTGGCCGCGCTTCCAGTGGGCGCCTATGCGCCGCGCTGGTTCATGCGCGAGCAGCATATCGACCCGACCGAGGCGGTGCAGGTGTTGCAGGACGTCAAAGCGCGACAAGCCATTGGCGTGCACTGGGGCACATTCGAGCTGGCCGATGAGTCGCTTGATGAACCGCTGCGCGCGGTGCCGCAGGCCCTGGCTGCGGCCGGGCTGACCGATGACCGATTACTGCTGTTTCGTCATGGCGAGACCCGCCGTTTTTCACCGTCCACTTCTATGGCCAGCCAATGAGTACCGATCCTTCCGTTGTCATGCAGTCTGTACCGTCTCCCACCGAAGACATGGTCTTCGAGCTGCTCGCCTGCGCCGATGGCCGGTACGTTGGCGTTGCGCGACTCAATCGCCCGGGTCAGCTCAATGCGCTGAATCTGGCCATGTGCCAGGCCATGCTTGATCAGTTTCGTGCGTGGGCGTCGGACGAATCCATTGCGTGCGTCATGCTGCTGGGCAATGGCAGAGCCTTTTGTGCGGGAGGCGATGTCGCTGAGGTGATTCGACACGTGCGTGCAGGCGGCCCGCAACGCTTCGTGTATGGCGATGCGTTCTTCGATGTGGAGTACCAGCTTGATCTGCTCATTCACCTGTACCCCAAGCCCTTTATCACCTGGGCGCATGGCGTGGACATGGGCGGTGGCGTGGGGCTGTCGGTGGCCGGCAGCGAGCGCATCGTATCCGAGGGTCTGAAGCTCGCCATGCCCGAGATTCATATTGGTCTGTTTCCGGATGTGGGTGGCGGATGGTTCCTGAACCGAGTGCCCGGTGAAGCGGGGTTGCTGCTGGCCATGACCGGTGCCATCGTGAACGAGGCAGATGCGCTCTATGCGCGGCTGGCTGATCATTGCGTGGCCCAGGCTCGTCAACCCGCATTCCTGCAGGGCCTGGCTGGGTTGGACTGGAGCGGGTCGGTGGCGACGCAACGCGCGAAGTTGCGTGCGTTTTGCATGGCCTTCGCGGCGCACACCCCTGTGACCATGCCCGAGAGCGGTTTGCAGATCCACCATGACCTGATCCGATCGATCTGCATGCGCGCCGATGCGCAGGGCGTGCTGGCGGGCCTGAAGGCCGCTGCGGCGGCGCTGCCATGGTTTGCAAAACCTTACGAAAATTTGGCGGCTGGCTCGCCCACGGCGGCCAGCGTCACGTATGAGTACATGCGCAGGTGCCGCCCGTTGGGCATTGGCGATGTGCTGGCGCTGGATCTGGTGGTAGCCAAGCAATGCCAGCGGCATCCTGATTTTCCGGAAGGCGTGCGGGCGCTGCTGATCGACAAGAGTCGCGACGCACAATGGTCGCCGGGTGGGTTTGAGGGGGTGAGTGCTGCG
>CANHUQ010000073.1 GCA_947463885.1 Burkholderiales bacterium
CTGCGGACGGTGTACTCGCGCCCGGAGAGCCGGTCACGCAAGGTGGTGGTCACGCCGCTGTCATCCTGGGTGTGCGCGCGGTATTCGGTGTTGAACGCGAGACTCGCGCCACGCGCAGCCGCATGCTTGACCAGCAGTGGTTCCAGGTGGGTCTGGGGCAGATCGAGCATGGTGCAGGGGCTGGCCTGCAGATAGTCGCCGATCCGCTCTTCCCCCGTGCCCCAGGTACGCAGGCGAGCAATCTCCGGGCCCGCCAGGCTGGTCGTGAAGAGCGTATCGCCCATCCATTCCCAGGGGGTGGCGTACTTGCGCGCCTCTTCTTCCAGACCGAGGTCGCGCAGCACTTCCACGGCCCGCTGATTGGTGATGTGCGCACGCGGCGTATCGGCCAGCCAGTTGGCGCGCGAGATGGCGTGTACCCGTACGCCCTGGTCGGCCAGCGCCAAGGCGGTGCAGGCGCCGCTTGGACCCAGACCAATGACCAGGACATCGGTTTCGAATTCGGGGGTCATGATGGTGAGGACGTGGTGGTGTGCATGAAGAGGATGCCGAAGCCTGCAATCAGCGCCGGGATGTCCCGGTACCAGCGCAGTGCACAGGTCAGCCCCGAACGCGGCAGGGCTGCGCGCGCCACCAGCCAGGTCTTCGATTCATGCCCCGACAAACCGGCGTCACGGGCAATGCTGGCTTCGTCGATTGCCTCGAGGGTGTCGAGTTGCCCGCTCTGCAACGCGTCCATCCAGCGGGCATCCCATGCGGGATTCAGTGGTTTGAGTGGCGAGTTGCCCGCAGCCATCGCCTGCCCCGCTGCGAGTACGCGCTGCATCCGCACCTCGAAATCCTGTGGGCTCGATGGACTGCGCACGGTGATGCGCTCGCGCACCGCGGCATCGGGATGCTCCAAGGTCGGCACCGGCGGTTCGTGCGATAAGCCGCCCGAGCCGATCAGCAGCGTGCGCCCAGGCAAGGTATCGAGGTAGGCGCCGATGGCTTCGCCCAGCGCACGACAGCGCCGCACCCGCGGGACACCGGGTTGTGCGACGGCGTTCATGAAGATCGGCACGAGCGGTGGCGACTCCAGACCGCCCCAGATCAGCGACAGGGTCTGTGTAAACCCATGATCAACCTGCATGCGCCGCGACACCGCCACGTCGAAATCGTGGTCCATCAGATGCGTGGCCAGCGCAAGCGCTGTGTCGCCATCGACATTGAGCGGACCGTGCGGCATGCGAAAGTCACCCACGGAGGTGGCCTGTGTCCCGATGCAAAACGGCGGCATCAGTTCGTTGAAGAAGCTGTTGTAGTGATCCGGGCCGATCATCACGATGCGCTCGGGCTGCCAGCCCAGAACCTGATGGCGCATGCTTGCGAGGGCCTGCTGCAAGTCGGCATCCACCTCGGGCGCGAGCGGATTGTGGCCCAGCAGCGGGGTGTGAGAGACGCCCAGCCAGGCGCGCGGTTGAGAAACCGGTTGAGGGTCCATGCGCATCATTCGATCTTTAGTGGAGGGCCAAGACAGTCGGTACCGAGCTGCGCCAAAGTGAGATCCTGGTCAGGAAAATCCAGCACGCTGCGCTGTTCCAGTGTCGGGATGATGTGAGTCACCCGTTCGTCACTCGAATCACTGTAGCGCATGACGCCCGTAGGGCTGCCTGCGCGAGGCGAACATCAGGAACCCGACGGGGGAGGTCAACTGGGCCAGCCGAAGAAGCGGATGACTTCCTCGCGGCGCGCCAGCGTGTCGGATTCTCCCAGGGCGATCAGTTCGCGGGTGTAGGACGATTCGAACAGCAGGTAGCTCGCCATGGCGGCCCCCCGAGTGTCTTTGCCCTGACCCGCCACGCCCGTGGCCCGCAACATGGCGCGCACAGGTTTGGGCAGATCGCGGATGTGGGGCGCCGCCAGGTCATCGAGCCGCTGGCTGGGCGAGATCACCAGCACATCGATGGGGCGCAGCGAGGTCTGCTGGCGTGTCTGCTCATCGAGCAGGCTGAGCGTGCGATTGATGCGCTCGAGTCGCTCGACATCGACGGCCAGTGCATCGAGAAAAATGCTCGACATTGCATGCCCTGCAATCTGCGCAAGGCTGGGGTAGCCGGTGCTGACGCGCCGGTGCGAGTTCGGTTCCTGCAGCCGGCCCGCACCGACCACAAGAATGCGTTGCGCGCCCATGTGCACCACCGGAGAAATCGGTGCGGTCTGCCGCATCGAGCCATCGCCGAACCATTCGTGTTGCCCCTGCAGCGGCAGGCTCATGGCAGGAAACGCAAACGGAATGGCCGATGAGGCCAACAGGTGCTCGATCGTGATCGGACCGCGTACCGAGAGCCGATGCGATCGCGTCCAGGGGGCGATGTCCTGCTCCGAGTGGTAGAAGGTGACATGGTCCCCGCTGCTGTAGCTCGATGCGGTGACCGCAAGCCCTTTCAGATGCCCCTGAGCCATCAGATCGGGCAGACGCGTGAGGTCGATCATGCGTCGCAGCAGGTCCTCGAGCGGCGCATTATCGAGCAGCGAACGGGGTCGGGCGCGTCGCCATCTGGCCAGCGCCCAACCCAGCGTAAACATGGATAGCCAGCGTGCGCCGGTTTGCGCGACACCGAAGGCGTCGGTGCGATAGACCTGCTCGGCTCGAAAATCGGACCAGACGCGCACCAACCGTTCGATGCCTTCGCGATAGCGGTCGGCATGACAAGCCAGCGCCGCGGCAATGATGGCACCGGCCGAGGTCCCGGAGATGACCTGATACGGGTTGACCGCCGGCGCACCGCTCTCATGCCCGATCCGGGCAATGGCTGCGACGACGCCCACCTGATAGGCCGCCCGCGCGCCACCTCCGGTCAGAATGAGTCCTGTGACGGGAGCTTGCTGCGACGGGTTTGCGGTGCGCATGTGCATGCGCAAGAGTGTATCGGGCTGACTTCAGCCGCCCAGACCGCGCCGACGGGTGGTGGCCGTCCCCAGCAGTGCCGCCAGCGCCACGACGAGCACGCCGAGGTTGCCGGTTCGTACAAAAGGCGTCAGCCCTTCGGTTCCCTGCACCTGTACATCAAGCAGCCCCGCTTCGTGCGGGGGCAGTGCGGCCACGACGCGGCCCTGAGCGTCAATCAGTGCGGTCATTCCGGTGTTGGTGGCGCGCAGCATGGGACGGCCGGTTTCCAGTGCGCGCATCCGGGAGATCTGCAGGTGCTGGGGCAGCGCATGCGAGCGGCCGAACCAGCCGATGTTGCTGACGTTCGCCAGAATCGTGGCGCCCGAGGCGCCGCGCACCGCGTCGATGATTTCCTCGCCGAAGAGGTCTTCGTAGCAGATGTTGAAGGCCACCCGTTGGCCTCCCACTGTAAACGGTCGCTGCGTGTTTGCACCACGCCCGAAGTCACCCAGGGGGATATGCATCATCTGCACAAACCAGCGAAATCCCCAGGGAACGAATTCACCGAACGGCACGAGATGGCGCTTGTCGTACACGGCAGGTTCGGGCGTTGGCAGCCCAGTCTTTGGCGCGGCGAACAGGGTCACGCTGTTGGTGGGGCGCGGCGCGCTTGAACCTGGCTCGGTGCGCAGCAGCGGCATTCCGATCGCCACTGCATGCCCGCGCGCCACATGAGTCTCGATGCGCTTTGCCAGGGCCTCGGGGGTGTAGTTCCAGGGCACGGTCCAGGCGGTCTCGGGCAGGATGGTGAGTGTGGCCGTCCCTGATTCAAAGCCCGCCAGATAGTCCTGCATCGCCCGCTGTGCCCGCTCGGGGTCGAACTTGAGTGCCTGCGGGACGTTGCCCTGAAGCAGTCGCACGGACAGGGTCGGTCCTGCGGCGTGTGTCCATTGAGCTGGCGAGCTGACCAGTGGCAGACAGGCAAGCCCCACGGCGGTTGCCACCGCCTGGGCCGCTCGACGCACGTCAACAGCGTGGTCTGTATCGCGGCCGCAGGGCAGGGCCCAGGCAACGAGCGCAGCCACCGCCACGGTCAGTGCGCCGATGCCATAGACCCCCGCAAGCGGGGCGATGCCGTCAAGTGGGCCGTCGATCTGGCCGTACCCGATCGCCAGCCAGGGAAATCCGGTCATCACCCAGCCTCTCGCCATCTCGGCGAGGGTCCATGCACCCGCCAGTCTGAGTGCCAGCTGCCATGGCCCGGGTGCATGCAGCCCACGCCATGCCAGCCAACTGGCGGCGGCGGGGTACAGAGACAGGTAGGCTGAAAACAGCACGACGGCCGCTGCGGCCATCGGGGCAGGCATGCCGCCCACATCATGCATGCTCACATACAGCCAGGACAGACCGACGCCGAACCAGGACATCGCGAACGCGGCTGCGAGCAGCGCCTGTGCCGCGGGCGACGCGCCTTGCGCAGCCGCTCGTCGCATGATCGCAAAGAGCAGGGTCAGCGCGGCCAGCGCCAGCAGCCAGTGCGGCCAGGGGCCGAATCCTGCCGCGTGCAAGGCACCCGCAGCACAGGCAACCGAAAGGTGGGCAAGGCTTGGGCGGGACAGGCCCGCGCGGTCAGTTCTGCGCATCAGGGGCAGGCCGCAGACGCTCCACGGCAAGCATCTGGACCATACGCGCATCGGCCCTCAGGATTTCGAATCCGAACCCATCGATTTCGACGCGCTCACCGCGCTTGGGCACACGACCAAAGTGAGCCGTGACCAGCCCGCCGATGGTGTCATATGCGTCTTCGTCAATGCGACACAGAAAGTGTTCATTGAACGTTGAAAGATCGGTGCGTGCAGGTACCCGGTAGCGCGCACCATGCACGCCCTGTTCAAGCGCCACGATCTCATCGGGCGCATCGGTGCCATCAAATTCGTCTTCGATCTCGCCCACGATCTGCTCCAGCACATCTTCGATCGTGACCAGCCCGGCCACACCGCCGTATTCATCGACGACCAGGGCAAGATGATTGCGGTTGGTGCGAAAGTCGCGCAGCAAGACATTCAGGCGCTTGGATTCAGGGATAAACACTGCGGGTCGCAGGAGCTCGCGTGCCGAGACGGGCCGCCCGGAATAGAGCCGCAGCAGGTCCTTGGCGTGCAGGATACCGATGACATGGTCACGATCACCTTCGACCACCGGAAAACGCGAGTGGGCCGTGCGGATGGCAAACGGAAGAAACTCGCTTGGTGGCTGCGAGATATCGATCACATCCATTTGCGATCGAGGCACCATGATGTCGCGTGCTGACAGGTCAGAGACCTGAAGGACGCCCTCAATCATGGAGACGGCTTCAGCGTCTAGCAGCTTGCGGGCCTGAGACTGGCGCAGCAGGTCCAGGAGCTGCTCGCGGTCTTCGGGGGCGCGCATCAGCAACGCCGACATGCGTTCGAGCAGCGAAGTCTTCAGCCTGCTCGAAGGAGGCTCAGCCATCTGAAACAGTGGGGGTGAAGGAGCCTTCAGGATACCGGATTCGCCCCTGACACGCTGTGACAGCGCATCAGACACAGATGTTGCAGGCAGGCTGATGACCGACTGGAAGGCGACTCAGCGGTAGGGGTCGGCGATCCGAAAGCGTGCCAAAAGGCGCGTCTCCAGCGCTTCCATCTCCTGAGCCTGCTGTGGGGTTTCATGGTCGAGGCCCTGCGCATGCAGGCAACCGTGCACCACCAGGTGGGCGAGGTGATCATGCAACGCCTTGCGCTGTGCCCGCGCCTCGCGAGCCACCACACGCAGGCAGATGATGATGTCGGCCTCGATCGGCGCAGTCGCTTGTGAGGTCGCAACCGGGTTGCCGTAAGCAAATGTCAGCACATTGGTGGCGTAATCACGGCCTCTGAATTGCCGATTCAGTGCCCGGCCCTCGGCCAGCCCCACCAGCCGCAGTGTGAGCCTCGCATCTGTCAGCAGCGCGGCCTGCGCCCAACGCCGCAACTGCGGGCGACTCACCGGGCAGTCACCCGCCTGATCGTCGAGTTGAATGGACAGCGACAGTTTCGGGTGCGAGCGCCGGTGATCGGTGGCGGCACCGTTCGCCAGGCGCGTTCGCTTTGCACCGAGTTCAGCGTGGTTCAGACGGGGCATGCCGTTCGTAGGCATCGACAATACGGGCCACCAACGGATGGCGCACGACGTCGGTGCTGTCAAATTCGGTAAAGGCGAGCCCTCGCACCTCCCGCAGCACGCGCCGGGCCTCGATCAGGCCGGAGGGTTGCCCGCGCGGCAGGTCCATTTGCGTCATGTCGCCTGTGACCACAGCACGCGAGCCGAATCCGATGCGCGTGAGAAACATCTTCATCTGCTCAGGCGTGGTGTTTTGTGCTTCGTCCAGAATGATGAACGCCTGGTTCAGGGTGCGCCCGCGCATGTAGGCGAGCGGAGCGATTTCGATGGACTGACGCTCGAACATGCGCGCCACACGATCAAAGCCCATCAGATCGTAGAGCGCGTCGTAGAGCGGGCGCAGATACGGGTCGACTTTCTGTGCCAGATCGCCCGGCAGGAAACCCAGACGTTCGCCGGCTTCCACCGCAGGGCGTGTAAGCACGATTTTCTTGATGGTGTCGCGTTCCAGCGCATCGACCGCGCAGGCGACTGCAAGATAGGTCTTGCCGGTGCCTGCCGGCCCGATTCCGAAGGTAATGTCGTGCGACAGGATATTGCGCAGGTATTCGCGCTGTCGCGGGGTGCGCCCTTGCAGATCGGTGCGTCGGGTGTGCAGCACCGGCACGTCATCGTGTGAAGGGGGCAGGTCAGCCTGTACCGCGCCTGCGCCACTGTGCGGGACTGCTCCGGATGGGTCGCGCGAACCGGCCGATACGGCGCCGCGGGCGGGCCGCAATTCCACCAGCCCCAGTTGCAGCTGATCGAACGACAAGGGGGCCGCGGCGCGAGCATGAAAGAATTCCAGCGCGCGGACAGCCTGCCGAGCTTGAAGGCCGGACCCTTCCACCGAGAACTGGTCTGCCCTGCGCGAAATGCGCACGTCGTACGCTTCTTCGATCTGTCTGAGGTTGACGTCCAGGGCCCCGCACAGATTGGCCAGTCGGCGGTTGTCTGGGTCGGTCGGCCTGTAGTGAGCCGTGATGGTCTTCATGGAGCGATCAGCGGCACTTCTGCGCGCAGTGAGTGCGGAAGTGCGGCAGTGATGCGCACGTCGATCATTTGGCCAGTGAGGCGCTCGGGCGCGGGGAAGTTCACGACGCGGTTGTTGTCCGTGCGTGCGGCCAACTCGGAGGCCGACTTGCGTGAGACGCCTTCAACCAGTACGCGTTGCACAGAACCCACCATGGCGGCCGAAATTTCGCGTGCCCGTGCTTCGACAGCGGCCTGCAGCCGCTGCAGGCGTTCGAGCTTGACTGCAGCGGGCGTGTCATCAGGCAGGTCTGCGGCGGGTGTGCCGGGGCGAGGGCTGTAAATGAACGAGAACGACTGGTCGAAGCCCACATCGGCGATGAGAGCCATGGTGCGTGCAAAGTCGTCTTCGGTTTCGCCCGGAAAACCGACGATGAAATCGGAGCTGATACAGATGTCGGGGCGCGCGGCGCGAAGCCTTCGGATGATCGATTTGTACTCGAGTGCGGTATAGCCGCGCTTCATGGCGGCAAGGATCCGATCGGAGCCGGACTGCACCGGCAGATGCACATGGCCGGCCAGCTTGGGCAGACGCGCATGGGCATCAATCAGACGCTGACTGAACTCGAGCGGATGCGACGTGGTGTAGCGCACCCGCTCGATGCCGGGCATGTCGCAGACATGATCCAGGAGCATGGCGAAATCGGCGGTTTCGCCGGTATCGCCCAATGCGCCCAGGTAAGCATTGACGTTTTGTCCCAGGAGCGTGACTTCCAGCACCCCTTGTTGGGCGAGTTCCGCGATTTCGGTGAGTACGTCTTCAAAGGGGCGGGACACTTCTTCGCCGCGGGTATAGGGCACCACGCAAAAGCTGCAGTACTTGCTGCACCCTTCCATGATGGAAACGAACGCGCTGGCGCCTTCGACGCGCGCGGGTGGCAGGTGGTCGAATTTCTCGATGGACGGAAATCGGATGTCGACTTGTGAGCGACCGCTGCTGCGTCGGGCTGCGATGAGTTCAGGTAGCCGGTGCAAGGTCTGAGGGCCAAAGACCACATCGACATACGGCGCGCGACTGATGATGTTGTCGCCTTCCTGGCTGGCCACGCAGCCCCCAACGCCAATAACCAACTCCGGGCGCTGACGCTTGAGCTCGCGCAGCCGGCCCAGATCGGAGAAGACCTTTTCCTGCGCCTTTTCGCGTACCGAGCAGGTGTTGAACAGCACGATGTCGGCCTGGGCCGGATCGTCGGTGGTTTCGATGCCGCCCGGCTGCGTCTGACCGAGTACGTCGACCATTTTGGCCGAGTCGTACTCGTTCATCTGGCAGCCGAAGGTGCGAAGGTAGAGCTTGGTGGCCATCAGGAACTGGCAGGCAGTGGGAGCATCAGGCGGCGCGACGGTCGCCGCGCTGCTGCCAACGATCGGCCAGACCCAGACGATTGGCTGCGCTGATCAGTGCCCGCAGTGATGCCACCACGATACTGCGGTCGATCCCTACACCGAATTTCGAACCCAGCACACCCTCGGAGGTGGCCTCGATGAAGGCGACCGCGCGGGCATCGGAGCCGGAGTCGATGGAACGCTCCTCGTAGGAGTCGACCCGAATCGGCAGACCGAAGGCATTGACCGCAGCATCGATCGGGCCATTGCCTTCGCCCTTGAGCACATGCGTGATGCCATCGATGGAGACCGTGAGGTCGATCTGATGGCCGTTGTCATGCCCGACCATGCGATGCGACAGTAACCGTACACGCGCGTCTTCCGGGAAGTACTCACGCGAGAACAGCGCCCACAGGTCATCGGCATTGACTTCGGTGCCGTGCTCGTCGGTGTGGTGCTGAACGACGGCGCTGAACTCCACCTGCAGTCGGCGCGGCATCACCATGCCATGGTGGCGCTCGAGGAGGAATGAAATGCCGCCCTTGCCTGACTGGCTGTTGACACGAATGACCGACTCGTAGGTTCGACCGAGGTCGGCCGGGTCGACGGGCAGATAAGGCACTTCCCACAGCGCATCGGGCTGTTGTACCGCGAAGCCCTTCTTGATGGCGTCCTGGTGCGAGCCCGAGAACGCTGTGAAGACCAGGTCGCCCACATACGGGTGACGCGGGTGAATGGGCAACTGCGTGCAGTGCTCGACCGTGCGGGCCACCGCGTTGATGTCGGAGAAATCGAGGCCCGAATCGATGCCTTGCGAGTACAGGTTGATCGCCAGCGTGACGAGGTCGACGTTGCCGGTGCGCTCGCCATTGCCAAACAGACAGCCTTCGACCCGATCGGCGCCAGCCATCACGCCCAATTCAGCCGCGGCGACGGCCGTCCCGCGGTCATTGTGGGGATGCAGCGAGATGACCGCTGATTCGCGGTTGGGCAGGTTGCGAATCATCCATTCGATCTGATCGGCGTAGATATTGGGTGTGGCCGATTCCACGGTGGCGGGCAAATTCAGGATGACCGGGCGCTGCGGCGAGGCATCCCAGGCGTTCATGACGGCGGCGCACACGTCGCGTGCGAAGGGCAACTCAGTGGTCGAGAAGACTTCGGGACTGTACTCAAAGCCCCACTGCGTGCCGGGTCGCGCTTCAAGTTCGCGGCGCACGACGCGGGTCATGTCGACCGCGAGTTGCAGGCATTCTTGCTGCGACATACCGAACACAATGCGGCGAAACACCGGCGCGGTCGCGTTGTACAAGTGCACGGTGGCGCGTTTGGCCCCTTCGAGGGACTCGATGGACCGAATAATCAGTTCTTCGCGGGCCTGGGTCAGCACACTGATCGTGACATCGTCCGGGACCAGCCCCTCGTTGATGATGTGACGCACGAAGTCGAAGTCGGTCTGGGAGGCGGCAGGGAAACCCACCTCGATTTCCTTCACGCCAATCTTGACCAGGGTGTCGAACATGCGCAGCTTGCGCGCTGTGTCCATGGGCTCGAAGAGCGCCTGGTTGCCGTCGCGCAGGTCGGTGGACAGCCAGCGCGGCGGATGCGTGATGGTGCGTGACGGCCACTGACGATCAGGCAGATCGATGGCTGGGAACGGAACGTATTTTCCGACGGGTGACTTCATCATGATGCGGGACTCCAGGGCTGCGGTGTGATCGGCAACCGGGTCGCGGGGCGGGGGAAAGGTACCTGGACGGTCTGGCTTGCCCGGCACCCCGCGTTCGGTCGGGGTTCGGTGGGCCGGATGCTGCGTCGGTTGCTGCGTTGAGTCTTGATTTCAGCGCAGCCGCGCGGTCCGGCCCCTGCCTAGTAGCAGGATCGGATCCAGGGCGAGTAGCTTGCGGGTGGGCTGATGAGCGAAACGCATCCCCGAAATCTATGCGGCGAGGGCCGCGTTTGTCAACCCTCGTTTGCCGCCACCGCCTTCCTCGCCGACTGGCTGTGCCTGTACCGGACATCGGTCGGCCATTGCAGCCCGACCGTCTGACTGCCCCTGTCGGGCGCCTGAATTCGCAGCAAGCTGGGCCGATCGGTGCCCGCCCAGTACCGGTGCCGCGTGGTTTGGCGGCGATTCACATTGGCCGTGGGCGCCCGTCCGCAAGGAGTCTGACATGGACCGTCTCGCGTTGATCGATGCGATGCGCATCGCCACTGTGGCCTGCGTTTGCATGGCCGCACCTTGGCCGGTGCAAGCCGGAAAAATGACCAGTGAGCCGGCAGCTTCGCCTGCAGGCAGCGCGGGCACGAGCCTCGAGCGCCTTGCCGCGGGGCCAGCGACCTTGCGCATTGGTGAGTTCGATGTCGTGACTGGTTCGGGGTCGGGTGGGCTGTCGATGTCGCCTCGTGTGGAACCCGCAAAGCCGGTCCCGGTGCGCACTGCTCAGGAACCCCGACGGTCCGCAAACACGCCGGCAGCCATGCTGCCCGATGCCGGTTGCGCTACGCTGGGGCCTTCGACCAGCAGCAAGCTGCGCAGCTCACGTCCTGACGGTGGCGCCGGCTGCTGGTGATTCAGCCTGGCCCGTGAAGGGCCGCTTGGCTGTCTCTCACCGCATGAGGGCGTCCCGTGACTGTTGGCATCCATTCCAGCTTGCTGTTGCCCTGCGGGGCGCTGATTCCCAATCGCCTGTGCAAGGCGGCGTTGACTGAGGGTCTGGCCGACGCCATGAATCGCGCGACGCCGCAACTTGACCGCCTGTATCGGGCCTGGTCAGAGGGCGGCGCGGGCCTGGTGGTCACGGGCAATGTGCAGATCGATCGCCGCTATCTCGAGCGGCCAGGCAATGTGGTGATCGATCGCAACGGCGGGATCGATGCCCTGCGACGTTATGCCCAGGCAGGGACGGTGGCGGGCAATCAGCTTTGGATGCAGATCAATCATCCAGGGCGTCAGACGCCTCGTCATGTGTGCACCCAACCGATCGCACCCTCAGCGATTGCCCTGAAGGTGGGCGGCGATCATTACGTACCCCCGCGCGCCATGCATGCGCACGAAATCGAAGATGCCATCGCACGGTTTGCACATGTCAGCGCCATGGCACGCGCAACCGGATTCACCGGGGTGCAGATTCATGCTGCGCATGGCTACCTCATCAGCCAGTTTCTGTCGCCCCTGGCCAATCAGCGCACGGATGAATGGGGTGGATCGCTCGTCAATCGCGCGCGGTTTCTTCGCGAGACCGTACGGGCCTGCCGGGCGGCCGCGGGAGAGGATTTTCCGATCGGCGTGAAGCTCAATTCGTCTGACTTTCAGCTGGGCGGCTTCAGCCACGAAGAGTGTCTGCAGGTGGTGCGCTGGTTAGGCGAAGACGGTGTCGATCTGCTGGAGCTTTCCGGGGGCAACTATGAGCAACCCAGCATGATGGGTGTGCGAGGCACGGCGGGCGAGACCCCGCCCCAGCAGTCCGTGGCCGAAAGTACGCGGCTGCGTGAGGCCTATTTTCTTGAGTACGCCAAAGCGGTGCGGGCGGTGGCGACCATGCCCGTCATGATCACCGGTGGCCTGCGCACCCGCACCGCCATGAACGAGATCCTGGCGTCCGGCGAGGCAGACATGATTGGCCTGGGCCGACCCGTCTGCGTCGACACTGATCTGCCAGCGCAATTGATTGCAGGCCGTGTTGAAACCGCCCAGTCGTATGAGCTTGGAATTCAGCCGCCCAAGGCTGGTTTGGGCTGGTTCTGTTTGCAGCTCATGAAGATCGGTCGCGGCGAGTTGCCTGACCGTTCCCTGAGCGGCGCACAGGCGATCCTTGACTACGTGGCCAACGAGCAGCAAGCAGCGCAGGCCCTGATCGGACGGACCGCCGCACACTGATCGCGCCGAAGCTGGCTCGATCCGGCCTGGTCCGACGGCGTTAGACGGGAGGGCTGCGCAGTCTGGCTGCGGATGGGCGCGTACGAGGGCGTGGCGCGCAAGGCGCGTTGAATGATCCCGGTATCCTTGCGGGCCGGCCTGCACCAACCCGCCCGAGGTGACCAGATGAATCGACCCGACATGCCCGTGGAGCCCCGCCTGACTTCTCTGTCACATGGTGGCGGGTGTGGCTGCAAAATTGCGCCTGGTGTGCTCTCGAAAATTCTGGAGAGCACCGCGGCCATGCCGATCCCGCGTGAGTTAATGGTCGGCATCGAGACCAGTGACGATGCCGCGGTGTATCGACTCAACGATGATCAGGCGCTGATTGCCACCACCGACTTTTTCATGCCGATCGTCGATGATCCGCATGACTTCGGTCGGATCGCCGCCACCAACGCCATCAGCGATGTCTATGCGATGGGAGGGCGCCCGATTCTCGCCCTGGCGCTGGTCGGCATGCCGATCAATGTGCTGTCGACACAGACGATTGGCCGCATTCTTGAGGGCGGTGCCTCGGTGTGCCGATCAGCCGGGATTCCTGTGGCAGGGGGGCACACGATCGATTCGGTGGAGGCCATCTATGGGCTGGTGGCCTTGGGGCTCGTGCATCCTGATCGGGTCAAGCGCAATGCCGACGCTCAACCCGGCGATGTGCTGGTATTGGGCAAGCCGCTCGGCGTGGGCGTCATGTCGGCGGCGCTCAAGAAGGGCGAACTCGATGCCAGCGGATATGCCCGGATGCTCGACACCACCACGCGCCTGAATACTCCCGGCCCCGACCTGGCGGCATTGCCCGGCGTGCATGCACTCACCGATGTGACTGGCTTTGGCCTGGCCGGGCACGCGCTTGAAATGGCCCGTGGCGCGCGTTGCGAGGTGCATATCGATTGGTCGAGCGTGCCGTTGTTGCAAGATGCGTCGAGCCTTGCCGCGCGTGGGTTTGTCACCGGTGCATCGGAGCGCAACTGGGCCGGCTACGGCGATCAGGTGACGTTGCCGGCGGGGTTTCTGCCTCACGATCGGGCACTGTTGACCGACCCGCAAACCAGTGGCGGATTGCTGGTGGCGTGCGCACCCGACAGTGTCGGGCAAGTGATGGATGTCTTCACGCGGCACGGCTTCATTCAGGCAGCGGTGGTGGGGCGCGTGCAAGGCGCGGTCAACACGCCTGGATTGAAGATCGCGTGAATTGGCCGCGTGTCACCTCGCAGGCCTGCATCAGACGTCTGCCCGCAGGGGAACGTCGGTGCCGGACTGTCCGCTGTATCATCCGCCGTCCAATTTGAGACCTGACCATCCATGTCTGTCAGGCCCCACTTGTGAAGGAGACGTTCATGCTCTCGAACATCACAGTCGCTGTGACTGTTGTGGCCCTCTTCGCCAGCTCCGCACTGTCGCAGCCCGCGGTGGCCCCCTCGGCCTCGCCAGGCGCCGCCACGTCAACGCCCGCTGCCTCGAGCGCCGCGCCGCTTTCACAGCCGGTCTCGCAGCAGGAGCTCGATCAACTGCTGGCGCCCATTGCCCTGTACCCCGATGCCCTGCTTGCGCAAGTGCTGATGGCATCGACCTATCCGCTTGAAGTGGTGGAGGCCGCGCGCTGGTCCAAGGCGAATCCCGGGGTGAGCGACAAGGCGCTTGAAAATGCCATGCAGCAGCAGCGTTGGGATCCATCGGTCAAGGCGCTGACGGCCGTACCCACCGTGCTGCAGCAGATGAGCGACAAACTTGAATGGACGCAGAAGCTCGGTGATGCGTTCCTCGCGCAGCAGGCGAACGTGATGGCGACCGTACAAAACCTGCGTGCCCGCGCGCAGGCCGCGGGCAATCTGCAGTCAACCTCCGAGCAGCAGGTGCGTACCGAGGTGGCAGAAGGCAAGACTGTCTACATCATCGAGCCGGCCAAGCCGCAGATGGTGTACGTGCCCACGTACAACCCGTACACGATCTATGGCACATGGTGGTACCCGGTGCCGCCCTACTACATGTACCCGCCGGCGTACGTCTATCCGCCGGGTCTGGCATTCGCCACC
>CANHUQ010000074.1 GCA_947463885.1 Burkholderiales bacterium
AGGGCGCCTCGCAGATCATCATGCCGGTACAGCGACACCATCAGAGGTTCATTGCGCCAGTGCATCTGCAGCGTCTGCACGCGTGTACGCCCGCCATCCCGAAAGTGATCGATCTCGTCCACGTCGAATTCGATCCCGTTATTGAGCAGTCGCAACTCAATGTCCTTGCCGTCATCGTGGAACAATTGGATGTGGATCGGCGCATGTTCGGCGACGATCCCTTTCCAAACGGCTCCGGTCAGGTATGGATGGCTGTCAGACAAGGGATGCATGAACGCCAGGGCAACCCGACGCATGCGGGCAACGCGGCCTGCATGCTCAGGGTCGAACAGGTCGAGGTGTTCGGCCAAAGCCCGATCGATCTCATGGTTGTCCGGCATGATGCCGCGCGGCGCCGGTCTGCCATCAAGCCACTCCGCGATCGCCTTGCGCTTGGCGCTACCGTAATCCAGCCCGCCATCAGCGATGAGCCGGGCTGCTTCACCGGCGATTTCCAGGCGCAGCGCAGGCACGCCCGGATCGGGCGGCGCGATGGTCCCGGCAGGGCGCGGAATGGCAGTGGAGGCGAGCGCGTTCATCGCGCACGAGTGTATCCGACGTAGAATCCGTTCCCCATGCACCTTCATATTCTAGGTATTTGCGGCACCTTCATGGGTGGGCTCGCCGCCATCGCGCGCGAAGCGGGTCATCGGGTGACCGGCTGTGATGCAGGCGTGTATCCGCCTATGAGCGATCAGCTGCGTGCGCTCGGGATCGACCTGATTGAAGGGTTCGACCCGGCCCAGCTGTCACTCAAGCCCGATATCTGGGTCATCGGGAACGTGGTCTCGCGTGGCAATCCCCTGATGGAAGCCATTTTGGATGCCCGTCTGCCGTATGTGTCTGGCCCCCAGTGGCTGGCAGAACATGTGCTGTCGGGCCGCTGGGTGCTGGCGGTCGCAGGCACCCATGGGAAGACCACCACGGCGTCGTTGCTCGCCTGGATTCTGCAGGCATGCGGTCGTGAACCGGGGTATCTGATTGGTGGTGTGCCGGTCAACTTTCCCTTCTCGGCCCGACTGTCCGGTGCGCAAACGCCCTTCGTGATTGAGGCCGATGAGTACGACACCGCCTTTTTCGACAAGCGCTCGAAGTTTGTGCACTACCGGCCCACAACGGCCATCCTGAATAATCTGGAGTTTGATCACGCAGATATCTTCGCCGATCTTGCTGCGATCGAGACTCAATTTCACCATCTCGTTCGTACTGTTCCGGGCCGTGGGCGGCTGGTGGTCAATGGCGCGGAGGCGTCGTTGCAGCGTGTCCTGGAGCGGGGTTGTTGGAGCGAGCGCGTCGACTTTGAGACCTCAGCAGGGTGGCATGCCGAGGCGGTGAGCGAGTCGGCGGACGTCACCGAATTCGATGTGATGCTCGGCGCCCGCAACCTGGGCCGATGCAGCCTGCCACTGGCCGGGCGCCATAACCGCTCCAACGCCATTGCGGCCATCGCTGCAGCCGAGCATGTGGGCGTTTCGCCGCATGAAGCGATTGAAGCGCTGGCGCGGTTCGGTGGCGTCAAGCGCCGCCTCGAGGTGAAAGGCACCGTACGTGGCATCTCGGTCATCGACGATTTCGCGCATCACCCAAGCGCCATCGCCCTGACCATCGAGGGGCTGCGTGCGCGCATGGCGCCGGGTGAACGCATTCTGGCTGTGCTGGAGCCACGCTCCAACACCATGAAGCTGGGCACCATGAAAGCCCGCCTCCCGGAAAGTCTAGTGGGGGCCGATCACACCTTTTGCTTCGCAGGCTCATTGGGTTGGGATGCTGCCCAGGCGCTGGAGCCACTCGGGGCCAAAGCGAGTGTTCACTACGAACTCGATGGCCTAGTGGCCGACGTTGCCGCGCAGGCCCGTTTCGGGGATCGTATTCTGGTGATGAGCAACGGCGGGTTCGGTGGTGTGCACGGCAAATTGCTCTCGGCGCTCGCAGCGGCTGGCGGCACGGCTGCCGGCGCGGCATGCTGATCTACCTGCACGGATTCCGGTCCTCGCCGTCGTCCTTCAAGGCCCGATGGCTGCAGGATCGGATGCACACCCTGGGGCTGGCTGCGGAATTCTTCTGCCCCGCCTTGCCGGTTTCACCGAAGGCAGCGATTGCGCAGATTTTGAAGGACTGCGCGCCGGGCGCTTCCGACACGCTGGTGGGCAGCTCGTTGGGCGGCTGCTATGCCACGCACCTGGCCGAACAGCTGGGCTGTCGCGCGGTGCTGTTGAATCCCTCGACCCGCCCCGCGGCGAGTCTGTCGAAGTATCTGGGCGTGCAGACCCAGTATCACGACCCCACCACGACGTTCGTGCTGGAGCCGCATCACTTGGAGGAACTGGCGAACCTCCAAACCCAGCGGATCACCCGCCCTGAGCGCTATTTGCTGATTGCAGCCACGGGTGATGAGGTGCTCGACTGGCGCGAGATGGTGGCGTTCTATCAGGGCGCCCGCCACCATGTCATCCAGGGCAGTGACCACGGACTGTCCGACTTCGCAGACTATGCGGACGAGGTCCTGCGGTTTGCCGGATACCTGCCGGCCTGAGCGTTCCCGTCAGGCCGGATCCCCCGGGTCCCTCTTTACCTCAGGAAGCTGCCGCCCCGACCCGGCCTGGTTCCAGGGCTCGCACGAGTCGCCCGGGCAAAGCGCCGGTCGGCTGATCGTTACACAAGGTCTCGATCCCGGCGACGAAGGTGTGGCGGTAGCCGGTAGCGGTCTGCAGGAAGCGCCGCCCGCCTGCCGGCAGGTCATACGCCATGTACGGCCGGTGCAGCGTGAGGCCGTGCAGGTCGATCAGGTTCAGGTCCGCCCGCATGCCCGGTGCAATCAGACCCCGATCAAACAGGCCGTAGGATCGGGCCGAATCCAGCGTTTGCTTGCGCACGAGCCGTTCCAGCGCAATGCGCGGCCCGCGCCGCCGGTCGCGTGCCCAATGGGTCAACAAGAAGGTGGGGCCGCTGGCGTCGCAGATGGTGCCCACATGGGCGCCGCCATCGCCCACGCCCATCACGGTGGCATCGTCTTCGAGCATCGCGCGGATCACTTCCAGATCGCCGTGCGTGTAATTTTCAAACGGATGCATGAGCAGGCCATTGCCGTCGTCTTGCATCATCACTTCCATCGCGATTTCCCATGTGCTCACACCCCGTGAGCGGGCGCGCGCACTGATGGAATCGGCCGACACGTCGGGCTCGTAGTCGGGCACTGCAGCCATCTCGAAGGCGCGCTCAAGCATCCCTCCCATGACCACGGCAGCTTTGTTGCCGGGGCGCTCATCGATCAGTCGGCGACGCAATGCCGGGTCGGCCCGCAGTCGTTCGATCCGCTGTGCGTGGGTCAGCGGCTCAAGGTGTTCACGCCAGGCCGGATGGGAGCCGAACGGATTGAGTGTCGCCTGAAAGCCGATCAGCACGCCAATGCACCGGCTGCCAACCTGTGCGTTCACATCCAGTCCTTTGGCCCGCGCCGCATGAATCTGATCGAGCGTCTCGCGCCACAGGTGCGGTGCACGGTCAACCTGAATCAGCAGAATCGACAGGGGCCTGCCCGAGATACGCGCCGCTTGCTCGAGGATTTCAAACTCACCCGGACCGAAGTCTGAGTTGACCTCCAGCACGCCGCGTCCGGCACGACGCATGGCGCGCGCCAGGCTCAGCAGTTCGTCTTCGCTGGCTGACAGGCTGGGGGTGTGACGGCCATCGCGCGCTTTGTGTTTGATCGTGCGCGAAGTCGTGAGCCCCAGTGCACCGGCCCGCAAAGCCGATTCGAGCAGCTCGCCCATGTATTGCCGTTCGCGTTCGGTGGGTTGCTCGGCATGATCGCCGCCACGTTCGCCCATGGCATAGACGCGCAATGCGGAGTGAGGCACTTGCGCACCAATATCAATCGCATGGGGCATGCGCTCGAGCGCATCCATGTATTCCGGGAAGCTTTCCCAGGTGAAAGGAATACCTTCAGACAGCACCGAACCCGGAATGTCCTCGACCCCTTCCATCAGGTTGATGAGAAAGTCCTGGGCGCCCGGTTTAAGCGGAGCAAAGCCGACCCCGCAATTGCCGAAGACTGCCGTGGTAACGCCGTGTACGGATGACGGCGCGAGTTGGGCGTCCCAGGTGGCCTGACCATCGTAGTGGGTGTGCACATCGACAAACCCGGGTGTGAGCAGCAGGCCGCCTGCATCAATCTCACGGCGCCCGCTGCCGGGCGCGCCGGCGCCGACTGCTCCCGCTGCGCCAGCGTCGGCCGGAGCGCGCGTGACGCACTGAACGCCATCCAGCGAGGCAGCGCCCCGCCGGTAGACCGCGGTGATCGTGCCGCGGTCGACCGCGACGTCGGCGATGCAGGCAGCGTTGCCGGAGCCATCAACGAGCGTGGCACCGCGAATCACGAGATCGTGCGTGGACATGAAAGAGGTCTCCTGAAAAGCTGAGAAGGGTCGCCAAGCCGGGTGGCAAGGGCCGAGGCCAGGCGCCCATTTTCGGCGTCTGCGGGCCGGAAGACAACTCGACGGATTACACTGCGCGCCGTCCTTACTTCTTCCGGAATGCTCATCGTGCGCCTGTCCGACAAAGTTGCCATTGTTACCGGTTCCGCTCAGGGTATTGGCCTGGCGACTGCTTTGCGCTTGGCCTCGGAGGGTGCGCGCGTCGTGGTCAGTGATCTGGGGGGCGCGCGCGTGCAGGCGGCGGTGGCGCAGGTCCGCGCGGCTGGAGGTCAGGCCATGGGGTGTGTGGTGGATGTCACCGACCGTGCAGCGATTGATGCCATGGTGGCCGAGGTCAAGGCCGCTTGGGGCCGCATCGACGTCCTTATTAATAACGCCGGCATCACCAAGGACGCACGCTTGGCGAAAATGACTTCGGCGCAGTTCGACTCAGTGATTGCGGTGAACCTGAAGGGCGTGTTCGAGTGCACTCAGGCCGTGGCCGAACTGATGGTGACGCAGGGCTCGGGGTCGATCGTCAACGCATCGTCAGTGGTTGGTCTATACGGCAATTTCGGTCAGACCAACTATGCCGCGACCAAGGCTGGTGTCATCGGCTTCACCAAAACGTGGGCGCGTGAACTCGGACCCAAGGGCGTGCGCGTCAATGCCGTGTGCCCCGGGTTCATTCGCACCCCGATCCTTGACACCGTTCCTGATGCGGTCAAGCAGAAGATGGTCGACAAAGTCCCGCTTGGCCGACTGGGCAACCCGGAGGAAATCGCCTCGGTCTACGCGTTTCTGGCGTCCGATGATGCGAGCTATCTGAACGGTGCGGTCATCGAGGTGTCGGGCGGCATTCAGCTCTGAGCCAGATGCTTCGGTGCATCGGGCGCTGAAGGGCCCGTGAGCCCCTGTCTGTGCGACTACTCGTCGTCGCCTCCGAAGATCGATGACATGCCCGCCAGGCCTCCCTGCTCGCGGCCGCCGCCGCCGGATTGCGGCGCGGCTGCAAAGATGCGCGACGCCAGACGCGAGAACGGCAACGACTGCAACCACACGGTTCCGGGGCCGCGCACCACCGCAAAAAAGAGTCCCTCGCCACCGAAGAGTGCGGTCTTGACCTTGCCTACGTATTCGATGTCGAAGTCCACGCCGCCGGCCATGGCCACGAGACACCCGGTATCCACACGCAGCAGTTCACCGGCCGCCAGATCGCGGCGCATGACCGTGCCGCCCGAGTGCACAAACACCATCCCGTCGCCTTCCAGTTTCTGCAGGATGAAACCCTCGCCCCCGAAAAAGCCCACGCCAAGCTTGCGCTGAAAGCCGATGCCCAGCGACACACCGCGTGCTGCGCACAAGAAGCTGTCGCGCTGACACAGAAGTTGCCCGCCCACATCATCCAGATCGACAGCCATGATCTTGCCGGGATAGGGGGCTGCAAAGGCAAGTTTGCGGCGTACACGGGCCCCGTTTTCGTAGATGGTGGTGAACAGAGACTCGCCTGTCAGCAGCCGCTTGCCCGCGCCCACCAGCTTGCCGAACAGCCCCCCGCCTGCGCTGGCTCGGCCGTCGCCGAAGACGGCTTCCAGGGTGACACCATCCTCCATGTACATGAGGCTGCCGGCCTCACCCACCATGGCTTCTCCCGGGTCGAGTTCGACCTCCACGAATTGCATCTCGTGTCCTTCGATCCGATAGTCGATGACATCCATGGCCATGGTGTACTCCGCAGTCAAAGTGAGGTTGATCAGGCGGGGCCGATTGTAGTCAAGCCGATATAATCAGCGGTTCAGCGGCCCGGGCCGCGGCAGGGTTACCGTGCAATGCGCGCGGTGCAGTGAAGGCAATACGGGTCCATGGCGAGCACACACGTCCTGTTCGAAGAAGACGGCGGTTTCAAGGCCGCAACGGTGCTCTCTGACGCCGGCGCGAGCCTGCAGGTCGAGTCGGCCACCGGCAAGCGCACCAAGGTCAAAAGCACCTCGGTCATGCTGCGCTTCACGGAGCCATCGGCCACCGAACTCATGCAGCGTGCACAGCGCGATGCCCAGGACATCGACCTTGATTTCCTGTGGGAATGTGCGCCGCAGGAAGAGTTCGACTTCACCGGGTTGGCCCAAGACTATTACGGCCATGCGCCGTCGGCGGTGGAGTCCGCCAGCCTGCTGCTGCGCGTGCATGCATCGCCGGTGTATTTCTATCGCAAGGGCAAGGGCCGTTATCGGCCCGCCCCGCCCGATACCCTCAAAGCGGCACTGGCCGCGCTGGAGCGAAAAAAGGAGCAGGCCGAGCGCATCGAGGTGTGGGCTGCGGCGCTGGCGGCAGGCACCGTCCCTGACCCGGTGGCACACGAGGCTGCGCGCCTCCTGGTGCGGCCCGACAAGAATTCGATCGAGTGGCGTGCGCTCGAGCGAGCCTGTGCACTCACACGTGCACCGGCTGCACGCGTGCTGCTCAATGCAGGGGCGTTCCCCGATGCGCGCGCATTGCACCTGGGCTGCTTCATGGCCGAGCATTTCCCAAGAGGGCCGGGGTTTGCGTCCAGTGATGCGGCAGCGCTTGCCTCCGAGCTCGACGCGCTCACGGCCGATCTGC
Source organism: Burkholderiales bacterium (assembly GCA_947463885.1). GTDB lineage: Bacteria > Pseudomonadota > Gammaproteobacteria > Burkholderiales > Burkholderiaceae_E > UBA4615. The sequence continues at coordinate 7,053 of CANHUQ010000074.1, forward strand.
CCCTGTCGGATGCGCAGCCTTTTTCCATTGACGACTCCACCACCACCGAGATCGACGACTGCCTGTCGGTGCAGACGCTGGCCGATGGCCGCTTGCGCGTGGGCGTGCACATTGCCGCGCCGGCATTACTTCTCGGACGCGATACACCGCTCGATCGACTGGCGCGCGATCGCATGTCGACTGTCTACATGCCGGGCGACAAGATCACCATGCTGCCCGACGCGCCGATTGCCTGCTGCTCGCTCGAAGCCGGCCGCACGGTGCCTGCACTGTCGCTCTATGCTGACCTGGATGAAGCCGGCACCCGGGTGCTCACCTTCGAGAGCCGACTCGAGCGGATTCATGTCGCCGCCAACCTGCGCCATGATCGGCTGGATGATCGGATCACCGAAGAAGCGCTTCAGCGCGATCCGCTCACCGATCCGCAAGGCGACGATCCCCTCGCTGGGATGGATCAGGCCGGCGCGCTGCGCGCGCTGTGGCGTCTGACCCTGGCGTTATCGGCCGAGCGCGACCGTGTGCGTGGCAAGCCCGAAGCCCGGCATCGGGTCGATTTCAGCTTCTACGTCGATCTGGACGAGCAAGGCGCGCAAAGCGTGCGTATCGTGCAGCGCCGGCGCGATGCGCCGCTCGATCGGATCGTGGCCGAGTTGATGATCCTGGCCAATTCGGCCTGGGGCCGCATGTTGGCCGACCATCGCGCCCCGGGCATTTATCGTGCTCAGCCTCCGGGCGGGCGCGTGGTCATGACCACCCAGCCGGCTGCGCATCAGGGACTGGGTGTCGCGCAGTACGCATGGTCCACCTCACCGCTGCGCCGCTACGTCGATCTGCTCAATCAACGTCAACTGATTGCGGTCACTCTGGGTCAGGCGCCACCGCATGCTGCTGGCGATGCCGATCTGTTCGCCGTGATCTCGGCCTTCGATGCACGCTATGGAGCGTATGCCGAATTCCAGCAACGTATGGAGCGCTACTGGTGTCTGCGCTGGCTGGGTCAGCACGAGGTGTCGCGCCACGAAGCGGTTGTGGTGCGCGAGGATCTTGTGCGGCTCGCACAAGCGCCGCTCTATTTGCGCATGCCGGAGCTGCCTGCAGTGGGCCTGGCAGCAGGCCAGCGCATCCTGATCGACATGCTTGAGCACGATCTGCTCGACCTGACCGTGTCAGCCAGGTTTGTCTCGATCGCCAGTACCTCGGCGCAGGATGCGATGGACTTGCTCGAGCCGGTTGAGGATGAGGGTGCCGAACCAGTGCTCGATCCCGCTGCGATGCAGGCAACGGACGCCATGGCCGATTCGGCGCCAGAGTCGCCGCCGGCCGAGTCGGCCTGAGTCCCATGGCCAGACGCTCCCACCGAGCGAAAGCGGTGCGCCCGCAGGCGGCACAGGGGGCTCATGCACAGAGGCCCTCTGCACAAGGCCCCCATGCATGGGCTGGCAGCTGGCTCTCCGGATGCACGGCCTTGATGCGTCGCGATCCGCTGGCCATGGCGGTGGGCCTGTCGATTGCATTGCACGCGGTCATTCTGATGGTGCGCTTTGCGCCCCCCATGCCGATCCTCATGAACCCTAACGACTCCCGCCTGGATGTCGTCTTGCTCAATGCGAAGTCTGCATCCCGGCCGCTCGCACCCGAAGTGCTGGCGCAAGTGGATCAAGAAGGGGGCGGTGAGCATGATCGCGGTCGCGCGAAGTCGCCGTTGGTGCCTGACGTGGCGAACCGAGACGGCACCGCACTGAGCGCCCAGCGCCGACGTATCGATGAACTCGAAGCGCGCCAGCGCGAATTGCTCACCGCAGCACGGGGCCCGCAGGCCCCAAGCTCAACCGATGCAGTGCCCGAGTCCACGCCACGCCCCGATGGGACGGACCGCGACACCTCCGAGGCGGTACTGGCCCGCATGCAGGCCGAAATCGATCGTCGCATCGAGGACTACAACAAGCGCCCACGCAGGCTCACCTTTGGCGTCAACGCAGTGGGGGTCCAGTACGCGCGATACGTGGCCGACTGGGCCGAGCGGGTCGAACGCATCGGGACCAGCCGGTATCCGCCCGAAGCTCGCGGCAAGCAATACGACTCCCTGGTGATCACGGTCGAGATTGATCGTCAGGGCAAGGTGGTCGATGTGATCATCAATCGCAAGTCGAAATACGAGGCATTGAACCGCGCCGTGCGCGATATCGTCTATGCGGGGCAGCCCTACGAGCGCTTTCCCGCCGAGATGTCACGCGAGGGCGATATCCTGCAGATCGTTCGCACCTGGACCTTCACCAACGATGGACTCGAGACCAGCACGCTACGCAGTGATCGGTAACCCGGTGGCTCACAGCCGCTCGCCGGCCATCCATGCCATGTTTGCGCAGCAGACCGGTCAGCAGATCGACTACGGGCGACTGCTCGCCCCGCTCGATGGGTTCCTGGCCGCGGTGCAGACCTTTCGCGCCGAAGGCGGCCATGGCCTGAACGTCACCGTGCCCTTCAAGGCCCAGGCCTTCGATTATGCGCAGCGTCATACGCCGCGGGCAGCGGTCGCCGGCGCCGTGAACACGCTGGTGTTTCAAGCCGACGAGGTCCTGGGCGACAACACCGATGGCGCGGGCCTGGTCAGCGATCTGCAGAGCCGTCTGGGTGTGTCACTGCATGGCGCGCGCGTGCTCATGCTCGGCGCTGGTGGTGCGGCACGTGGCGTGGTGCAGCCCTTACTCGAAGCAGGCGTGGGTCAACTGAGCATCGCTAATCGCACGCCCGCCCGCGCTGAGGTTCTGTGTGCCGAGGTATCGGCCCGCATCGCTCCCGAGCAGGCCAGGCGAATCGCAGCGATCAGCCTGGCGCAGGCGCATGGCCGCTTCGACCTGATCATCAATGCCACCGCCGCCGGTCTGTCTGATGCGGCCCCTGACATCCGTCCCGAATTGCTCAGCCATGCGGCCGTGGCCCTCGACATGGTTTACGCCGCGCAGCCCACCGCGTTCATGCGACTGGCACACAGCGCCGGATGCCCGCGGATCGAAGATGGCCTGGGCATGCTCGTGGGGCAGGCGGCTGAGTCGTTTGCGCTCTGGAGAGGCGTGCGCCCCGATGTGGCGCCGGTTTACGCTGCGCTGCGCGATGCTCTGGCGGCCCACTGAGCAGGCTGCGCTGCGCGTGAGCGATCCAAGGGCTTTCTCTGCGCGGGCGCAAGCCCTGAGCCAACCCCTGCGTGGCCCCCTGCAGCGCCATGCGCGCGGCAGCATCATGGTCGTGCTCGCGGGGTTGCTCGGTCTGTTGGCGCTGGTCGTGGTGGCCCTGCAGCTCTGGTATCTGGCTCACATTGTGTGGTGGCGATCGCATCCGCCTGCCAGCACGAGTTTCATGCGTGCGCAACTGGCTGTGCTGCGCGCTCAGGACCCCAACGCCCGGATCGCGTATCAGTGGGTGCCGTACGAGCGAATTGCCCCCCACCTGAAGCGTGCGGTCATTGCCGCCGAAGATGCTAATTTCACCGTGCACGAAGGCGTTGACTGGGATGCGATTGAAAAGGCACATGAGCGCAATCAGCGCAGTGGCAAAGTGATTGCGGGCGGCTCCACCATCACCATGCAGCTGGCCAAGAACCTGTTTCTGAGCGGCGAGCGCAGCTATCTGCGCAAGGTGCAGGAGTTGCTCATCACCTACATGCTCGAGGCAGTGCTCTCCAAGGACCGCATCCTGGAGATCTACCTCAACGTGGCCGAGTGGGGCGTGGGCACATTCGGATGCGAAGCCGCAGCGCGCAAGCTCTACGGGGTGTCGGCTGCCCGCCTGTCCGTGTCGCAATCGGCGCGTATGGCCGCCATGCTTCCCAGGCCACGCTTTTACGAGCGCAACCCCGGGCACCCCGGGTTGCTGCGGCGTGCAGCCGTCATTCAACGCTGGATGGGCGCAGTCCAGACGCCCTGAGGCTCGCACCTCCGCAATGTGAGGCTGCGCCTGCGTCCAAGCCCTCGGCTGACTTGGCGTGATCGCTTGTGACGCCTAGAATGCAGGCCATCCGTAGCCTTCGCAGCCGTCAGCGGCTGTGCCCCGACGTGAACGCCAATCAACCGTTCGCCCGGCCCGGACCGCGCCGCAGCTGACCTCGTCTTGCTCGGTACGCCGTGCCAGGCATCCGCCGCACATGACCGAGCCCATTCATCCGTCGCCCCTGGGGCGCGATCCTGCCGACCTTGACGCAAAGCTGTCGTCAGCGGCGTTTCCGCGCGACCCCGAAGACGCGCAACGCGCCCTGAACGAAGTTCAGGATCTGCTCGACCGCTATCAGCTGGTGCGTGAGCAGGCGCGCCATGAGTCCGAGGGACTGACACCCGATCGGCGCGTGCTGGTCGAGCAGGTGGCGGTTGCCCAGCATCTGGAGCATCTGCGCAGCCGCCTCGACCCGCTGCACCCGGCAGACGTGGCCTACATCCTCGAGGCCTTGCCGCGCGATCAGCGGCTGGTGGTCTGGGATCTGATCAAGGCTGAGCGCGACGGCGAGATCCTGGTCGAAGTCACGGACTCGGTCCGCGAGACGCTGATCGCCTCGATGGACCGTGACGAGCTGGTCGCAGCGGCAGGCACACTCGACCCTGACGACATCGCGGAACTTGCCGAGGATCTGCCTGATGACGTGGTGGAGCAGGTGCGTCGCCAGCTCGACCCCGAAGAGCGCGAGCAGTTGCGCGCAGCCATGTCCTACCCTGAAGCGTCGGTGGGCGGATGGATGGATTTCGATCTCGTCACGGTGCGCGAGGACGTCACGCTCGAGGTCGTGCTGCGCTATTTGCGCCGCTTCGACAAACTGCCGCAGCACACCGATCAGGTCTTTGTCGTCGATCGCCGCGATGTGCTGCAGGGTGCGCTGCCACTCGATCGGCTGCTCATCAACGAGCCCGAGACCCTGGTGCAAGACGTCATGCAGCGCGACGTGCTGTCCCTGCAGGCACTGGACGAAGCCGCCGATGCTGCGCAGGCCTTCGAGCGCTACGACCTCTCCTCAGCCCCCGTGGTCGACGCCCGCGGCAGACTCATTGGCCGACTGACGATCTCTGAAGTGGTCGACCTGATCCGTGAGCAAAACGAGTCCGAAGTGCTGTCGGCTGCCGGCTTGCGCGACGAAGAAGACCTCTTTGCCTCGATCTGGAATTCCGCGCGCAATCGCTGGCTGTGGCTGGCCATCAATCTGTGCACGGCGTTTTTCGCCTCGCGGGTCATCGGGGCGTTCGAGGGCACCATCGAAAAAGTGGTGGCACTGGCCGCGCTCATGCCGATCGTGGCCGGGATCGCAGGCAATTCAGGCAATCAGACCATGACGCTGTTCATCCGATCCCTGGCGCTCGGTCAGGTGACCACCAGCAACGCCATCCGGCTGGTGCGCAAGGAACTGGTGATTGCGCTGCTCAACGGCGCGGTCTGGGGCAGCATCGCCGGCGCCTTTGCCTGGTGGCTGTATTCCGACTCCGGTCAGGGCCTCACGCTGGGTCTGACCATGATGCTGGCGATGGTGCTCAACATGCTGCTGGCGGCCATGATTGCCATGGCAGTGCCCATGGTGCTGCAAAAGCTCGACCGAGACCCCGCACTGGGGTCATCGGTCCTGCTCACCTTCACCACCGACAGCATGGGCTTTTTCATCTTTCTGGGATTGGCGACGCTGTTTTTCAGATAAGTCGCGTTTACAGCCCGCCCAGGGTCGCACCCGGGAAAAACGGTAAGGAACGTTTGCGCGCGGGTGCGCCCACCAAACGCGCGTGCGCGTTGGCAATGGCGGGCGCCACGCATGGCACACCCGGTTCGCCCACGCCGCCCATGGCTCCCCCAGAGGCAATGATCTGCACGTCCACTTGCGGCATGTCGGCCAGCTTTACCGGGCGATAGGTGTTGTAGTTGCGTGCCTGTGCCACCCCGTTCACGAAGGTCTGCCGATCCCAGAGCGTGGCTGACATGGCCATGGCCACCGCCCCTTCCACCTGCGCTCGAATGGCGCCCGGGTTCACGGCCACGCCGCAATCCAGCACCGTACTCACGCGATGCACACGTACGGCACCGGTCGTGGCATTGACTGACACCTCTGCCACTTGACCCACGTAGCTGCCAAATCCGATGGCAACTGCCACGCCTCGTGCACGCCCGGCAGCCGGCACCGTGGTCCATCCCGAGAATGTGCGCAAGGCTGTGAGCAGGTTGATCATCCGCGCATCGGTCAGATTGTTCAGCCGAAACTGGATCGGGTCCCAACCGATCGCCGCAGCCAGTTCATCCATGGCCGACTCAACCGCGAAGGTATTGATCGACAGCCCCACCGATCGCCAGTAGCCCACCGGAATAGGACTGTCGTGGCGCACATACTCGACGAGCAGCGGATCGCGTGCATAAGGCAGGTCGACCGCGCCTTCGACCGCTGAATGATCGACTGTCGCCGTGCTGGCACCGCGCTGCGCGCCGATCGATGGGCCAACGATCCGGTTGCGCCAACCGGTGATGCGGCCGGTCGTGGGCGAGGCGGCAGCATGGATCAGGGACAGCGTCATCGGCCGATAGACGTCGTTGGCGAAGTCTTCTTCGCGCGGCCACATGAGTTTCACGAGCTTGCCCGGGCAGGCCAGCCCCACCTGCACCGCTTCTCGCACAAAATCCTGCTCGAACTTACGCCCGAAGCCGCCCCCCACCAGCGTATTGACGACGGTCACGACCGTGCCAGCCGGGCATAGCGCCGTCGCCGTGGCCTTGACTCCATCGGGCGCTTGAGTTGGTGCCCAGACTTCGCAACTAGCAGGCGCCGACCCGCTGGCCGGTTTGAATCGCACAGAGCAATTCAGCGGCTCCAGCGCGGCGTGCGCCAGGTAAGGCAGCTGGTAGCTGGCGCCGATAACCCCAGCACCTGCGCCAAGTGCCGAAGCCAGGTTTTGTGCATTCACACTTTGCGCCACCAGCGGCGAGCCATTGTTCATCAGCCAGGCTGCTCGCGCTGCGATGGCCGATGAATCACGCGCTGCGACATCGGCTGCCGGTGTCCAGGTGACCGACGCGCTGCGAGCCATGCGCATCGCATCCCAGGTGTTTCCGGCCACGATCGCGACGCCCGTTGGCGCTTTGTAGTCGCCACTGCCAGGCGAGCCGATGCCGCCCACTGACACCATTGCAATCGAACCTGCAGGTTTGTTGCCGACCCCGCCCACCGTGCCGCCACTTGTGGGACTGTGACGCACCGACGCGAACAGCATGCCGTGCTCGAAC
>CANHUQ010000075.1 GCA_947463885.1 Burkholderiales bacterium
CGATGTTCGTCTGCATTCAACACCCGGGTGAGAACACGCCCGCGTTGGGGAGCGCGTCGAGTTTTGCCTTCGAAAGCCAGTGGCCTGGCACGGCCACAGGCACGCAGAAGTACGGGCCGGTGGGTCGGCCTCGTTCGGCCACGCTGGTGATTACTCGCGACGATGGCGGGATGATCGGCGTCTGAGTTGAGGGCTGATACGCGAGGGTTCGCAAGCGGGCAGCGCTGTCATGGCCTGCCCGCTGCATTGTGCGTAGCTGAGTGCTGCGATGGCACATCCTGCAGTGCCATCGCGGTTTGAATGCGGGCTTCAGATCGACTATATTGAGCGGCTTCATCGGGCCGATAGCTCAGCTGGGAGAGCGCCGCGTTCGCAATGCGGAGGTCGGGAGTTCGATCCTCCTTCGGTCCACCAATTTTGAAAGGCTCGGATAATCTCCGGGCCTTTTTTTTGCGAGTGGACCCCCACGACGCCGCCCATGCACAACACTTCCATCGCCCTGCCGGCAACCGCACGAGCGTGACGAGACGGGCATCACCACGGTTGACGTGAGTGCTCACAGGTCAAGGTGAACCATGACGCGCTCAGATGACGCGCTCAGGTGGGATTGCGCTTGCGGCGCGCGTGCTCCGCTGAAATCACCTGGCCGATCGCCTCAAAGGCGGCCATATGGGCAGAGGTCGGGCGTGTCACCAGTGCAATCGTTCTGTGCGGAGCGGGGGCAGCCAGAGGGCGCGCCTGCAATGGCTGATGCCTGATCAGCCCATGTCTGAGCGCCATCTCTGGCAACAGTGCCACGCCCATGCCTGAGGCCACCATCTGGATCAAGGTCAGCAAACTGGTCGCTTCGATGCCCTCTGCGTGGCCTACCTCTGCGGCTCGACAGGCTTGCAGGGCGTGATCCCGCAGGCAGTGTCCTTCTTCCAGCAGGAGCAACCGTTCGGTCCATTCATGGTTCAAGCGGATCGCGCGGCCAGAGACCGCCAAGTCGTCTTTGCGTCCCACGAGCCAAAATTTGTCTGCATAAAGCGGACGCACATGGAGTTCACCGGTCTCGATGGGCAGCGCAATCAGAATGAAATCGAGTTGGCGGTGATGCAAACGCGTCAGCAGATGCGCCGTCAGGTCTTCGCGTAAGGACAGCTGCAGGCCAGGGAATTTTTTGCGCAGGATCGGCATGACATCTGGCAAGACAAATGGGGCGATCGTGGGAATGACGCCCAGTCGAAGCTGTCCCTGCATGGGCCGCGAGGCTGCGGCGGCAAAGTCGGTCAGGTCTTGCGCAGCGGCCAGCACCTGGCGTGCACGCGTGGCCACGCTCTGGCCCACGGCCGTCAAGGCGACTGATTGCCTGTCGCGCTCGACCAGCTGCACACCCAGGGTGGACTCCAGTTCTTTGAGCCCGGCGCTGAGGGTGGATTGGCTAACAAAGCTTGCTTCCGCGGCCCGGGTGAAGTTCAGGTGCTCCGTCAGTGCAAGCAGATAGCGCAGTTGTCTGAGAGAGGGCAGGGCGGCCATGGCATCGTGGGAGATCGTGATCGATAAATTAGATCACGATTAAAGATATTAGTTATTAGACCGATTATTGATCGATCCTCACAATGCCTTTCATTGCACCTCAACTCACTGCACAGGAGCTGAACTCATGGCACGTCCGGACATCAAAACCTATCAAAATCTGGAAGCGGCTTTTGCTGGCGAATCCATGGCGCATATCAAGTATCGCTACTTCGCCAGGCTTGCACGGGCGGCCGGCGATGAAGCGACCGCGCGGATTTTTGAGCAGACGGCTGATCAGGAAGTCATGCATGCATTCGGCCATCTCGATCTGCTTTACCCGGCGGATCAGATCAGCCCTGCCAGAGCCCTTGAAATCGCCATCGAAGGCGAAACGTACGAATACACCGAGATGTATCCGGCCTTTCGACAGGCGGCAGTGGACGATGGCAACGCCGCAGCGGCGGCTGAACTGGATGCGCAGATCGGCGAGTCCAGAGCACATGCCGAACAGTTCAAGTCCGTACTCGACAAGGCGGCCAAACGTTTCGCGGCCCTGGCCAAAGTGGAGGAGCGCCATGCCAACCACTATCAACAGGCCCTGGATGCGATCCGGGTTGTGTGACGGCCAACACGGCCGTCATGCTCGAGCGAATCACCCTTTTGTTTTCTTGAGGACACCATGAAGACTTGGCAATGCATTGTGTGCGGATTCATCTACGACGAAGCTCAGGGACGGCCTGAGGATGGCATCGCGCCCGGCACGCGCTTTGAAGCGATACCAGATGACTGGTGCCCAGACTGTGGCGTGGCCAAGGCGGACTTCGACATGGTGGAGGTGGGCTGAGGCATAAAGTGGGCCGAAAGCACCTGCTTGGCGCGCAGGTACGTTCGGTTGGAGTCTGCGGGGCGAGGCTCAGACGTGAAACCTGAAATCGCGCTCGGCGGTCTCGCGCGCACAATGCAGCCCTGACCCTTCAGTTCTGACCCTTAGCGGGTCTGTCCTTCCACCCATCCTCAGGAGATCGCCCATGCTCAATCGAGTCGACCGTATGCAACTGGCCGTGCAGGACCGTTCCCGCGCTGCCGAAACGTTTGCCAAGGTGCTGGGTGCGCAGACTGATCGTGAATCGACCATCGAGCATCTGAATGCCTCCCGCACCGTCATGCGCCTGGGCGAGAGTGAGGTCGAACTGTTGCAGCCACGTGGGCCAGGTCCTGTGCAGGCCCATCTGGATCGCTGGGGTGAGGGCTTGTTCGCAGCCGGGTATGCCACCGAGCACCTCGATGCACTCGACGAGCGTCTGCGCAACCGTGGCGTGGCGTTTACCCGAGAGGCCGATCAGCTGTATCTGCCGGGCACGAGTACGTTCGGATTTCCTATGGTCATTTCGCGCTTCGTGCAGCGTCCCCGGCTGGGGAGGGTGTCGTTCTTCTATGAGGCAACCAATGCGCTGAACACCGACTGGAAAGTGGTGAGCGCGCGTTACACCGATCTGTTCGGTCTGGATGCCTCGCGGTTCTGTCCCATCAACAGCGCGCGCTTCGGCTACGAGGGCACACTGACGCTCTTTGATCCGCCCGCACGCCTGGATCGGATCGAGCTATCGCAGACGTTTGCCGGCAAACCAAGTGCCATGCGGCGATTCGTCGAGCGGCGCGGCGGCGATGCGCTCTACATGTGCTACCTCGAGACACACGATTTCGAAGGTCTCAAGCAGCACATGCTTGCGGCCGGCGCGTCATTGACCCCTCGCGGCGACGACATGGCATCCGAGCGCGACAACATGTGGGTGCATCCGAAAAGCCTGCACGGCATGTTGTTAGGCGTGTCACGCACAGGCTTTGCCTGGGACTGGTCGGGCCGGAAGGATCTGATCCCGGCCCTGACCTGAGCCTCAGCTGGCTGATTCCGCCATCCGGATCTGCAGCGCCAGGTAGCGCGAGTAGATCCGGCACTGCGCCAGACTGCCTGCGGTAAACCACAGGCCAGGATGTCCGGTGGGGCGCCACATGTTGCGCACCTCACCGTCGTGGTCAACGCCCCAGACTTCGCCGACCCGCTCGGCCACGGCGTCGCCGAGGGCGCGACGCACGACTTCCTGCGGGTTGTGATATCCGGTGGCGGCTACCACCAGATCGGCTGGAAACACACTCCCGTCTTTCATGCGCACACCCTCTTCGACGAAATGGTCGATCTGCGCATGGTCGATGAGACCGATCTCGCCGTTTGCAATCAGGTCGGAGCAACCGACGTTGAAGTAGTAGCCGCCGCCTCGACGCAGATACATCATTTGAAAGCCGGTGTTGTCCTCTCCAGCCGTCAGGCGAAAGCCACGCGCCGCAAGGCGGTCCAGCAGCGGCTGATCCACTTGCCGGGATAGTTCTGTGAAGATCTTGTACGCATCGATCAGCACCGGGTAAGGCAGTGCGGTGGCGAGCAGATCGCTGTCCTCGATCGGCATGCCCTCGGTATAGAGCGCATACACACGCTGCGCCTGGCGCAGACTTACCACATGCGTGGGACTGCGCTGGATCATCGAGACCTGAACGCCGTGCGCGCGCAAATCCTGAGCCACGTCATGTGCACTGTTCCCTGTGCCGAGCACTAAGGCCTGCTTGCCGCGCCAATCCCTGCCGTCGGTGTAGTCGCCCGAATGCAGCACGGTGCCTCGGAAGGTGTCCAAGCCGGGCGCTTGCGGCGCTTTGGGAATGGCGCTCACACCACAGGCGAAGACCAGGTGGCGGGGCCGCATGGTGCGCACACTGCCATCTTCGAGTGTTAGTTCAACCGTCCAGCGTCGTGAGCCTTCGTCCCAGCGCCCGGAAGTCAGTTCGGTGCGAGTCCAGCAGTTCAGCTCCAGGCTCTCTGCATAGGACTCGAACCAGTTGGCTAGTTTGTCTTTTGGGATGAAGGTGGGCCAGGTCGGCGGGAAGGGCATGAAGGGCAGGTGGTTCACATGCACTTCGTTGTGCAGCGTGAGCGAGTGATAGCGGTTGCGCCAGTTGTCACCGATACGGGCTTCCCGGTCGATGACCAATGTGTCCACCCCGTCGGCGGTCAGCCGTGCGGCGATGGACAGCCCCGCTTGTCCTGCGCCGATCACCAGGACCTGCGGATCATGGTCTGCGTACTGGCGTGCGCGCACACGCCGATCGAGCCAGTTCTCGACGCCGAATTCCCGGCTGCTGTCCAGGGCCTGGTCGCGGCTCAGTCCGCGTCGGTCGTCGCCATGCAGGGCCTGCAGCGCCGTGACCAGGATCCATGCACGAATGCCGCCTGGTCCTGAGGGGTCGGCCACGCCGCGCAGCACACCCGACGCCACGCCTGCCGAAGTCTGAAACTCGAACAGGGCTTCCAGGACATCCTGACCGGCACGTGCGACCCAGCGCGCAGGCGTCCGCTCGGCCGCCAGTCGTACGTTGATGGGCCGGCTGTGTGCCAGACAGGCGCTCAGGGCCTGTGCAATGGGCTCACGACCACTGACCGTTGAGATGGTGCCGCTGAGTGCGACCAGATCGCGCCAGTGACCGGAATCGGCGAACAGGGCCGCAGCGCCGGTTGCATCGGTGCGGGTGAGTGCTTCATCCAGAGCGGCGAGCCAGTGTGTGGCCGCCGCCGCGGCTTCAGGCGTGCCGACAGGCGGCGTTGAAGACGGCGCAGTGACCGAGCCTTCGGTCCGACTGTACGCGGCGGCAACGCCAGGGCCGCTGGCCCCGGAGGTCTGAGTAGCAGCGGAAGAGGATGGCGCGATGGCAGACATGCGTTTGAAGACTCCGTTCAACGATCAGAGGGGTGTGTTGATCACCATCAGGACGGGACAATCACGCCCTTGCCGTCAGACTGGCGGTCGAACAGCGTATAGGCTTCCACGGCCTGGTCCAGCGTCCAGCGATGCGTGAACAAGCGGTCCAGATCGATGCCACGGTCAGCACAATATTCCGCGCATGCGCCCTGCCCGACGGTGGAAAACGTCCAGGACCCGATGAGCGTCACCTGCCGGCGCAGCAGGTCGGGGCTCACGTCCAGGGTCACGGAATCGCCTTCGCCCACGAAGCAGGCTTTACCCCAGGTGCGCACGCACCGTACCGCCTGAGCGCGGGCATTGGGCGATGACGAGGCATCGAGTGAAGCATGCGCGCCACGTCCATGTGTAAGGTCCCGAATGGCCTGCACCACATCGGGGGTCTTCGTGGGATTGATCAACGCCTGCGCGCCAAATTCACGTGCCCGTTCGAGCCTGGCATCGTTCACATCCAGCGCAATAACCCGCGCGCCCATCTGCGCGGCCAGCAGCGTGGCCGACAGGCCGACCGGTCCCTGGCCGAATACGGCAATCGTCTGATCGGCCGTCAGCGTCAATCGTTGCAGCGCCCCCCAAGCGGTGCCGGTGCCGCAGGAAATTGCAGCGCCGGCAGCAAAGCTGAGTTCATCAGGCAAGGGCACGAGCGTGCGCGCCGGGCACTTCATGTAGCGCGCATGTGCGCCATGCCCGGTGGCGCCATAGACCTCAGCGACGCCGTCGACGCACAGTTGCATCCAGCCTGTCGAGCAGTGATCGCAGGCTCCGCAGCCGCGGTAGTGGTGCTGCATGACGCGCTGTCCGACGCGGGCCTGCTTGGGCGACACGCCTGGCCCCACCGCCGCGACCACGCCGCAGGGCTCATGGCCTGCGATCAGCGGGCCACTGATGGCGCCCAGCCCCAGTGCGGCGGTGGCATCGGCCGCCCGGTAGAACTTGAGATCGCTGCCGCACATGCCCGAGGCCTTGATTTCAAGGACGACCTCGCCCGGCCCCGGCGTGGGGTCCGGAAAGTCCATCAATTCGATCTGCCGATTGCCTTTGAAAACCATGCCTTTCATGGCGTGTCTCCTTTTGTCTGTGAGTTGCCGTACCGCTTGCGTGCCTTTAGCGTCCGCGGATGAAGCGGTACATCGCAGTGTGATCAGCTCCGGGGTCAAGCCCTTCTTCGGCCTGCTGCCAGGCGTTCAGGCAGGCCTGTGCGAAACCATCCTCTGTGCCCATCCGATCGATGAACGACTGGGCGGTCTGCAGGTCCTTGCGCATCAGGGCCAACGCAAAGCCGGAGTTGAAGGCGCCAGACAGCATGAAGGTCTCGACTTTGACGTCGGTCGTGTTGTTGCGGCCGGTTGAGGCATTGAAGACCTGATTGACCTTGTGCGGGTCGACCCCGAACGCCTCGGCAGCAGTCAGGGCCTCACAGACGGCCAGCAGGCCACTGGCTGATACATAGTTGTTCAGGGCCTTGACCGCATGGCCGGCTCCCGCAGCGCCCACATGCACCAAGGTCTTGCCCATGACCTGCAACAACGGACGTACCTGTTCGACGGCGTCGGCCTCACCGCCCATCATGATGGCAAGGCTGCCATCGACCGCACGCTTGACGCCCCCCGAGACCGGGGCATCGACAAAGGCGATGCGCGATTGCGCCAGGCGTGCAGCATTGTCGCGAGAGCGCACCGGGTCGGACGAGCCCATGTCCAGCACCAATTGCCCCGGTTGCAGGGACGCAGCCAAACCGGCGTCCCACAACAGGGTGTCGACGGCAGGGCTGTCGGGCAGCATCAGGATGATGACCTGAGCACCTGTCGCGGCATCGATGGCGCTGGCGGCGCTTTGAAAGCCCGGTTGTTCATTCAATGCTGCGACCGCCGCAGCGCTCAGGTCCTGGCCTGTGACGCGGTGACCGGCGCCCAGCAGTCGGCGGACCATCGGCTGACCCATTTTCCCCAGGCCGATGAAGGCGACGTGCCCGCTCACGGCTTGGTGCCCGTTTCCTTGAAGACTTCCTTGGCATTGCGAAAGCTGTCGATGGCAGCCGGCACGCCACAGTAGATCGCTGTTTGCAGGAACACTTCGCGGATTTCCGCAGGGGTGACCCCGTTGTTGAGCGCGCCCCGGACATGTAGCTTGAGTTCGTGCGGGCGGTTGAGTGCGGTCAGCATCGCCAGGTTCAGCAGGCTGCGGGTCTTTCGATCCAGGCCCGGCCGGTTCCAGATTTCGTTCCAGCAGTACTCCGTGACCAGTTCCTGCATGGGCATGTTGAAGTCGTCGGCGCTCGCAATCGAGGCGTCGACATACTCGGCACCCAGGACGGCGCGGCGGGTTTTCAGTCCATTTTCAAAGGCATCACGGTTCATGAGTGGTCCAGGAGGAAGAGGAACGGAATGCATGCCGCAGGGTTGCGGCGCGTCTCAGGGTATTTTCTGCCGATCCGTTTGTCGATCCCCCAGGCCCCACGGAGTCGAACAGTGAAACTCATCAGTGCCACACCCAGCCCCTATGCACGCAAAGTGCGTATTCAGTTGCTCGAGAAGGGCTTGCCATTCGAGCTCGTCACGGAAGTGCCCTGGAACGATGACACCACGGTGCCGGCCTACAACCCACTGGAAAAGCTGCCGGTACTGATCCTGGACGATGGCCGCGCCCTGTACGAGTCGGCCTACATTCTGGAGTGGATTGAACGGATGCATCCGCTTCCTGCGCTCATGCCGTCCGACCGCGATGCCTATCTGGAGGCGCGGCAATACATGGTGCTCGCCGATGGCATTTGCGATGCTGCGTTGCTGCTGTTTTTTGAGCGATTGCGGCCGCCCGCTCATCGCAGCGAGCCCTGGATGGCCCGGCAACTGCGCAAGGTGGATCGAGGCCTGGAGGCGCTGGCTCGCGACATCGGCACCCGCCCATTCGCGGTGGGCAACAGCTTCACGCTGGCGGACATTTCCGTGGCAGCCCCTCTGGGTTGGCTGAAGGTCCGGGCACCCGATATCGATTGGTCGGCCAGGCACCCTGATCTGGCGCGCTACTATGAGCGTCACTCGCAACGCGAGTCATTCATCATGACAGTGCCCACGGCACAAGTGTTGCGCGACAAGGTCGTGTGACCTGCCTGCAGGCCGCTGTCAAACCATACGCTGGAGACCGTTCATGTTCTTGTTTTCGTCGACTGTTTGCTTGCCCGCCCTGGTGTCGTCGCGCTCGCGCGCGCGCCGTGCACTCCTTGGTGCCGGTGCACTCCTGGCTGCATCAGCCGCAGTGCTGCCGGCCACGACGCTGGCGCAGGGGCAGCCTTTTCCCTCAAAACCGGTCACCCTTTTGGTGCCCTTTCCCCCCGGTGCAGCCACCGACGCGGTGGCGCGCGCACTGGCTGTGCCATTGGCCAAACATCTGGGGCAGCAAGTGGTAGTGGAAAACCGAGCGGGTGCGGCTGGCACGCTGGCCACGGCAGCAGTTGCACAGTCAACCGCCACCGATGGCCACACGGTAGCGATTGCGCCTGCGACGATCTTTCGGGTTCCGCATCTGCAAAAAGTGCCCTACGACACGATGAAGGACCTGACCTTCATCATGAATTTTTCGGGCTACACGTTTTCCCTGGTGCTCGCTGAAAGCCTGGGCATCAAGTCCGTGCCGGAATTCGTCAGTTGGGCTAAGGCCAATCCCGGCAAGGTCAGCATTGGGGCCAGCGGTTCAGGCAGTACGGGTCACATTGCCACTCACATGCTCGGTCAAAAGTCCGGGACCGACCTCACCTTTGTGCCGTTCAAGGGCGGCGCTGAGGTACTGAGTGCCTTCGTAGGTGGGCATATCAATGCAGTGATCGACGGGGGGTGGGCGCAGATCGAAAAGCAGGGTAAGGGTCGCGTGATCATGACCTTCCAGGACAAACGTATCCCGCGTCTACCCAATGTACCCACGGCGCGTGAGTCGGGCTATGACATCGTGTCGATCAGCCCCATCGGTCTGGTCGGCCCGAAAGGCATGGATCCCAAAGCGGTGAGGGTCTGGCACGACGCGATGAAAGCGGCCCTGGCCGATCCAGCCTACAAGAAGCTTCTGGAACTCCACGACCTGGAAGATGCCTACATGAGTGGCGAGGACTATCAGAAACTTGCTGCGCGGCTGTGGGTCGATGAGAAAAAGAACTTTGAAGCCATCGGCATGAAGACCAACTGACGGTCGAACGAATGCGATGCGGGCTTAGGTCCGCATCATGCGTCGGTTGCCTGCGAACCGGGTGACCCCCGCCCGGTCCAAAAATTCCAGTACCTCGATCGTCAAATTTCTGCCAATGCCTGAGGCGTCACGGTAGGCGGCCGCATCGAAGCTGCCGTCAGGCGTGTTGGCGGCCAACTGGTGGGCGATAGCAGCCAGTTCATCCAGCGTGCCAGGCAGATAGAACCGATTCGCAGCGACGGGCAGCAGGTGCCCCAGCGCAGCCATGTCGCGCAGAAAACTCAGCAGGTCGGCGCGCTCCATGCCCAGCGCAGTCGCCAGCTCTCCGACGATCGGTGCACGCAGGCCTGCCTCAGCCAGCGCCTCGTGAACGCGTTCAAGCAGCGCTTGTCGCTCGGGCTGCAGCACCGGGCGATGGTCCGGACATCGCACATGGATGCCGTCCCGCACGATCTGCCCCTGAGCCATGACGGTGCGCAAGGCCGCATGGGCGATGGCATCCGCACGGCGCACCCCCGCATCCCGGTCTGTCTCGAATCGAGCGAGATACGTTTGTGCGCTCAATCGAGCCAGTTCCGAGGGCTTGAGCCCGATGTGCTCGGGCTGGTTCTGGTGTGACTGGCTCAGCACCTCGATCAGAGTGGTCTGCCATTGCGCCCAATGCGTGGCAGACAGTCCGATGCCAGGTGCTGGCCGACCGATGTCTTCGCGCGCAGCGCTGCCACTCGGTATGGCCAGGTGCGCCTGCGAGGCTTCGCGCAGCTGCGCTGCCGCGGTAGCGCTCAGGTTTCGGCTGCGTTCAAAGGCATCGAGTTCAATGCCTAATGGCGACCCATCGAGCAGTTCACGCAGCGCCTGTGCAGGATCCGGAAGATTCAAGTGCTGCAGGCGTGTCTGGCGCTGTGCAGTGCTGCGACCGCGCGCAGAGGCCAGCGGATCGAGCACGATCGCACCGCCCAGTGTGGCCCGCGCTGCCGGATCCCTGATGACGAGGCGATCGCCCCACAGCAACGGCAGAGCGTGCTCAAGGACTAATTGCCCGAACGCGCCTGCGCCGGCCGCAAGCTCGCGCCGGTTCATCAGATGCAAGTGTGCCGACACATGCGCTGCGCCCGCATGGACTTGGACGGTGCTGCCAGTACGAATGGGCTTGTCAAGACTGGCGAGCGCCTTCAAGGTCACATCGATGCGCTGGGCAGGCGCATGCGTAAAGGGCGTCACCAGCCATTGACCGCGGCCGATCAAGGAGCGGTCGAGGTGAGGGCCAGACAGATTGATGGCGCATCGCTGTCCTGCCCGGGCGTGTTCTGCGGGCTGGCCCTGCGCATGAATCTGGCGCACCCGCGCGACATCGCCCAGTGGTGAGACGACCAGTTGATCGCCGATGCAGGCGACGCCGCTGAGCACTGCACCCGTGACGACCAGACCTGCGCCTGGCACCGTGAAGGCACGGTCGATCGCCATGCGAAACCCATCGGTTGTCTCGCGTTCAACCCATCGGGCTGAACGCTCGGCGAGGTGCGCGCGCAGGGCTTCCAGCCCGATCCCGGCCGGGGTATCGACTTCGAATACCGGCGCATCGGCAAACCGGGTGGGCTCGAGCAAAGATGCAATGGCAGCGCGAGACAGGTCGCGTTGTGTGAGGGATGCTCGGTCGATCTTGGTCAGCACGACGACGAGCGATGACGCGCCCAGCACGTCCAGGATGGCCAGATGCTCGCGGGTTTGCGGCATGGGGCCGTCGTCCGCCGCAACGACCAGCAGGGCGAGGTCAATGGCATTGATGCCAGCCAGCATATTGCGCACGAAGCGCTCATGCCCTGGCACATCCACGAAACCTGTGGGGACAGAGCCGCCAAGATCGGTATAGGCGAAGCCGATGTCGATGGTCAGACCGCGGCGCTTCTCTTCATCCAGCCGATCGGTATCCACGCCAGTGAGTGCGCGCACCAGGCTGGTCTTGCCATGGTCTACATGACCTGCAGTGGCGATGATCATCGTTGAAGGGAATAAGTGCTGCGACGGGTGCGCACCTTGGTGCTGCTCACGCTACGCGGGGCTGAGTGCGTGCCGCGCTGCCGAGACACACGGGACCGTTCTGAGTCTAACCGGATCGTGCGTGTCAATGGCCGCCTTTCCGGGCAGTCGTGGCACCATGGCATCCATTCCCCGCAGGCAGAAAGGTGACTCCATGAACAAAAATTCGCACTTTGATCGTGCTGGCGTTGAGCAAACGATGCAGACCTATTTCGACGGTTTGTACGAGGGTGATGCCGACAAGCTGGCTCACGTGTTTCATCCCACCAGCGCGCTGACCTGGGAGCAGGATGGCTCGCTGCAAGTGCTGTCGCGCGACGCATGGCTGAAGGTCGTGCGCGAGCGCCCCTCGCCGAAGTCGCAGCAATTAGTGCGCGATGACGGCATCCTGCTGCTGGATCACTCGAGTCCCACGACGGCTTTCGTCAAGGTCAAGTGCCAGATCCCGCCGCGTCATTTCACCGATTATCTGAGCCTGATTCATATCGACGGGCGCTGGCAGATCGTGCAGAAGGTCTACGCTGTAGCGATGACGCTCTGAAATTGTGATCTGACCCCAATTAAGAGTGGAGGCGGCGACGGATGGCGGCGTGGTGATCGCCGCGGCCGCCACGGCCGACCAGAACGAGGGTCGGTGGGCTGGCCAGCAGCGTGCGTGCTGCAGCGCTTAAGTCATGTGCGCTGATGGCTTGCGTCGTGGCGATGCGTTCATCGGGTGTGAGCACGCGCTCATGCAGGAGCAGGTCGCGGGCGATTGATTCGGCCAGATCCATCGGCCGTTCGAGGCTGCGCGCCAGGTGCGTCGTCTGCTGATTGCGAGTGCGCTCCAGATCGTCGGCCTCAACGCTGCGGCAGAGGGCCAATAGTTCGTCGCACACGACCTCGAAGAACACCCGCAAATTCTTGGGCGCCACCCCGGCATTGACCTGCAGGATCCCGCAATCATCATGCCCCTCGGTCCAGGCATCGACCTGATAGGCCAGCCCACGGGCTTCTCGCACGGCCTGAAAGAGCGGCGAGGACATGCCGCCCCCGAGCAGTTCGCCCAGCAATTCAAACACCGGCCATGACGGGTCTGCCCGGCCAGGCACCGGCCAGCCGAGTGCGACCGAGGTCTGCTCATAATCGTCGTCGATATGCCGGAATCCGCCCACGTAGCGGGCCGGTTCGCGTACCAGTCCGACGCCCTGCGGCAGATCGCCGAATTGGCGGGCGACCTGCTCAGCGAAGGCCTCATGCTCCAGATGACCGACACCGACAACAACCATTCGGTCTGCGGTGTAGTGCGCGCGCATGTGCTCGAGCAGGTCGTCGCGCCCCACGCTGCGAACGAAGCGCGAGCTGCCCAGGATCGGTCGGCCGAACGCCTGCTTCGGATAGGCTTTCAGGTCGAATTCGTCCTGGGTGATGGCATCGGGGTCGTCGCTTGAATCGCCCAACTCTTGCAGGATCACCTGCCGTTCGCGTTCAATCTCGTCTGCCGGAAAGGTCGAATGCCGAATCACATCGGCCAGAACATCCAATGCGACCGGCATGTGCTCGGGCAGCAGCACGGTGTGATACGCAGTGTGGTCCTTGGCTGTATACGCGTTCATCGAGGCGCCCACCCGTTCAATGTCGAGCGAGAGACGGCGCGCGTCGCGTCGGTGCGTTCCCTTGAACGCCATGTGCTCAAAAAAGTGCGAGATCCCGTTCAGCGGTGGCGGCTCATCACGCGAACCAACCCGCACAAACGCACCGACCGCCGCGGTCCGAAATCCGCTCAAGCGTACGCTCGCCACCGTCAGCCCGTTGTCCAGTTTGAAGGTGCGCAAATCCGGCGCGGTTGTAGCCAAGGCTGAGACAGGCACAGAGTGCAAAACGGCAGACGCCATGGAAGAGGCAGGTAAGCGGAGCGGACAAAGACCAACACTCAAGAGTCTACACGCCGCCTGGTTAGCCCGATCCCGTACAGCCCGGGCCACCCGGGCTCGTTTGGAGCTCGAGCAGCACCGCAGCCCGTGCCGCGCTGGAGCGAAAGACGCTCAGTCCTTTTAGACCTGTGTTCCAGGCTTGCATGAGCAGCGCACCGGTGTCGCTCACGGTGGCCCGTTCTGGCAGATGGATCGTCTTGGAAATGCTCGCATCGACCCAGGGAGCCACCGCCTGCACCATCGCCAGTTGTGCCTGGGGCGACACCGCTGCTGCGCCCATGAAGGCTGCAGGCAGTTCGGGACAGCGCGTCCTGCCGGGCATGGCGCGCCACAGACGCACGGCCCGATTGCTCAGACGGATGGATTCCGGCGCACGATCGCGGTGAGCCCGCATCCGCGTGAAGTCTGCAGCAAAGGCAGGCTCGATGCCGCTGGAGGCATTGTCGGCAAAGGCCAGGGCGATCGATGCGGTCGGCGCAATGGACATCAGATGCGAGTTGCGCAATCCCGTCTGGGTCATCTGTGCCTTCAACGCTTCGGGGAGTGTCGAGGCAAAGCGCGGCGGCGCGAGAAAGCGCTCGGGGTCAAACGCAGGAAAAGATCCCAGTGTTTGGGCAAGTTCCACGGAGCGCTCATATGCCGTGCAGCACATGAATCGGGTAATGCGGTTGGCCGTGGCGCGCGCAGCCGCACTGTCATAGCGTTGGCCCAGCATCGTCAGGGCATCGGCCAGCCCAAGGAAACCCAAGCC
>CANHUQ010000076.1 GCA_947463885.1 Burkholderiales bacterium
GCGAGCCTGAACGGGCGCGAGCTGTTGGCGCTGGGCCTTGAGCCGGGCGACATGCTGGCCATTCGTTCAAGGCGCGGGCAGATCGTGCTGCGGGCGCGTCGCGATGACGGGATGCCCGACCGCACGGTGTTCGTCCCCTTCGCCTATGCGGAAGCGGCAGCCAATCTGCTCACCAATCCAGCCCTGGATCCGCAAGGCCGCATCCCGGAGTTGAAGTACTGCGCGGTGGCCCTCGCCGCTCAGTAAAGGTGTCACGAGTGCTGTGCGATCGGCTCGCGCAGCATTCGTTACACTGGCGGCCTCGACCTGTCTGAACGGGTCGTTCGCATTCAGCTGGAGCGCCTCATGTCTGCCTACGCCGTTGCTCAACCCTTTCACCTGGCCTTTCCGGTGCATGATTTGCAGGCCGCGCGCGCGTTCTATGGCGGACTGCTGGGCTGTCCCGAAGGCCGCAGCTCGCCAGAGTGGATCGATTTCAATCTGTATGGCCATCAGATCGTGGCCCATCTGGCGCCGGGTGAGGTCGGCCATCGGCATACCAGCGCAGTCGACGGAGACAACGTTCCGGTGCGCCACTTTGGCGTTGTGCTGGGCATGGCCGACTGGCAGAAGATGGCCGACACGCTGCGTGCGGCAGGCACCGCGTTTGTCATCGAGCCGCACATTCGGTTCAAGGGTGAAGTAGGCGAGCAGGCTACGATGTTTTTTCTGGACCCCTCGGGCAACGCGCTCGAATTCAAGGCATTTGCCGATCCGTCGCGACTGTTCGCGAAGTAAGCTGCGCATCACATACATCACAGCAGGCGCGCGCCATCGAAGCGCCGCCGCATCAGGGAGAGCACCAGCATGGGCATGACCAATCAGGGAGAGTTCGACCGCGCGCAGCATGTGCTGGTCGGTGGCGTCAATTCGGCCGTGCGCGCATTTCGCGCCGTGGGCGGCACGCCGCGGTTCATTGCGCGCGCAGAGGGCGCCTACATGTGGGATGTCGAAGGTCGCCGTTATGTCGACTACCTCGGCTCATGGGGTCCGATGATCGTCGGCCACACCCATCCGCTGGTGCTCGAGCGTGTCCGCGAAGCCGCAGGCCGAGGCCTGTCCTACGGTGCCCCCAATGTCATGGAGACCGAACTGGCCGAGCGGATCTGTCAGCTTTTTTCGCATGTCGAGCGGGTGCGGTTCACCAGTTCGGGTACTGAAGCCGCGATGTCGGCGCTGCGTCTGGCGCGGGGCGCCACCGGTCGCACCAAGATCCTGAAATTCGAGGGCTGTTATCACGGCACCGCCGACAGTCTGCTGGTGAAGGCCGGCAGCGGTGCGCTCGCATTCGGTCAACCCAGTTCGGCAGGCGTGCCCGAAGACCTCGCCCGTCACACCCTGATCGCGCAGTTCAATGACCTGGGGAGTGTCGAAGCACTCTTTAAGGCACACCCGGGCGAGATCGCTTGCGTCATGGTCGAGCCTGCCGCCGGCAACATGAACCTGATCCTGCCGCAGCCCGGCTTCCTGGAAGGCTTGCGCACGCTGTGCAGCGCCGATGGCGCGCTGCTGATCTTCGATGAAGTGATGACCGGATTTCGCGTGGCGCTGGGCGGCATGCAGCAGGTCAGCGGCGTC
Organism: Burkholderiales bacterium; assembly: GCA_947463885.1. Classification (GTDB taxonomy): domain Bacteria; phylum Pseudomonadota; class Gammaproteobacteria; order Burkholderiales; family Burkholderiaceae_E; genus UBA4615. The sequence goes on from CANHUQ010000076.1 coordinate 1,618, forward strand.
ACGCCTGACCTCACCGCCTTCGGCAAGGTGATTGGCGGTGGCATGCCCGTGGGTGCCATCGGCGGCCCTGCCAAAGTGATGGACATGATGGCGCCGCTTGGGCCGGTCTATCAGGCAGGAACGCTGTCTGGCAACCCGATCGCCATGGCCGCTGGCCTGGCCACTTTGGAACTGATCTCGGTCCCGGGTTTCTATGACACCGTCTCGGCACGGCTGGCACGGTTGATCGATGGCCTGAAAGCGGCTGCACGCAGTGCGGGCGTCACCTTCAGTGCGCAGCAGCAGGGCACCATGGGCGGGATCTACATGATGGCGACCCCGCCGCGCAGTTTCGCCGAGGTCATGACCCAGGATGTCGAGCGCTTCAAGCGCTTTTACCACCGCATGCTTGATGCCGGTGTCTACCTGCCGCCCTCGCCGGTCGAAGCCTTCTTCTTCTCTTCAGTGCATGGCGACGCGGAAATCGACTTCACGCTGCAGTGCGCCGCGCAGGCCTTCAAGGACCTGTGAAAGCGGGCGTGTCCGCCTAATGCAGGATGTGCGTTGGGCGCACGCGCTGCCGACCCCGAAACAAGGTTTGCATGACGCGGGTCGTGCCCAGATTGACCAGCCCTTGCCCGATCGAGTGCGCTTCATCTTCGACAATGTCCAGGCTCACATCTGCTCCGATCGCGCGCAGCCCACGGTAAGCCTGTGACCCGTGCACCGCGGGCACCACGCTGTCGAACTCGCCATGGATCAGGTGAATGGTGCTGGTGAGGGTGTCGGTGTCGCGAATGGGGCGGGTGAGACGCCCTGCATAGGCCACAACGATCGAGGCCAGCGCAGGATGGGCACGCACCATGTCCAGCGCCAGCGTGGCGCCCTGAGCGTGACCGATCAGAACGGTGCGCTGTGCATCGACCGCGACATTCTGTTGCACTGACACGATGCGCTGCGCGATGGTGTCACTGGCGCTGCGTGCGCGCTCGGCTGCCTGGCCATCGGCGTCGCGTGGATCGAACCAGTCGGCCACCTCACCGAAGCGTCGCAACCCCTGCATGAGAATAGCAATGGCGCCTGGAAAACGCAGTTGCCAGGCCAGTGCAATGGGTGCGAAGGCCTCAGGTGATGAGCCTGCCCCATGCAGAAACACCATGAGCCGGCGCGGTGCGCGCTCGGATATCGGTGGCAGTTCGAGCCACAATTGCTCGTTCATAGCACCAACCGGCCGACTGCCCAGGCGAGCGCAGCCATCAGCGCAGCGGCTGGAATCGTCAGGACCCAGGCCCAGACGATGTTGCTTGCGAGGCCCCATCGGACTGCTGAGAACTTTTGTGCTGAACCGACGCCCACGATGGCTCCGGTAATCGTGTGGGTGGTTGAGACGGGGATGCCTGCACTGGAAGCGATGAACAGGGTCATGGCGCCACCGGTCTCGGCGCAAAATCCACCGACCGGGTGCAGCTTGGTGATCTTCTGGCCCATGGTTTTCACGATACGCCAGCCTCCGAACAGGGTGCCGAATCCGAGCGCCAGATAACAGGAGATGACGACCCACATGGGCAGGTGATCGGTGGTCGTGGCGCCCGCGGAAATCAGCAGCAGCCAGATGATACCCATGGTCTTTTGCGCGTCATTGCTGCCATGTCCCAGGCTGTAGAGGGCTGATGAAATCAGCTGAAGCCGCCGAAACCATCGGTCGGCGCGCCGCGGCACAGCGTTGCGGCAGATCCACGCGACCGCGACCATCAGCAAGGCCCCCAGCGTCAAGCCCAGCAGGGGCGATACCACGATGAAGATCGCCACTTTCAGGATGCCCGATCCGATCAGTGCATTGACCCCTGCCTTGGCAAGCGTGGCGCCGATCATGCCGCCGATCAGTGCATGCGACGAACTGGACGGGATGCCAAACCACCAGGTGATGATGTTCCAGGCCAGTGCGCCCATCAGCGCACCGAAGATCACCTGATGGTCGATCACCTGCGGGTCAACGATGCCTTTGCCTACGGTAGCCGCGATCTTGAGCTCAAAGATCGCTATGGCCAGCACATTGAACAAGGCGGCCCAGGCCACTGCCTGGTAAGGCTTGAGCACGCCGGTAGAGACCACGGTTGCAATGGAATTGGCCGCATCGTGGAACCCGTTCATGAAATCGAACGCCAGCGCAAGCAGCACCAGAAACACCAGCAGTCCTAAGTTGATGGTGAGGGTATCCATACGATCAGGGCGAAGGACTGGGTGGTCGCAGCAGGCAATGCATCAGGCGTTCTCGAGGACGATGCCCTCAATGAGGTTCGCCACGTCTTCGCACCGGTCGGTGAGCGATTCGAGCAACTCATAGATTGCCTTGAGCTTGATGACCTGGCGCACGTCGGATTCATTGCGAAACAGCTTCGACATGGCTGAGCGCATGACTCGGTCTGCATCGGATTCCAGCTGATCGATCTCCACACACAGTTTCAGAATGCCTTCGGCATTGTCCATGTTGGACAGCATGCCCACTGCCGTACGCACCCGCTCACAGCACATCTGAGACAGTGAGGCGAGTTGGATCGCCTCACGGGTGACCTGTTGAATGTCGTACAACATGACCGACTCAGCGACATCCTGGGTCAGGTCCAGGATGTCATCCATCGTGGAGATCAGCTGGTGGATGTCCTCACGGTCGAGCGGGGTGATGAATGTCTTGTGCAGGAGCGCCATCGTTTCATGGGTGATCCGATCGGCCGCCGTCTCGACCTCATCGATGGACTTCAGCTCCTGCTCACGGACCGTCTGGTCGTCGTAATGCTCCATCAGGTTCACCAGATGCTGTGCGCCTTCGACGATGCGATCCGCGTGCTGGTTGAACAGATCGAAGAAGCGGCCCTCGCGGGGCATGAGTCGGCCGAGCATCGTGTGCAGTCCCGAAAAATCCGTACGCAACCCTTGAGGGTAGCAGAGGCGGTGAGCGCCACCCCATCCGCCGCGCGCAGACATCGTCAGTGCAAGTGAACCGAACGTGACTTACCGGCCAGCGCGTCTCAGGCGCTCCAGGTACCGCTCATTTGAAGGCGGTGCGTTGGCGCGTTGCGCTTCCCAAATGGTTTCGGCCAGCGCCTGCATCGCCCGATGGGCTGCGTCATGCTCATCGGGTGCCGTGCGCATCAGTGCCTGCCAGGCATCGCGAATCCCGGGGGGCTGATCAATCTGCAATTGTTCCACCAGCGACAGGTGCAGGCTCAGGTGCAGGAATGGGTTTTCTCGACCCGACTCCGGTGTGAACTCAGCCTCGCGCGCAGCATCGGGCTGTTCGAGCAGGGCGTGATACTCGGGGTGCTGGTGGATCCAGTGCAGGGCGATCGACTGTAGCGGCGTGACTGGAGCCGATCCGTCCCGCAAACGCCAGGCCTCGCAGAAAAAGCGCCTGACATCGTCACGGCCCGGGTTGAACACGACGCGCTCCTGTGGCGGGTGGGGGAGTCTTGGGCTTGAAGGGGCACAGGTCGGCGACCGGGCAGCGCCAGCATTCTGGCGTACGGGCCTTGCAGACATAGCGCCCGTGCAGGATCAGCCAGTGATGCGCATCGATCAGGTATTCAGGGGGAACGGCTCGCATCAGCCCGTCCTCCACTTGCCGAACGGTTTTGCCCGGCGCCAGTCGCATGCGGTTGGCCACCCTGAAAATATGCGTGTCGACTGCCATGGCGGGCTCGCCGAACGCAGTATTCAGGATCACATTGGCGGTCTTGCGACCCACGCCCGGCAGGGCCTCGAGCGCCTCACGGTTGCGGGGGACTTCGCCACCGTGCCGCTCGATCAGCAACCGGCAGGTCTCGATCAGGTGTTTGGTCTTGGAGCGGTACAGCCCGATGGTACGCAGATAGGGTTCGAGCCCGTCGATGCCCAGTGCCAGGAGTGTCTGCGGGGTGCGGGCGACCGGAAAGAGCTTGCGGGTGGCGGCATTGACACTGCGGTCGGTGGCCTGCGCCGACAGCAGCACAGCGGCGAGCAGCTCAAAAGGGGAGCTGTACTCGAGTTCCGTCTCCGGTTTTGGATTGGCCGCTTTGAAGCGCCCGAAGAGTTCGGCGCGGTGAGCGGGCTTCATGATGCGTGCAGTGCTCATCGCGCCGCCAGGCGAGCACGCGCGCGTGCCACGGCCGCTTCGATCACCGCGCGCTTGCGCGCCGCTTCAGTCCGTGCGGCGCTGTCTGCCGTGTCGGCGACGGGGGCATCGCCCTTAAGGCCTGCCGCAGCGTCCAGCTCATCCAGATGATGTTGCGCCTTATCGGCAAGGCGGTGCGCCTGGGCAAGCTGAAGGCGTTCGATGCGCTGTGCGCGGCGCTGGTGACGGGCTCGGGCGTTTTGCGCATCTGCACGACTCCAGCCCTCCTGCCCCAGCGGTGGCGCCACCATCTGGATGCAGTCGACCGGGCAGGGCGGCAGACACAGGTCACACCCGGTGCAGGCTTGCACGATCACGGCGTGTAGCCGTTTGGGGGCCCCGGCAATCGCGTCCACCGGGCAGGCTTCGATGCATTTCGTGCATCCGATGCACAGCTCGGCGACGATGTGTGCGACGCGACGTGGCCGCTCGATCCCGGCGTCGGGGTCTAGCGCTACGATGGGCTGGCCGGTGTGAGCAGCCAGGATGGCAATGCCTGCAGAGCCTCCGGGCGGGCACCGGTTGATCGGCGCGGCCTGCGTCACGATGGCTTCGGCATAAGGACGGCAGCCGGCATACCCGCATTGCGTGCACTGTGTCTGCGGCAGCAGCAACTCTAGTGCGTCGATCGCCGCGCGGTGCGCATCCGTATGCATGAGTTTCGGGCGTGTGGGCGTCCGGCGGGTCGGGCCGTCTTGTGCCTGCGGGCGGTGGGCCCGACGACTCAGGCGTGTTCGCGGATGAATGCGCCGATGCGCGGGCAGATGGTTTCGCGCCAGCGCCGGCCACTGAAAATGCCGTAGTGCCCGGCACCCTCTGCCACCATGTAGTGCTTGCGATCGGTCGGCAGACCGCTGCACAGATCAAGCGCGGCGCTGGTTTGTCCGATCCCAGAGATATCGTCGAGCTCGCCTTCAATGCACAGCAGCGCCACCTTGCTGATGTCGGCCGGGGTGACCAGCATATCGCGCCCGTTCACGGGCACCACCCAGCGGCCTGCCGGCAACTGATGCTCCTGGAAAACCGTGCGAATGGTTTCGAGGTAATACTCGGCGGGCATGTCGAGCACGGCGTTGTATTCGTCGTAGAACTTGCGGTGACCCTCGGCGTCTTCATCGTCGCCGCGCACCAGCTGCATGTAAAAGTCCCAGTGCGATTCGGCGTGACGATCGGGATTCATGGCCACGAAGCCCGCGTGCTGCAGAAAACCTGGGTACACCAGTCGTCCGGCGCCGGCGTACTTGCCGGGAACGCGATAGATGACGGTCCGTTCAAACCAGGAGAAGGGCTTGTCGGTGGCGAGGTTGTTGACCTCGGTGGGGCTGCGGCGGGTGTCGATCGGACCGCCCATCATGGTCATGGACCGCGGCAGCTTCGGGTCTTTGAGCGTGGACAGCAGCGACACCGCCGCCAGCACCGGCACGGTGGGCTGACAGACCGAGATCAGGTGCACCTGCGGCCCAAGATGGCGGATGAATTCCATCGCGTAGGCCACGTAGTCGTGCAGATGGAACGGCCCATGGGCCAGGGGGACCGTGCGTGCATCCAGCCAGTCGGTGACATAGACCTCATGGTTGGGCAGCAGGGCCCGCACCGTGTCGCGCAGCAGGGTCGCGTGATGCCCGGAGAGGGGCGCAAAGAGCAAGACGGTGGGATCGGGCTTGCGGCGCTTCAGGCGCGTGGGCATGAGCCGCTCGAATTTGATCAGCCGACAAAACGGCTTGCTCAGCTCGATGCGCTCGACGACCGTGACCTCTTCACCGTCGATGGTGGTGGTGTCCAGACCCCAGGGCGGCTTTTCGTATTCTTTGCCCAGGCGATGGAGCAGCTCGAAACCGGCCGCAAATCGGGGCGCAAACGGCATGTACGCCGCGGGGCTGTACGGGTTGCTGTACACCTGACTCATCGCTTCGGCCCAACTGGACAGGGGCGTCAGGACGGCTCGTTGTGCTTCGCGAAGTTGGTACAGCACGGGCGATGCTCCGATACGGTGAGAGGCTGATTATCCCTTGATGCAGGCGGTTGCCGCAATGCACCAAATCCGGCCGCGTGACCGCCTGGAGAGGTCAGCCTGCCGCCGGGCGGTCGCCCGTCAGTTGGGCTAGCCAGCGGGCGGTCAGCTTTTCCTGAAGGCTGTTTTGCCTTAACCGCTGATCCAGGGCGGCAAAGTCAACCGACTCCAGCGGCTGATCCTGTTGTGCGCAGGAAAACACCAGCCGGGTCCGACCCGTGGACGGATCGGTCTGGGGTTGCAGACATTGGCCGCAGAGCCCTTTGAGCATGCATTGCATCGGCGAGTTGATGGACCCGATGCCCCGGTGGCCAGGCTTGAGGAATGCGGCCAGGGACTCGACACGTGCGCGTGCCACCGCCGCCATCATGCGATCGGAGCCAATCGCAATCAGGCGGTCGGCCTCGTTCAGACCCATGGCGCGGGGGCTGTGGTCGGGCGCGCCGGATGGGGTCTGCATCGGACCACCCTGCGCCCAGGCCAGCATGGCCTGCACGATATTGCCGTGGAAGGCTCTGTCTTGCGGACGCCCGGGGATGAAGCCCGGTGCTTCGTCGCAGCACCAGACCACCAGATCGGCGGCAGCCTCGATTTCAGCCACTTTGTAACGATCCTGGAGGCGCTTGTAGCCAGCGAAATAGAGCACCCGTGAACCGGCAGCACGCAGCGCCGCACCGATGGAAAACAGCACGGCATTGCCCAGCCCGCCACCTGCCAGCACGACGGTCTCATGACTGGGGATTTCGGTGGGTGTGCCGGTTGGGCCCATCAAGACCACCGGTTCGCCCGGCTGAAGGTGTCGACACAAATTGGAGGAGCCGCCCATTTCCAGAACGATGGTCGAGACCAACCCTGCCTGCCGGTCCACCCAGGCTCCGGTGAGCGCCAACCCTTCCATCGCCAGGCGGGTCAGGGTGCCGTCCGGGCCCGCGACCTGTGGCGCCAGAGACTCGAAATTTTGCAGCCGATAGAACTGTCCGGGTTCGAAGCGCGCAGCGGCCGCCGGTGCGTGAACGATCACCTCGACAATACCGGGAGCAAGCGACTCGACGCGCACCACGTGGGCCTGCAGCCGAGATTGCATCTGCGCGATGAACGCGACGCCGCTGTCCTTGCTGGCGGGCGGGCGCTGCGCCAGCACGCGTGAGACGACCGGCCAGCCTCGGGCAGCCGAGGCCATGGCCTTCACCACGTTGCCGGCGAAGGCCGGATGAAGGTCCCCGAAAAACGACAGGCGCCTCTGCCCTGGAACGCCGTGCATCAGCACAGCGGGCGGATCGGTGCGCAACGCGGAGGTCGCGGCACTGACCGGCTCACCCGATTCGTCCAAGGCACGAAAATGCCGGCCGTCGAGCACAGCATGAACCGGGTCTTCATCCGCCAACCCGGTATTGGGTTGCGTGCCCGCGGCGATCAGCACCGTGCGCGCAGGCCAGGCTTCAACCGCGCCAGTCTGCGGCGACCAGGTGCCATCGTCGCTGCGCACCTGAGGCCGCAGCACAATGGCCTGGACCGCGCCGTGTGCATCCACTTCAATGCGCTCCGGCGCAAGGCACTCTGCGATCCGGATACCCTCGGCCAGCGCGTGCTGAACCTCTTGTGGGTTCAGGGTATAGGCGGGGCTGTCGATCAGGCGTTTGCGATAGACCACCGTGACCCCGCCCCAGGCGCTGAGCAGCTCGGTGATGCGTGCCGGGCGTTGCTCGCGGCGGGCCGCTTCGCGCTCGGCCCGGATGGCGCGCCCGTGTGCCAGGCATTCGTCGGCGAGGCTGCATTCCTCGTCGCTCCAGCCCGCACGCACAGTCGTTTCGCCCAGCGTGCGCACCAGCGCTTCGTGGCGGGTCAGCAGTTTGTCGACCTGGGTCACGTAATAGGCCAGTGTTTCGGTGGCGGTATCGATGGCGGTGAGTCCACCGCCCACCACCACGGCTGGCAGGCGCACCTGCAAGTTGGCGATCGAGTCCGAGCGTGCGGCTCCGGTCAGTTGCAACGCCATCAGGAAATCGCTGGCTGCACGCACGCCGCGCGCCAGACCATTCGGGATATTCAGCATGGTCGGGCGGCCTGCGCCCATGGCCAGGGCAATATGGTCAACACCCTGTGCCCACGCCTCCTCCACCGTCAGCGTGCCGCCAAAACGCACGCCGCCAATGAGTCCGAAGCGCTCGCGTCGTTCGAGCAGCAGCCGCACGATCGTCAGGAAATTCTTGTCCCACCGGACCGTGATGCCGTATTCAGCAACGCCACCGAAGCCCGCCATCACGCGCGTGTCGAGTGGTTCGACCAACGAGGACAGCGCATAGACCGGCTCAAAGGGCACCCGCATGCCGTGCTGGTCGCGCCCGCCGAGCGCAGCGCGCATCGGCTCGATTTTCAGGCCGTCGATGGCCACCACCGTGTGACCGTCGTTCAGCAGGTGATGGGCCAGCGTGAAGCCGGCCGGGCCCATCCCAACAACCAGCACTTTCTTGCCGCTATCGGGTGTGGGAAGCGGGCGGCGCACGTTGAGCGGGTTCCAGCGGGTGAGCAGCGAATAGATCTCCACCCCCCAGGGCAACTCGAGCACATCGCGCAGGGTGCGGGTCTCGGCCTGGGGAATATCGACCGGCGTCTGGTGCTGGTACACGCAGGCCTTGACGCAATCGTTGCAGATCCGGTGACCGGTCGCCGCCGCCATCGGGTTGTCGACCACGATCATGGCCAACGCCGAGATCGGCCAGCCTTCGCGCTTGAGTGCCTGGAACTCGGAAATGCGCTCACCCAGCGGGCATCCCGCCAACGGTTCGCCGAAGGCCGATACCTTGAGGGCGGGTGGGTTGGCGTCAGACAGCAGGCCCTTTGAGCAAGCATCACGCCCCTGCTCGTGGCACAGCAGGCAATAGCGCGCTTCATCCAGCGCCCCACGAAGCCCCGTCCCGGTATCGGTCAGTGCAAAGGGCGCCCGCGTGCCGTCCAGGCGTCGGCGCAAGGCATCAGGGCGAATCTGCAGCACGTGTACGCCCGCGTGCGCAGTGGCCTCCATGTGGTCCAGGCGATCGAAGGGATCCACCGGCTCAGGATGGCGAAACAGCACACTGTCCGGGTGGTGGGCCCGTCCTTCCGGTGTGGTGACCGCCCAGGCGCAATACAGGCGGGCCTGTTGCAAGGTGTCGGCATGCGTGGCGGCATCGGCCTGCCAGGCCAGCACCGCCTGCGCAAAGGCCAGTTCATCGAACGCGTCGTCGGGCCCCAGCGCAGCGGGTGCTGGCATGGACTGCAGCGGTTCGGCAGGCGAGTTGCCCACGGCGTCGGTCCGCATGGCCTGCTGCAGCACGCTGCGGGCAGCTTTCGCGTCGAATCCGATCAGCGCATCGGCGCTGACCCCCAGCAGGGCCTGGCGCTTGACGAACTTCCACTTGACGCGAAACAGAGGGTCCAGGGCATGGTGGGCGGCCTGCAGCGACGTATGGGCCGAACCGATGTTGAAAAGCCGCGCAAGGAATGCGTCGAGCACCGGTCCGAGTTCAATCAGCAGGGCTGAATGGGCGCGGGCTTCCAGGGCATCGGGTGCATGACGGGCGGCTGCGAGCCGATCTGCCAGGGATGCATTGATCGCGCGCAGAAACTCCGTCCACTGCGCGTCGATGCGAGCCAGACCGGTGTCGCGATAAAGATCTTCAAACTGAAGCCCGTCTGACAGGCTGAGTGCCGGCTGCTGCGGCAGCGCCTCGGCCATGGGCGTGTTCCTGGGTGGCGCGGGTGGCGAGTGTCGCCGCCCGGTTTACTTCTGGAGATACTTGAGCTTGTCTTTGACGTCTTTCCACTCGTCGGCGTCGGACATCTGCGGTTTGGTGCGGGTAATGCTCGGCCAGTCTCGCGAGAGGTCTGCATTGAGTTTGATGAAGGACATCTGCTCGGGCGGGACGTCTTCTTCGGCCTTGATCGCTTCCACCGGGCACTCGGGTATGCACACGGCGCAATCGATGCACTCATCAGGATCGATGACCAGCATGTTCGGCCCCTCACGGAAGCAGTCGACGGGGCAGACGTCGACGCAGTCGGTGTACTTGCAGCGGATGCAGGACTCGAGAACGATGTGTGTCATGGCGAGATGCGGTGGCGCAAGGCGCTTGGCCGATAAATCGAAGCCGAAAGCCCGGGGCGAGGTGACGTCAGAAAGAGTGGACAGTTTACCGTGTACGCATGAGCCACTCAATTCCGGCCCCTCGTGCCTCAGGGGCGAATGACCGGTGATATGGTGTTGGCCGTTGTAGACGACCCGCATGCAGTCGACCCAAATTCTACTCTGGACGTTGCCCATGAGCCTTGGACTCCATCATCTCTTGCCAGCCTTCCCGCGCTTTCATACACGTGCGGCTCGATCGTTGACGGCGCGACCCGTGGCGGATGTGGTGACCCGAATCGTGGTGCCGCTCGTCCTGGCTTGGCCCGTGCTGGGGCAGGCGCAGATCCGGATCGGCGAGCTCAATAGTTACAAGTCGCAGCCGGCCTTCCTGGAGCCCTATCGCAAGGGCTGGGAGCTGGCCCTGGAAGAGATCAACGCCTCGGGCGGTCTGTTGGGCCAGAAAGTGGAAGTCATTTCGCGCGATGACAACGCCAACCCGGGCGATGCCGTGCGTGTGGCCGAGGAGCTGGTGGCGCGCGAGCGCGCCGTGGCGGTCTTCGGCACCTTTCTGTCCAACGTCGGACTGGCGGTCACCGATTTCTCACGCCAGAGAAAGGTGCTGTTTCTGGCCGCTGAGCCGCTCACTGACAAGGTGACCTGGCAAAACGGCAATCGCTATACCTTCCGGCTGCGGCCCTCCACTTACATGCAGTCGGCCATGCTCGTGCCCGAAGCCGCCAAACTGGGCAAGAAGCGCTGGGCCGTGGTGTACCCCAATTACGAATACGGGCAGTCGGCCGCCGCCACCTTCAAGGAACTGCTGAAGAAGGCGCAACCCGATGTGGAGTTTGTGGCCGAGCAGGCCCCAGCGCTTGGCCGGATCGATGCCGGTGCCGTGACCCAGGCCTTGCTCGACGCAAAGCCCGATGCGATCTTCAACGTCACCTTCGGCGCCGACCTTGCGCGCTTCGTGCGCGAGGGCCAGACCCGCGGACTCTTCAAGGATCGTCCGGTGGTTTCCTTGCTGTCAGGCGAACCTGAATACCTCGATCCGCTGCGCGACGAAGCGCCCGAAGGCTGGATCGTGACCGGCTATCCCTGGTACAGCATTCGCACGGCGGAGCACGACCGGTTCCTGACTGCTTATCAGCGCCGCTGGAAAGAGTATCCACGCCTGGGGTCGGTGGTCGGGTATGTGAGCATGATGTCGCTGGCACAGGGCATCCGCAAAGCGGGCTCGACCGACACTGAGAAACTCATCGCAGCCATGCGTGGTCTGCAGATGGACAGTCCCATGGGACGCTTCACCTGGCGTGCCATCGACCATCAGGCCACGCTGGGTGCCTATGTGGGGACCACGACCGTCAATCAGGGGCGCGGTGTCATGAAGGACTTCCGTTACATCGACGGTGCGGCGGTGCAGCCGACGGATGCAGAGATCCGCAAGCTGCGTCCGGCCGAAGCGATGCAATGAGGCCGCGCGCCTCGTGACGCAGTGACATGGCATAGCCTGCTCGTCCAGCTCCTGAATGGGCTGGCGAGCGCGTCGTCTCTCTTTTTGGTGGCAGTGGGCCTGTCGCTGATCTTCGGCGTCTCGCGCATCGTCAACTTCGCCCATGGCTCGCTGTACATGCTGGGCATTTACCTCGCCTACAGCTGCATTGAGCGGTTCGGTCCCAGTACCGCACTGGGCTTCTGGGGGGGTGTGGCCGTGGCTGCATGCCTCACCGCTGTCGTGGGTGCGCTCATCGAGGTCACGGTGCTGCGCCGGATTTACGCGGCACCTGAACTCTTCCAGTTGCTGGCCACGTTTGCGGTGGCACTCATCATGCGCGATGCGGTCCTCTGGTGGTGGGGGCCAGAGGACCTCCTGGGCCCGCGCGCCCCGGGTCTGAAGCACGCGGTGCAGGTGCTGGGTGCGCCGCTGCCCGCTTATGACTTGTTGCTGGTGGCCATCGGCCCGCTGGTCGTGCTGGCCCTGTGGTGGCTGTTGCGTCGTACCCGTTTCGGTGTGCTGATCCGTGCGGCCACCCAGGATCGGGAGA
>CANHUQ010000077.1 GCA_947463885.1 Burkholderiales bacterium
GAGGTGTTCTTCGACGGCATGAAGGTGCCGGCCGCCAATCTGATTGGCGAGGAAGGCAAGGGCTTTCGCTACATCCTCGATGGCATGAATGCCGAGCGCATCCTGGTGGCCTCCGAGGCCATTGGCGACGCCCGCTGGTTTACCCGCACGGCAGTGAACTATGCCAACGACCGGCGCGTGTTCAATCGCGCGATCGGGCAGAATCAGGGTGTGCAATTTCCAATTGCGCGGGCCTATGCCGAGACCGAAGCGGCGGCACTGATGATCAGCCGTGGGGCTGCCTTATTTACCGCCGGGCTGCCCTGCGGTGACGATGCCAACATGGGCAAGCTGCTGGCGTCGGAAGCGGCCTGGCATGCAGCCGAAGCCTGTCTGCAGGCGCACGGCGGTTTTGGTTATGCCAAGGAATATGACGTGGAGCGCAAATGGCGCGAGACGCGGCTCATGCAGATCGCGCCTATTTCCACCAACATGGTGCTGTCCTACGTGGCCGAACACATTCTGGGGTTGCCGCGCTCGTACTGAGCAAGTACTGCATTGCCCGCAGATCGGCTAGTCGTCCGGTCTGCGGCGACACCCGTGTTACACGCCTCGTTATGTCTGTGCCTTGGCAGTCAACTCAATGCCGAGCGCCTTCATGACGGCAAGCGTTGTCTTGAGCGTTGGGTTACCGCGCTCACTGAACGAACGGTAAAGTTGCTCGCGAGAAAGCCCCGTATCACCTGCAATCTGGGCCATGCCTTTTGCGCGTGCCACCACCCCTAACGCGTGCGCAATGTACCCCGCATCACCCGATGCGAAGGCATCTTCCATGAATGCCGCAATGGCCTCGTTGGACGCCAATCCTTCAGCAGGGTCAAAGGTCGTCAGCTTCTTTTTCAAGGCTATTCCTTCCATTCATCGGCTAGGCGCTTGGCGGTCCTGATATCCCTTGCTTGCGTGCTTTTGCTGCCCCCGCACAGCAGAACGATGAGTGTCTGGCCCCGCCGCTGAAAATACACCCGGTAACCAGGTCCGTAATGGATTCGCAACTCGCTGATGCCATCGCCAACCGGTTCGACATCCCCAAGCAGACCATACGCCAGCCTGTCCAGACGCCCTGCGATCACGCCCCGCGCACGCTCATCTTTGAGCTTGGTCCACCAGACCCTAAACACCCCGGTTTGTTTGAGCTCGTTCATGCGTGACGGATTGTCGTTTACAAACTACTTTCGAGTCAATTGTTGCGCATTGAGGGGGCACTTCGCCCGATCAACCCTTCTTGCCACTGCCGATACGGCTCTCGGTACCCGCCATGAGCTTGGCGATGTTGCCTTGGTGGCGCCACAACAGCAGCGCCGCCATGATCGCGATCATCACGAAAACGGCATCGGCGCGGGCCATCAGTAGGTAAAAGAGCGGCGCAAAGACCGCGGCCACGATCGCCGCCAGCGAGGAGTAGCGCAGAAACACCGCCACCGCGACCCAAGTAGCGAGCGTGGCTAAACCCAACCAGGGCGCCAGCGCGAGCAACATGCCGGCCGCAGTGGCCACACCCTTACCACCCTTGAAACCGTGGAACACCGGAAACAGGTGGCCAATGAATGCGGCCAACCCCACCGCGGCCAGCGTGGTGTCGGTGAAGCCGAACCGGTCGGCTGCGAGCCGCGCCAACACCACCGCCAACGCACCCTTGCCGGCATCGCCGACTAACGTGAGCACCGCCGCTGTGCGGTTGCCAGTGCGCAGCACATTGGTGGCACCCGGGTTGCCTGACCCGTAGCTGCGCGGATCGTTCAAGCCCATGAGCTTGCTGACCAGAACCGCAAAGGAAATCGAACCCAGCAGGTAGGCGAGCACAACGGCCACGAGGGCAGGCAGGGTCATCATAGGTTTCAGTCCTCCAGGGCGCAGTCAACTGGCTCGGCCTGCAGCAGTTCGGTCAGCACACGCGGCTCGATCCCCACCAGATAGCCGCGACGCCCGCCATTGATCCAGATGCGCGGCAATTCAAGCACGCTGCGCTCCACAAAAACCGGCAGTCGCTTGCGCGTGCCGAACGGTGAGGTACCACCCACCTGAAAGCCGGTGTGGCGCTGCGCCACCTCGGGCTCGCAGGGGCTGATCGACTTGCGCTGTGCCTGACGCGCGAGATTCTTGGTCGACACCTTGCGATCGCCGTGCATCAGCACGATCAGCGGACGCGCAGCGTCGTCCTGCATCACCAGGGTCTTGATGACGGCATGCTCGTCCAGGCCCAGTTGCCTCGCCGATTCGCCCGTGCCCCCATGATCGACATAGTCGTAGGGGTGCTCGGTGTAGGCCACGCGGGCGGCACGCAAGGCTGCTGTGGCTGGGGTTTGCGAGACATGCTTGCTGGACATGAACGAGATGATAACGGCGGCTCAGGCGAATCGCGGCGCATGCACCGCAGGGCACACTTCAGCGGACACGAGCCGCCTCGGGCTGATGCTCCAGCAGATCAACCCACTCTCGCATGAGCTCGAGCGTGGCGTCCTGTGGCGCAATAGGCGGGCCGGCGCGCAGCGTCACGCGGCTGAAGCTGCCGCGTCGAAAGGGCTTGACCATCGCACGGCCCTGTTCGATGCGCGAGAAGAAAGAACCCCAGAGATTACTCAGACCAATGGGCACGACCGGCACCGGATTGGCCTGCAGGATTTTCAGCACCCCGCCCTTGAACGGCTGCAGTTCGCCGTCGCGGGTGATCGAGCCTTCCGGGAAAATGCCCAGCAGATCGCCTTCGTCCAGCACCTGGCGGGCGGTCGCGAAGGCAGCCTCGTAGGTGTGCGGGTCTTCGCTGCGCGGCGCAATCGGGATGGCCTTAGCCAAACGAAACACCCCGCCCAGCACGGGCGTGGCGAAAATGCGATGGTCCATGATGAAGCGAATGGGCCTGGGGCTAGCCGCCATGATCAGGACCGCGTCCATGAAACTCACATGATTGCTGATCAACACCGCCGGGCCACTGACCGGAATGTGCTCATCGCCCCGCACGCGAAACCGGTAGATGAGTCGGGACACGATGAAGGCCACAAAACGAAGCAGATACTCGGGCACCAGCAGGAAGATGTAGAGGGCCACCACGGCATTGGCCAGCGCAAGCAGCAGGAAGATGACCGGCAGGCTCACACCCGCAGCCACCAGGGCACCGGCCGCCAGCGAACTGGCGATCATGAAGAGTGCATTGAGAATATTGTTGGCTGCGATGATCCGCGCCCGATGCGATGGCTGTGAGCGGATCTGGAT
The DNA here is from genome assembly GCA_947463885.1 of Burkholderiales bacterium. Classification (GTDB taxonomy): domain Bacteria; phylum Pseudomonadota; class Gammaproteobacteria; order Burkholderiales; family Burkholderiaceae_E; genus UBA4615. The sequence goes on from CANHUQ010000077.1 coordinate 3,247, forward strand.
GAGCGCGTACATCGGCACACTGAACAGCCCTGCCGACAGCGCCAGCATCGCAAGATCGAAGAGAATGCGCCAATGTTCGGCACGCGACAGAAATGCAGAGACGCCTTGCAAAGGCACCTCGGGCAGGCCGCGCACGGCAAACGACAGGTCGAGCGCAAAGAGCGTCATGCCGATCGCACCCAGTGGCACCAGGCCGATCTCCACATGTCTGCGCGACAGCACCTCGCACAACAGCGAGCCTGTGGCAATGCCGACTGAAAACACCACCAGCAGCAGCGACGCGACATGCTCATCGCCATGCAGCACGTCCTTGGAGAATGCAGGAAAGTTCGACAGAAACACCGCACCGAAGAACCACATCCATGAGATCCCCAGCAGCGAGCGAAACACCACGATGTTTTCGCGTGCGATGCGCAGGTTGCGCCAGGTCTCGGTGAACGGATTCCAGTTGATGCGCAGACCGGGGTCGGTGGGCGGAGACGCGGGAATAGCTTGCGCACAGATGCGCCCGAGCACTGCCACCGCCACCACGGCGACCGCCACGAGACGCGCGCCATCGGGCAGAGCGACCAGTAAGCCACCGGCCAGATTGCCCAGCAAGATGGCCACGAAGGTGCCCATCTCGACCATGCCGTTGCCGCCGGTGAGCTCGCGCTCCGTTAAATGCTGGGGCAGATAGGCGAACTTCACCGGGCCAAAGAGCGTGGAGTGCAGACCCATCAGGAACACGCACACCAACAGGGCCGGCACGTTGCTCGCCAGAAAGCCCCAGGCCGCAATCGCCATGATCGCAATTTCCAGCTCCTTCACGCGCCGAAACAACCAGCGCTTGTCGAGCTTGTCTGCCAGCTGACCACTGGTGGCGGAAAACAGCAGAAAGGGCAGGATGAACACCGCACCGATCACGACCCCGGCCTGTGCAGGCGGCAGCCAGCTCACTTGAAGCTGATACGTGACCAGCACCGTGAAGGCGAACTTGAAGAGGTTGTCGTTGCCGGCGCCCAGAAACTGCGTCCAGAAAAAGGGGGCAAAGCGGCGTTGCCGCAGCAGGGCAAACTGATTCGGATGGCTGTGCGCACTCGCACCGTGCTCCGGTTGGTCCGGTGTGGCTGCACTCATGGGCGGGGCTGCTCAGTTGTCGCCTGCGAACCATCGGCAGCGATGCGCTCGGTGCGCACTGCATCAAAGAGCCGCGTGAGCCCGAGCAGCGCGTTGATCGAAGGCGTCTGGACCTGCACACGCTCAGCGATTTCATGCACGGTGGCCACGAGCGCTTCGAGCTCGATCGGACGCCCTGCATCGACATCCTGCAGCATAGAGGTGCGCACCGCACCGAGCTTACGTGTGATGGCATTGCGCGCATCGGGGGTCATGGTGATCGGTACGCCGATGCGCTCGCCAATGGCCGCCGCTTCGCGCATGGCGTCGCACACAAACCGATTCAGCAAGGGGTCATCAAGGATGCGGTCCATGGTCGCGCCGGTGAGTGCCGAGACCGGATTCATGGTGAGGTTGCCCCACAGCTTGAGCCACAGGGCTTCTTCGATGCGCGCAGTGGCTTCAATTTGCAGGCCCGGCACGGTGAAGAACTCGACCACCGATGCACGGCGTGCGGCATCGACTCCCCCGGGTTCTCCCAGAATGATCCGTTCACCGAAGGCCTGGTGTACTCGCCCGGGGGTGGGGCATGCGGCCGACATGTGCACCACCGCGCCCACCACGCGCTGGGGCGCTATGGCGGCTGCGAGCAGACCCTGCGGATCGGCGCTGCGCAAGGGCATGCCGCGCCAGGGCTCGGGCAGACCCTCAAAAAACCACCACGGCACGCCGTTCATCATCGAGACCACCCGCGTGTGCGGCCCCAGCAGCGGAGCGATGAGTGCGGGCAGGTCCGCCAGCGCGGTGGTCTTGAGGGTAACGATGACCAGGTCTTGTATACCCAGCGCACTGGGATCATCACTGGCCGTGATCGACACGGCACGTTCAGCAGCGGCATGTTCATCGGCGGCACGACCAGCCACGGGCGCGTCGCGCAGACGCAGCCCCTGAGTGCGCACTGCAGCGAGCGTGGCGCCACGCGCCAGCGCACACACATCACGACCGCCCTCGATCAGCCGGTGTGCAACGAATCCGCCAATGGCCCCCAGACCGATGACGCAGGCCTTCATGATGGTGTGCTCCTCGTGCGCGCTGAAAACGACCGCGACTGTACCGCGATGCGCTGGCGCGGCATCACGATCAGCCCCGCGGGTGGTGGCGTGCGTGCAAGGCCTTCAGACGCTCGCGTGCCACGTGGGTATAGATCTGTGTGGTGGAAATATCGGCATGACCCAGCAACACCTGCACCACGCGCAAATCTGCGCCGTGATTGAGCAGATGCGTGGCGAAGGCATGACGCAAGGTGTGCGGTGAGAGCGGCGCCTGGATATCGGCCTGCCGTGCATGGCGCTTGACCAGCGTCCAGAACATCTGTCGGGTCATGGCGCCACCGCGTGCGGTCACGAAGAGGGCATCGGCCGAGCGCGCACCCAGCAGCTTGGGTCGGGCGTCATCCAGATAGCGCTCGATCCAGTGGCGTGCCTCTTCGCCAAGCGGCACAAGCCGCTCCTTGTCGCCCTTGCCGATCACCCGCACCACACCGTCCACCAGACTGACCGATACGCCTGACAGGCCGATCAGCTCCGAGACACGCAAACCCGTGGCATACAGCGTTTCGAGCATGGCGCGATCGCGCAGACCCAGCGCCGTGCTGACATCAGGCGCTGCAAGCAAGGCTTCCACCTGAGCCTGCGACAAAGACTTGGGAAAGCGCAAAGACTGACGCGCCGAGACGATCTGTTGCGTGGGGTCGTCCGGGCGTTGGTGTTCACGCACCAGCCAGCGATAAAAGCGTCGAAATACCGTGAGCCGGCGATTGCTGCTCGTGGGGCGCGAGTCTGCGTGGCGTTCAGCGATATAGGCCTGCAAGTCAGACTGGTTCGCTGCCTTCAGCGTGGCAGGGCGTGTGGCGAGCCAAACGGCCAGCATGGACAGATCGCGGCGATAAGCCTCGAGCGTATTGCGAGACAGCCCGTCTTCGAGCCAGATGGCGTCCAGAAAGCCGGCCAGGGCTGCGCGGTCGGCTGCATCGGGCGGCGCGGCCGCAGCGGCGAGGTCGTCAGCGGGCTGATCACCGCTCGCCGGACGTGAGGGGCGCTTGCGTGACGATGCCGCAGCATCGCTGGATATGGTGGAGCGTCGCGTCACGCCCGATCCTCTTCGTCTGCTATCGTTCGGCCGGCTCGACTATAGCCGAGCCCTGCTCCTGTGCTCATGCATACGCTCCTGCTGCTCCTTCCTGATCTGGCCCTGATTGCGACCGGGGCTGCGCTTGCGCGCGGGATGCGCTGGTCGCCCGGATTCTGGGCGCACCTGGAAAAGCTCGTGTACTACGTGCTGTTTCCACCGCTCCTGTTCACCGCCATCGTGCGTCATCGCATCGACGCCGCACAGGCTGCGCCGTTCGCCCTGGGCGTGTTCGGCGTGCTGTTGGTGGGCATTGCGCTGGGGGCGCTCGGCAGGCGTCTGTTCGATGTCGAGGCGCGTCGGTTTTCCAGTGCGGTGCAGTGCGCCTTCCGATTCAACTCGTACGTGGCGCTGGCCGTCTCGCAGCGGCTGGGTGGTGATGCAGGGGTGGCCTTGTGTGCCGTGATGGTCGCGGTCGCTGTGCCCACCGGCAATCTGGCGGCGGTCTGGTTCATGGCGCGGGGCAGCAGCGCGGGCGTGCTGCGATCGCTCGCGCGCAATCCGCTGGTGATCGCCACAGTGTGCGGCGTGATTGCGCTGTTGCTCGATCTGCGCTTGCCGGAGGTGCTCTCAGCCTATCTCTCCCGACTGGGCGCGGCAGCGATTGCACTGGGCCTGATCGCTGTGGGTGCAGGGCTCGAACCCTCCGGCGCACGCGGCGATGACGGGTTTGCACGATATGCGATCGCCGTGAAGCTCCTGGCCATGCCGCTGGCGGCCTGGATGCTCGCGCAAGCGCTCAATCTGCCGCCACTGGCCACGCAGGTACTGGTTCTTTTTGGCGCAGTGCCCAGTGCATCGAGCTGCTACGTTTTGGCGACGAACATGGGCGGCGATGGGCCGTATGTGGCGCGGCTGGTGACGGCCACCACCGTGCTCAGCGCGGCGAGTCTGCCGCTGTGGCTGGCCTGGGTAAGCTAAGGGCATGCTGGGTCAGCGCCCAGCGCACATGCTCGGCGACCAGGGGGCTCGCGTCATGTTCACGGCTGCGCAGGGCGCTGATCACTTCAGCACTGGAGGGCGCGTTACCCAATGCGACCGCGAGGTTGCGCAACCAGCGCTCATGCCCGATCCGGCGAATTGCCGATCCTTCAAAGGCGGTCTCAAACCGTGCACGGTCCCAGGCGAAGAGCGCGATGAGCTCGGCGGTATCCAGGTGGTGGCGTACCGCAAAGTCAGGCAGCGCCGCAGCCGCCGCGTATTTGTTCCAGGGGCAGGCCAGTTGACAGTCGTCGCACCCGTAAATGCGGTTGCCGATCGCGGTGCGAAACGCTTCCGGGATCGCGCCCTGCAGTTCAATGGTGAGGTAGGCAATGCAGCGGCGCGCGTCCAACCGGTAAGGCGCGACGATTGCTCCTGTCGGGCACGCCTGCAGGCAGGCTTCGCAGCGGCCGCAGTGCTCGTCCACCGGTGCGTCGATAGGCAGCGGCAGGGTGGTGTACAGCGTGCCGATGAAGCGCGTGGAGCCGCCGTCGCGCGACAACAGCAGCGTGTGTTTGCCACGCCAGCCCAGCCCGGCGCGGCGCGCAAGCTCCACTTCCATGACCGGCGCCGAATCGCACATGGCGCGCCAGCCGAATGGGCCTGCGACCTGCTCGATGCGTCGGGCCAGGGCCGCCAGCCGTGATCGCACGACCTTGTGATAGTCCCGCCCCAGGGCATAGCGCGAGACATAGGCCCGCTCCGGATTGGTCAGTGTGGCCCACGCCTGGGCGACCCAGTCGGGATCGTGAGGCGCGTAATCGATCGACACCATGACTGCGCGCACCGTGCCGGGCAAGAGGGCGACAGCGTCGGTGCGCAGCGCCGCATGGCGCGCCATATAATCCATTTCGCCGTGAAAGCCTGCGTCGAGCCAGGCCGTGAGCCCGGGTGCGGCCTGCGACAGATCGACGTCCGCCACGCCCAATGCAGCAAAGCCGAGTTCGCTCGCCCAGCTGCGCAGTTGTCCGATCCATTCCTGATGCTCCATCCGGCCATTGTAGGTTCGCGATGCCCCTGCCCGATCTGTCGCCTGATCTGTCACCTGAGGCCTCACCTGAGGTCACCCCGGACAGCCTGCGCCCAACACAGCGGGCGGACGATGTGGCGGACCCGTCGACTGCATGCGGTGAGCCGCTGCGCCGTTGCGCACTGAGCCTGGCCGATGAAGCGGCCACCGACGCGTTCGCCGCGCGACTGGCTGCGGCGCTTTCGCCTGGCCATGTGGTGTGGCTGTGCGGCACCCTGGGCGCCGGTAAGACTACGCTCGTACGTGGACTGCTTCGGGCGCTCGGCCATGAGGGCCCAGTGCGCAGCCCCACATTCACGCTGCTCGAGCCCTACGCGTTCGCGCGCTTTGCGGTCTACCATTTCGATCTCTATCGGTTTGCTTCTGCGCACGAATGGCACGACGCCGGGTTCGACGACTATTTCGGCAAGACCGGCGTGTGCCTGGTGGAGTGGCCCGAGCAGGCCGCCGGCGCGGTGCCTGCACCCGATGTGCGTATCGCCCTGGCGTTCAGCGGCGAGCCGGGTGCATCGTCGCAACGCAGCGTGACGCTTGAGGCCTGGACGCAGGCGGGCTTGAGATGCGTGAACGCGATCGTCGACGGCTGCTGAAGTCAGCACCCGGGGTGCTGCTGGCCGTGACGCTGCCGGGCGTACACGGTGCGACCCTGATCGGCGTGCGGGTGTGGCCCTCGCCGGATTACACCCGGGTGACCCTGGAACTTGACGCGCCCCTGCCGGCCACGCACTTCACAACATCGGATCCGCCGCGTGTGGTGGTGGATTTCGAAGGCATCGACCTGACGGCGGCCCTGCGTGAACTGGTCGCTCGCGTACGCGCCGATGACCCCTACATTGCCGGAGTGCGCATCGGCCAGAATCGGCCCGGGGTGGCTCGGCTGGTGCTGGATCTCAAACATGCTGTGGATGCGCAGGTGTTCGCGCTCACGCCCGTGGGCGACTATCGGCATCGGATGGTGATCGACCTGTACCCCTTGCAGCCGCCCGACCCGATCGCCGAACTCATCGCGCAAAACGCGCAGAACGCACGCAACACCTCCGCCGCACAAGCTGCACGCACTGCGCGATCCACTGTGGGCACCCGTCCTGCTGCGCCGGCTCCCTCTGCATACCCCGACCCAATCGATCCTCTGGCGCAATGGTTGCGTGAGCGCGCACCCGCGCCCGCCGGTGCAAGCAGCTCGGCGCGGCCAGAGAGCGGGCCAAGCCAGGGCGTGGACCGCGTGATCACGATCGCCATCGACCCAGGTCATGGGGGCGAGGATCCGGGCGCTATCGGCCCCGGCGGCACGATGGAAAAAGAGGTGGTGCTGGCGATCGCACGCCGGCTGCGTGATCGGCTGGCGGCGGAATCGACCTGGCGCGTCCTCATGACGCGCGACGGCGACTTCTTCGTGCCACTGGCCACCCGCGTGCGCAAGGCTGCAGCCGTGTCCGCCGATCTGTTCATCTCGATCCATGCGGATGCCTTCACGTCCCCGGAAGCCCGTGGCTCCTCGGTGTTCGTGCTCTCTGAGCGGGGTGCCAGCAGCGTGGGTGCGCGCTGGCTGGCAAACCAGGAAAATCGCGCCGATCAGATCGGTGGGGTCAACATCAGTGGAGTCAATGTGCGCGTGACAGACCGGGATGTCTCGGGGGTGCTGATCGACCTCACCACTGCGGCTCAGATCCGTCACAGTCGCCGACTGGGCACGGCGGTACTCAACGAATTAGGCCGGCTGGGCCCGGTGCACAAACCGTCCGTGGAGCAGGCCGCGTTCGCCGTGCTCAAGGCGCCTGACATTCCTTCGCTGCTGGTGGAAACCGCGTTCATCAGCCACCCCCAGGAAGAGGAAAAACTGCGCGACCCGTTGTTCCAGGATCAGGTGGCGCAGGCGCTGCACGCAGGCATTCGCCACTATTTCCGAGCGCATCCGCCTGGCCCGCGTGGGGCGCCGGCCTGATGCGCACGACTGCGTTGCACGACCCGGTGCCATCGGTTCCCTTTGGCGAAGCGCTGCGCTACTGGCTCAAGCTGGGCTGCATCAGCTTTGGCGGACCGGCCGGGCAGATCGCGCTGATGCATGAAGAGCTTGTACAGCGCAGGCGCTGGATTTCAGAGGCGCGGTTCGCACATGCACTGAACTACTGCATGCTGCTGCCAGGGCCCGAGGCACAACAACTGGCCACGTATATCGGCTGGCTGATGCATGGCGTGCGTGGTGGCATTGCGGCGGGTGTGCTCTTCGTGCTGCCCTCGCTGCTGCTGCTCATCGGCCTGTCCTGGCTGTACATCGCGGCCGGCCAACAACCCGCAGTGGCGGGCGTTTTGGCGGGTGTGAAGCCCGCGGTGATTGCCATCGTGCTGGCCACCGGTTGGCGTCTGGCCTCGCGCACGCTGCGTCACCCTGTGGCGTGGGCGATTTCAATCACGGCGTTCGCTGCCATGCTGTGGGGGGTGCCGTTTCCAGCTGTGGTGTGCGCGGCCGCGTTGGCAGGCGTTGCGAGCGCCCGATGGTGGCCAGATGCTTTGGGTGGCGCAGGCGGGCAGGGTCCGGCCACAACACCGCTCAGCGCGCGCCCTGAGCGCTCACCCGAACACGCCGCACTGATCGACGACAACACGCCCGCCCCGGCCCATGCACGCGCCTCCGTGGCACGCGTGGCAAGACTCAGCCTCACCATGGTGGGGCTGGGCGCGGCCCTCTGGTGGGGCTTGCATGCCTGGGCGCAGTGGCGCGGGGTCGGCGGCACGCTCACCGACATGGCGCAGTTCTTTACCGGGGCGGCGCTGCTGACCTTCGGCGGCGCGTATGCGGTGCTGCCCTATGTGGTGCAGGGGGCAGTACAGCAGTACGGCTGGCTCAGTGCCTCACAGATGATCGACGGACTGGCGCTTGGCGAAACCACACCAGGCCCGCTCATCATGATCGTGGCCTTCGTGGGTTTTCTGGGCGGCTGGTCGTCCCAGACCCTGGGACTGAGCCCGTTGGCGGCAGGCATGGCCGGTGCGGTGGTGGCCACCGTGTTCACCTTTTTGCCCTCGTTCCTCTTCATTCTGGCGGGTGGGCCCCTGGTTGAACGCACACGCAACGATTTGCGCGTGGGCGCACCTTTAGCGGGGATCTCCTGCGCCGTGGTGGGCGTGATGGCCTCGATGGCCCTGTATTTCGCCCAGGAAGTGCTGTTTCCCAAACCACTGGGGGCATTCGATCTGGTGGCCGCGCTGATCGCGGTCGCGTGCACCGTGGTGCTGGTGCGCTACAAGGTGGGCGTGGTGAAGGTGATTGGTGTGTCCGCTGGGCTGGGGCTGATCCTGCGGCTGGCGGGGTGGCACTAAGTACGCGGAACGCGCCGCTTGAACACCGTGTGCCGCAGCACCTCGATGACGGCCGGCAAGGCGGGCACGATGATCAGCGCAAGCGCCACCCACGAAAAATGGGCACGCACCCAGGGCAGGTTACCAATGAAGTAACCCAGCACGGTGAGCCCACCCACCCACAACACCGCGCCCACCACGTTGTAGAGCGCAAATTGGCTGTAGCGCATGCGGGCCACGCCCGCTACAAACGGCGCGAAGGTGCGCACAAAGGGCAAAAAGCGCGCCACGATGATCGTGATCGCGCCGTGCTTTTCGTAGAACGCATTGGTGCGCTCGAAGGCAGCACGATTGAAAAAACGCGACTGCTCCCAGGTCCACACCCTATTGCCGACCCGCGCACCGACCGCGAAATTGACGGCATCGCCCAATACGGCGGCCACGATCAGCAAGGCGATCATGAGCGGCAAGGACAAGCCACCTACAGCGGCAATGGCGCCGGCCACAAAGAGCAGAGAGTCGCCCGGCAAAAAGGGCATGATCACCACACCGGTCTCGACGAAGATGATGGCAAACAGCATCGCGTAGACCCAGGGGCCGTACTGCGACACCATCGCCTCGAGGTGCTTGTCGAGGTGCAGGAAAATATCAATGAACTGTGAGATGTCCATGGCGGTCGGATCATACACGGCACCCGCCGAGCGGCCCCTATCGGACGCATGCGTGCGCGCCTGCCACGCAGGCGCGCCCCCCGCACTCCTATAATCCGACGGTGAGCGAGCCCCCCACCCCATCGAACGAGGCGCAGACCCGCGCCAATGCTGGCGTCGCAGGCCGACGCCCGATTGCCGCCCTGCCCGATGCGCTGGTGAGCCAGATCGCCGCAGGCGAAGTGGTGGAACGCCCCGCCTCGGTGGTCAAGGAGCTGCTTGAAAACGCGATTGATTCGGGGGCCACGCGCATTGAGCTGCGCATCGAAGAAGGTGGTGTGCGGCGCATTGTGGTGAGCGACGATGGCTGCGGCATTGCGCCGGAGCAACTCACGCTGGCACTGACGCGCCATGCCACGAGCAAGATCGCAAGCCTCGATGAGCTCGAGCGTGTGGGCACGCTGGGGTTTCGCGGCGAAGCGCTGGCGGCCATTGCATCCGTGGCGCGCGTCAAGCTCACCAGTCGCACCGCGGGCGCTGAGTCGGCCTGGATGATCGACAGCGACCCGGCCGCAGGCAGCGCAGCCACCGTGCAACCCGCTGCCGGCCCGCAGGGCACCACGGTGGACGTGCTCGATCTGTATTCGGCCACGCCCGCCCGGCGCAAATTCCTCAAGGCCCAGGGCACCGAAACAGCCCATGCCCTGGATGCCTTTCGGCGCGTGGCGATCGCGCACCCGGACATCACCTTCAGCTGCCATGTCGATGGGCGCAGCGTGGAGCATTGGCCTGCCGGCCCGTGGACCACGCGTGTGAGCGGTGCGCTGGGCGAGGACACCCCCACGCGCGAGCTCGAACGCGCAGCGGGCGGCCTGCGTCTGCATGGCCTGGCGGGTGTGCCCACCGCCAGCCGCGCCCGAGCTGATCGGCAATTTTTTTATGTGAACGGGCGCTTCGTGCGCGACCGGCTGCTCTCGCATGCGGTCAAGCAGGCCTATGCCGATGTGCTGCATGGCGACCGCCATCCGGCCTGGTGCCTGTTCCTGTGGATCGATCCGGCCGAAGTCGATGCCAATGTGCATCCGGCGAAAATCGAAGTGCGCTTTCGGGATGCCCGCGCGATTCACTCCTTCGTGTTTCATGCCGTGCGCGAGGCCTTGCGCGTGGGTGCGGGCGCCGATGGCGTGGCTGCGGTGGTGCGCGGTGCTGCGCCTAATGGATGGACGCCAGCTGAGGGCGCCTTGCCGGCGGCGTCCCCGTTTGTGAACGAACCTGTGCGCCCGCAGTGGCAGCCGGGGCTGCCGCTGGAGAACGGCGGCTCACCGCGGCCGTCCTTCGATACAGC
>CANHUQ010000078.1 GCA_947463885.1 Burkholderiales bacterium
GCATCAGCCCAATCTCGAAGAACGCGTCATAGCGGCCCGCGGCCACATAGGCTAGGTCGAGTGCAGCGGCCCCCGGGCGGCGCACACCGGCTGCCCTTTCCATCACGGCCTTCAGGATGGGCAGATAGCGATCAAGGTCCTCGATACGCCTGAACGGAAAGCCCGTGCCCACCAGCGCTCCGTCGAGCTTGGTGGCGCTCGAGACGCGGATGCGCCGATCATTCAGAAAGGCGCCCCGACCCTTGCTGGCGGTGTAGAGCTCGTCCCGATTAGGGTCGTAGACCACCGCCTGGGTGACCACGCCTTTTTGCATCAGTGCGATCGAGACCGCGTACTGCGGCAGGCCGTGAATGAAGTTGGTGGTGCCATCTAGAGGATCGATGATCCAGATGTGCTCCGCATCTTGCGGAGCAATGTCGCCTTGCGGGGTTGAATGCCCTGACTCTTCGGCCAGAAACGCGTGACCCGGGTAGGCCTGCTGCAGGGTCGTGATGATGGCGTTCTCGGCAGCCTGGTCGACTTCGGTGACGAAATCGTTGCGCTGCTTGGAGGCGACTCGCACCTTCTCGAGGTCGTGACTGGCTCGGGTAATGATCCGGCCTGCGGCGCGCGCTGCGCGCACCGCGACATTCAGCATGGGGTGCATGAAGCGACGATCGGCTTAAACCGTGCATTGTAAGGCACCGCGACGGGGCAAGGCTTGCCTGGCGGCCGTTCCCGTAGATAATCCGGTCAAGCCAGCGCTTCGTCGCAGCGCTGCGCTGCCAGGCAGGCCCTGTATCCGGTAGGGCAGCATGGCGCGGTCCACGCGTTCTCCCCCGTTCCACTCCCATTGACCCGATCCTTTCGTTCGGCCGACTGACATGCTGCTTGCTCTGGTATTTGCCTACCTGCTCGTGACGATTGCCATTGGCCTGTGGGCGGCCAGGCGAGTGAAGAACACCTCGGATTTCGCAGTGGCTGGGCGTCACCTGCCCCTCGTGATGGTCATTACCACCACATTCGCCACCTGGTTTGGCGCCGAAACCGTGCTGGGCATTCCGGCTAAGTTCGCATCGGGCGGGCTCGGTGCGGTGGTTGAAGATCCGTTCGGTGCCGGGTTCTGCCTCATCCTGGTCGGACTTTTTTTTGCGGCGCGTCTCTATCGCATGACGCTGCTCACCATCAGCGACTACTACCGGGCCCGCTATGGACGCTGGGTCGAGGTGGTCTGCTCGATCATCATCATCGTGAGCTATCTGGGCTGGGTGTCGGCACAGGTCACGGCGCTGGGCCTGGTGTTCAATGTGCTCTCGGGGGGCGCTATCTCCATCCCGGCCGGTATGGTGCTGGGTACCGCCTCGATTCTGGCCTACACGCTGTTCGGTGGCATGTGGTCGGTGGCTGTCACCGATTTCGTCCAGATGATCATTCTCGTCGTCGGCTTAGTCATCATTGCGCTCTTTGCCAGCCAGTTGGCCGGAGGCGCCGACAAGGTGATTGCGCTGGCTTCAAGCAAGGATCTCTTTAAGTTCTGGCCCGAGCCAGATGCCCGTGAGGTGCTCTTCTTCATTGCGGCAGCCATCACCATGATGTTTGGCTCCATTCCGCAGCAAGATGTCTTTCAGCGCGTGATGTCGGCCAAGGATGTGAAGGCGGCCACGCGTGGTCCCGTCATCGGCGGTGCCCTGTACATCCTGTTTGCGTTTGTCCCGATGTTCCTGGTCACCAGCGCACTGTTGGTCATGCCTGAAAAGGCGGCGGCGCTGATCGAAGACGATCCGCAAAAAGTACTGCCCACGCTGGTACTCGAACATATGCCCTTCGCGATGCAGGTGATCTTTTTCGGCGCACTGCTGTCCGCCCTGAAATCCACCGCGTCGGCCACACTGCTGGCGCCCTCGGTGACCTTCACCGAAAACATCTGGCGCCAGTTCAAGCCGCGCATGGGCGATCGCGAAGAACTGCGCGACATGCGGATTGCCACGCTGGTCTTCAGCGTCCTGGTGCTGACCTACGCCATCGTCATGGAGGGCACACCTATCTACGAACTGGTGTCGGCGGCCTATCAGGTGCCACTGGTGGGGGCGTTCGTGCCGCTGGTGGCCGGGCTGTACTGGTCGCGCGCGACGACTCAGGGTGCTGTGTTCTCCACGACGCTCGGACTGCTCACCTGGATCCTGTTCCTGGTCACGCCTGCCGGCGAAGCGTTCCCAGCGCAGCTGGCGGGTGTGCTCGCTGCCGCGGCGGGCATGATCATCGGATCCATCGGGCCGCAGGCCATCGTCAATCGCCAAGATCCGTTGATCCTGGGCGAACAGTTTGGCCGTCCGGCGGTATCGACCGGGGCACGTTGACTCTCGACTCGAGCGCCTACGAGCGCCATACGCCTGCGGCCTTGCATCAGGCCGACCCGCCCGTACTGGAGCGTGTGACCTTCGTACTGGTGGGCACCAGCCATCCGGGCAATGTTGGCTCGGCTGCGCGAGCCATGAAAACCATGGGCCTGAGCGATCTGCGACTGGTCCATCCTCGCTTTGCAGATGTTTGTCAGCAACCCGAGGCGATCGCGTTTGCCAGCGGCGCCACCGATCGCCTGCAGGCGGCCCGTATCTTTCCTCAGCTCGCTGATGCCTTGGCCGATTGCGCAATGGCCGTGGCGGTGAGCGCCGAATCGCGTGAGTTCGGGCCGGTGCCGCAGCCGCCGGAAGCTGCCGCGCGCGCCGCCCTGGAGGTGTTGCATGCGCATGAGGGGCATCGGGTGGCCTTCGTCTTTGGGCCGGAACGCACGGGCCTGTCGATCGAGTCGGTGCAAGCCTGCGCGCAGATGCTCAGCATTCCGGCCAGCCCGCTCTATTCATCGCTCAATTTGGCCCAGGCGCTGCAAGTCGTGGCCTATGTGCTGCGACGCGAAGCGCTGGGGGCAGTCGGCTCGACGGCCGCCACCGCGACGGCCGACGCACTGATGGCGGCCTCATCTACGTCATGGCCTGCGTCATTCGCTGCAGCATTACCCGCCGAGCGTCTGGCTGACCAGCGTGCCGTGCAGGGACTGCTGGAGCATCTCGAGCGGGCCTCGATCGCGGTCGGGTTCCTGGATCCAGCGCATCCCAAAAAGCTCATGCCCCGACTGGCCAGGCTGCTGCAGCGTGCCCGGCTGAGCCCCGAGGAAGTCGATCTGCTGCGAGGGCTATGCAAGCGCATGGAGCAGCCGATCCCCCGAGCACGGCCGCCCGATCCGGTATCCGATCAGGATCAGAGCTAAAATTGCCCCCTGTCCCCGAGCCGGAAGCGCCCATGTTTGAGCGACTCAACGAAGATGTCTCGGTCGTGCGTGAGCGCGATCCGGCTGCGCGTTCCCGGCTGGAGGTGCTGCTGTGTTATCCGGGCGTGCATGCACTCGGCATGCATCGTGTGGCGCACCGCTTATGGAAGGCTGGCCTGACCACGCCTGCCCGCTTTGTTTCGCATCTTGGGCGCATGTTCACGGGCATCGAGATTCACCCTGGCGCCACGATCGGTCGGCGCGTGTTCATCGACCACGGCATGGGGGTGGTCATCGGTGAAACCGCCGAGGTGGGCGACGACTGCACGATCTACCAGGGTGTCACACTCGGTGGGACTTCGCTCACGCGCGGCGCCAAGCGTCATCCCACGCTTGAAGCCGGTGTGGTCATCGGTGCCGGTGCCAAGGTGCTGGGCGGCTTCACCGTCGGGGCTGGTGCCCGCGTAGGCTCCAATTCGGTGGTGGTCAAGACCGTGCCGCCTGGTGCCACGGCGGTCGGCATCCCCGCGCGGATCATCGGCGACGACCTCGATCAGCGCCGTGAGGTGCAGGCCAACAAGATGGGTTTCTCTGCGTATGCCGTGACTCAGGGTGCAGATGATCCGCTGTCGGTGGCGCTGCATCAGTTGATCGATCATGTGGCCGAGCAAGACCGTCGCATTGATCGGTTGGTCGCAGCCCTGGAGCAGGCAGGCATGTGTCCGCAGGGCTGTGAGCCGGCGCCGCTCGATGCGACCCGTCTCAGCCGCATGGTGGACTGACACCGCCCCGCTGTCAGTCCCTCGGGTCAGCCCGGCGGGAGGTGCGTGCCATCCTGCCAAAGGGTCAAATGGCCGCGACCGGCACCGGCGTCCCAGTCAGGCAGAACCAGCCGCGTGCGTTCGGTTCCGCCTGCATCCTGCCACCGATGCAGCGCAGGCCGATGCGTGTGCCCGTGAATCAGCAGCGCAGCGTGTGCGGCCTCCATGGCGGCCTCCACAGCCGGCAGGTTGACATCCATCAGCGCGTCCGACTGTTCACGCTTGCCGGCTTCGCTATGCTCGCGGGCTTGGCGCCCCAACGCTTCGCGCTCGGCCAGGGACCGGCTCAGCATGGCCTGCTGCCAGGCAGGCTGACGGCAGGTGGCTCGCCACTGCTGATAGACCGTGTCGTCAGTGCAATAGGCATCGCCATGCGCGAGCAGCGTACGCACCCCATGCAGATCGATCAGGCAAGGGTCGTCCAGGAGCGTGGCGGTGCATCGCGACGAAAACGTCGCCATGTTCAGGTGGGGCGACCTCACATCCAGCAGAAAATCGCGGTTGCCGCGCATGAGCCACACACGGGTGCCGTCCGCAGCCAGGGCGCTCAGTAAACTCGCCAAGCGCTGCGCAAGGGCATCGGCACCGTCATCGCCCACCCACATCTCAAAGAGGTCGCCGAGTAAAAACAGATGCGCACAACCCCTGGCCTGTTCGTGTAGCGCGGTTAACGCCATCTCGGCAGTGTCCGGGTCGCTGGCCGACAGATGCAGGTCCGAGGCGAACGCCACCCGTGCTTCGCGCGCAATGCGCAGTTGCACAGGAGGAGCGCTCACCTGGGGTGCCTCAAGAAATGTCTGCGTGCGAACGAAGCGGCTTACTTCGCTGCGACGCGGGACATGGATTGAATGACCACCGCTTCGGCCGGCACGTCGCTGTGCATGCCTGTGCGCGTCGTGCGAACGCTCTTGATGGCCTCAACCGTGTCCATGCCTTTGATGACCTTGCCGAACACCGCATAGCCATGACCGTCGGGTTGCGGGTGGTTCAGCATGGCGTTATCGACCACGTTGATGAAGAACTGCGAACTGGCCGAATCAGGCACTGAAGTGCGCGCCATCGCCACCCAGCCGGTATCGTTTTTCAGGCCGTTCTGCGACTCCAGCTTGATCCCCGCGCGCGTGGGTTTTTGCTTCATGTCGGCGGTGAATCCACCGCCCTGGATCATGAAGTTGCCGATCACGCGATGAAAGATGGTGTTGTCGTAGTGCTTATCGTCAACATACTTGAGGAAGTTCTCGACGGTGATCGGCGCTTTGGCCGGATAGAGCTCAAGCACGATCTCGCCCTTGGAGGTCTTGATGAGCACCTGCGGGTTGGCTTGCGCAGCAGCGCCACCGGGCACGGCCATCGAGATCAGCAGGGCGCTCAGAAAGGGGAGGGTTCTGTTCATTGCGGTTTTACCTGTGAAGGGGCGCCTGGGCGCGGGTTGGGGAGAGTGGGTGAATCGGCCGGCACAGCTTGCGTGCGGTCGATGAGATCCAGTGAGGTGGCGAGTTTCCGGCGCGCCGAGGTACTTTGCGGGTTGAGCCGCCCCGCACGCGCATAGGCCTGCGCCGCCAGTTGCAGATGAATGTCGCCCAGGTTTTCGTGTGCCAACGCATACGAGGGCACCACGTTGATCGACTGCTCGAGTGCACGGCGTGCCTGGTCCCACTGCCCGCGGCTCGCCTGAATGTACGCGATGTTGTTGTAGGGCTCGGGCAGCTCCGGAAAGTCATCGGCCATGGTCTGAAACACCTCCAGGGCCTCATCGGTGCGCCCACGCTCGGTCAGCAGCACGCCGCGCAAAAAGCGCAGCTCTGCGTTGCGCGGGTCTGCCTTCAGAGCGGCTTCGGTGAGCTCGAAGGCCTCGTCGGTGCGGCCACTGCGGTAGGCGGCGATGGCCCCGTCATAGGGCACTGAGACCCGGGGGCGAACGGGTTCCGGCGCACCGATGGCAGGCGCCGGTCGCACGCCCCGCATGGTCGTCTGGGCGAGGGCCAGTGAGGGCATCCAGCAGGCCGGCAGGACGGTGAGCGCGAGCAGCGTGCACACGATCGCGGTCAGGCTGCGCCACAGACCGTTGCCGCGCGTCGAGTCCAAAGACGGCGCTGTTATACTCGAGCGTTCACTTTGCAGTGTGCTGCTCAAGGTATCTGCGTTCGCAGGCGGGGCCAAAACCAGGGCGCAAGGCATCCGCACATTCTAACAACCCGGCCCACACCTGAGGCCGGCCCAGCGTCCCCCGCTCGCCATGCTCCGCATCCACAACTCGCTGACCCGTCGCAAGGAAGACTTCGCCCCGATTGAGCCGGGCAAGGTCCGCATGTATGTCTGCGGCATCACGGTCTACGACCACTGCCATGTCGGGCACGCCCGCATGATGCTGGTGTTCGATATGGTGGCCCGCTGGCTGCGTGCCTCGGGTTTCGCGCTGACCTACGTGCGCAACATCACCGATATCGACGACAAGATCATCCGTCGTGCGATTGAAAACGGCGAGACGATCGGCGCACTCACCGAGCGCTTCATCACCGCCATGCACCAGGACCTGGATGCACTGGGCGTCCTGCGCCCCGATCACGAGCCCCGCGCCACGCAATACGTGCCGCAGATGCTCAACCTGATCGGCCTGCTCGAGCAAAACGGGCTGGCCTATCGCGCAGCCGATGGCGACGTGAATTTCTCGGTACGCAAATTCGCGCCCTATGGTCGTCTGTCGGGCAAATCCCTGGACGAATTGCGTGCCGGCGAGCGCGTGGCGGTGACTGACGCCAAACAGGATCCGCTCGACTTCGTGCTCTGGAAAGCGTCCAAAGACGCCGACCCGCAGGAAGCGCGCTGGCCCTCGACCTACGGCAGCGGGCGGCCCGGTTGGCACATTGAATGCTCCGCAATGGCCACGGCGTTGCTGGGTGAATCGCTCGACATTCACGGTGGTGGCGCAGACCTGCAGTTTCCCCACCACGAAAACGAGATCGCCCAGAGCGAGGGAGCTCACCCGGGCACCTTCGTGCGCTACTGGATGCACAACGGCTTCGTGCGCGTGGACGACGAAAAGATGTCCAAGTCGCTGGGCAACTTCTTCACGATCCGCGAGGTGCTGGGGCAGTTCGATGCCGAGGTGCTGCGGCTCTTTGTGTTGCGAGCCCATTACCGCAGCCCGCTCAACTATTCCGATGCGCACCTCGAAGATGCGCGCGCCAGCCTGCTGCGTCTGTACACGGCGCTCACGCCTGGTGTGCATGCGCCTGCCGAGGTCGACTGGTCTGCGCCCGAAGCCCAACGGTTCCGGGACGCCATGAATGACGACTTCAACACGCCTGTGGCGGTGTCGGTGCTCTTCGAGCTGGCGGGCGAATTGAATCGCACCCGTGATGCCGCGGTCGAGCGCCAATTGCGCGCTCTGGCGGGCGTCTTGGGGCTGCTCGGGCGCGACAGTGCTTCGGTGGTGCGCAGTGGCCTGCGCGCGGCTCCCGCGGTTGCAGGCCTGAGCGATGCCGACATCGATGCGATGGTTGTCCGTCGCACCGACGCTAAACGCGCCAAGCAGTTCGCCGAGGCCGATCGCCTGCGCGGCGAGTTGCAGGCGGCCGGCATTGTGCTCGAAGACAGCGCCACTGGCACCCGCTGGCGTCGGGCCTGAGCGTGACCGCGCTCGCATCGGCCCTTAAACCCGAGTACTGGCAGCAGGCCAGCGCGGCGCTCGCTCAAGCCGATCCGGCCATGGCAGCCCTGGTGCGCACCTGGCAAGGCGTGGGTCAACTGAGTTCGCGCGGCGATCCATTCAATACGCTCGCGCGCTCCATCGTTGGGCAGCAAATTTCAGTGAAGGCTGCTCAGGCGGTCTGGCTGCGTTTCGAAAAGGCGGCTGGCACGGTCGCCCCTGAACGGGTGTCGCGCATGCGCCTGACCACGCTCACGGGTGCCGGGCTGTCGTCGCGTAAGGCCGAGTATGTGCGCGACCTCGCCCGCCATTTCGTGAGTGGTACGGTCGACCCGGCCCATTGGCCGCAGCTGGACGACGAAGCCATCATTGCGGAGTTGGTCCAGGTACGGGGCATTGGCCGTTGGACAGCCGAAATGTTCCTGATGTTCAACCTGCTGCGCCCCGACGTCTTTCCTCTGGACGATCTGGGGCTTCTCAAGGCGATCGCCATGCAGTACAACGGCGGTCAGCCCATCAGCCGCGCTGAAGCGGCCGGCCATGGTCAGCGCTGGCAGCCGTGGCGCACGGTGGCCACCTGGTATCTGTGGCGCAGTCTCGATCCGCTACCCGTGGAGTATTGAGCTCAACATGAAGACAAGCTTTCTGGATTTCGAGCAACCCATCGCCGAACTCGAGGCCAAGATCGAAGAGCTGCGCTTCGTGCAGGACGACTCGGCAGTCGACATCGCCGATGAAATCTCCCGCCTGCAGAAAAAAGCCGATGCGCTGGTCAAGGACACCTACACACGGCTCACGCCCTGGCAGGTGGCTCAGGTGGCTCGGCATCCGCAGCGCCCCTATACGCTCGACTACATCGCTTCGATCTTCACCGATTTCCACGAGATGCACGGCGACCGCAGCTTTGCGGACGACCCATCGATCGTGGGTGGGCTGGCTCGATTCAACGGGCAGCCAGTCATGATCATCGGCCACCAGAAAGGGCACGACACCAAGGAAAAGGTGCTGCGCAATTTCGGCATGCCGCGCCCCGAGGGCTACCGCAAGGCGCTGCGCCTGATGCGCACCGCCGAAAAATTCGGGCTGCCGGTGCTGACCTTTGTGGATACGCCTGGCGCGTTTCCTGGCATTGGTGCCGAGGAGCGCGGGCAGTCCGAGGCCATTGGTCACAACCTGTTTGCCATGGCCGAGTTGAAGGTACCGATCATCACCACGGTGATCGGTGAAGGTGGCTCGGGCGGTGCGCTGGCCATTGCAGTGGCCGATTGCGTGCTGATGCTGCAGCACGCGGTGTATTCGGTCATATCGCCCGAAGGCTGTGCCGCTATTTTGTGGAAGAGTGCTGAAAAAGCGCCTGAGGCGGCCGAGATCATGGGCATCACGGCGCATCGTCTCAAGGCGCTGGGTCTGATTGACCGCATCGTCAACGAGCCGCTCGGCGGGGCGCACCGCGATCCCGCACAAATGGCCCTGATGCTCAAGCGCGCGCTGGGCGAGGCGCTGCGCCAGTTCCAGAACATCAAGCCAGCCGAACTGGTGCGACAGCGTCAGCAGCGGATCCTGGCCTATGGCAAGGTCAAGGAACTCGGTTGATGATGCGCTGAGGGCTGCGCTCAGCGGGCTGTTGCTCAGTCCGGCGCGGCCTGTGGCCATCGCGTTCAGCGGTGGCCTTGACTCTTCCGTTCTCTTGCATGCCGCGGTCCGGCAGGTGGGCGCAGCATCGGTTGTTGCGCTGCATGTAAACCATGGGCTGCAACCGGCTGCTGGCAGCTGGGCCGCCCAGTGTGCAGATCAGGCCGCCCGGCTCGCGGTGCGCTTGAACTGCTTGCGTGCACCGGGCCCCGTGCCTCGGGGTGCAAACGTCGAAGGCTGGGCGCGCGAACAACGCTACCGGCTGCTCTACGCCGCATGTCGGGATGCGCAAGCGCAGGCCCTGCTGACAGCGCACCATGCAGATGATCAACTCGAGACGCTGCTGCTGGCGCTGGCCCGTGGCAGCGGGCTGGATGGTCTGTGCGGCATGGCGCCGCGTGATGTGCGCGAGCAGGTGCTGCTGCTGCGCCCGCTGCTCGATCTGCCCCGCGGCGTGCTGCGCCATGAGGCACAGCAGACCGGGCTACAGTGGATCGAAGACCCGAGCAACGCCGATGTGCGTCTGCGTCGCAATGCCCTGCGTCACCAGGTCTTGCCTGCGCTCTCGCAGACCCTGCCCGAGTTGAGCGAACACCTGCCCGAGGTGCTGGATCAGTTGCGACAGGCGCGAGAGGTGGTCCACGCGCAGGCCCGCGCTGACCTCACGCAGGCGCGTTGTGCGCCCCATCACCTGTATGCCTTTGACCGGCGCCGTGTGCAGAGCCTGCCGGATGCGCGTATAGCGATGCTGCTGCGCGCCTGGCTGCGTGAGAATCAATGCGGGATGCCCACGGTCGCCCGGCTTAAGCAGATGCGCGCGCAGCTGATCGATGCCGACGGTGCCCAGGCCGAGCTCAGGCACGACGGCCATCTGCTGCGCCGTTATCGCGACTGTGTTGTTGCGCAAGACCTGCCTTTGGGCGCTGCACCGCGACGGCTTGTGCCGCCCAATTGTTTGGACCGCTGGCAGGGCGCACCGCACATCGATTTGCCAGGCGCAGGCCGGCTGTATTGCCAGCAGGCGCCACAGGGGCTCTCACCCGAATGGTTGCGGGCGCAGACCGTGTACCTGCGCTCGGGCATCGGGTCCGATCGCCTGCGCACGCGTCCATCGGCTCATTCGCGCACCCTGCGCAACCTATGGCAGGAAGCGGGCATTCCCCCTTGGGTGCGTCCGGCGCTGCCCGTGTTGTGCGTGCAGGGCAGGGTACTCATGGCGGCACCGTTTGGAATGGATTGCAGCAGCGACTGGCCATGGTCGTCGCCTGGCATCCGTCTGCACTGGGCGCCAGAGGGCGCACAGGCCGATCCGGAGCTTGCATGGTTTGATCCGCGCGCGTTTGATCCCTGTGCGATGCGGCCCGTCCTCAAACCTGGTGCCGCGATCGAGTAAAATCGTCGGTTTTCTCAGCAGGAAAGCTGCCTTGCATGGGCGGCGCGCACCGATGGCTCTCATCGTTCACAAATACGGCGGTACCTCCATGGGGTCTGTCGAACGCATCCGCAACGTGGCCCAGCGCGTGGCCAAGTGGCACAAGGCCGGGCACCGCATGGTGGTCGTGCCTTCGGCCATGTCGGGTGAAACCAATCGTCTCATCGGCCTGGCAACTGAACTGCAGTCGCCGCCTGACCCGCGTGAGCTCGACATGATCGCTTCCACCGGTGAGCAGGTCTCGGTGGGGCTGCTTGCCATGGCGCTCAAAGCCATCGGGGTAGACGCGATCAGTTATGCAGGCTGGCAAGTGCCGGTGCGCACCGACAGTGCCTTCACCAAGGCGCGTATCCAGTCGATCGACGATGCCCGCGTGCGCGCCGACCTGGATGCCGGGCGCGTGGTGATCGTCACCGGTTTTCAGGGGGTCGACCCCAACGGGCATCTCACGACGCTGGGCCGGGGCGGCTCCGATACCTCTGCCGTGGCCGTGGCCGCGGCGATGGGCGCAGAAGAGTGCCTGATCTACACCGACGTGGACGGCGTCTACACCACCGACCCGCGCATCGTGCCCGAGGCCCGAAGGCTGCCGCGCATCACCTTCGAGGAGATGCTCGAGATGGCGAGCCTGGGCTCCAAGGTGCTGCAGATTCGTTCGGTGGAATTTGCAGGCAAATACAAGGTCAAAACGCGCGTGCTCTCCAGCCTCACGCCGCCCGACATGGATCTGGCCACCGAGATGGCGTCCGGCACGCTGATCACCTTCGAGGAAGATGCAACGATGGAACAGGCAGTCATTTCGGGCATCGCCTTTGCCCGCGACGAAGCAAAGATCACGCTCACCCATGTGCCCGATCGGCCCGGTGTGGCCTATCAGATCCTGGGGCCGGTGGCTGCAGCCAATGTCGATGTCGACATGATCATTCAGAATCAGAGCACTAACGGCATGACCGACTTCTCATTCACGGTGGCTCGCGGCGAGTACCAGAAGGCGCTCGATGTGCTTAACAACACGGTCAAGCCTGCGGTCAACGCCGGAAGCATCGTGGGCGACCCCAAGATCGCCAAAGTCTCGGTGGTGGGCATCGGCATGCGTTCGCACGTGGGCATCGCGAGCAAGATGTTTCAGACGCTCTCGCAGGAGGGCATCAACATCCAGATGATCTCCACGAGCGAAATCAAGATTTCCGTGGTCATCGAAGACAAGTATCTCGAGCTGGCGGTGCGTGCGCTGCACAAGGCCTTCGATCTGGAGCAGGCCGCCTAAGACTCTAGGCGGTCCCATCGGGCAGTCCCATCGGGCAGTCATGAGCCGATGTGTGCCGATTCATGGCGCTCTCACTCACTGAAGCTTTGCGCGAGGCCCATACTGCCTGGCGCGAATGGCGACCGCACACTGTGCGCGGTCGCCAAGGAGACCATCATGACCGCCATCCCTGCCGCCAACGAGCTGGTGCTGTATCAGCGTGAAGGCTCGATCGTTCAACTCACACTGAATCGCCCCGACAGGCTTAATGCCTTCAGCGATGAGTTAGTTCTGGCGCTCATGGCCGCGCTGCGTCGATTTGATACCGATGACGATGCGTTGGTCGCCGTGCTGTCGGGCGCAGGGCGCGCGTTTTCCAGTGGTGCCGATGTGCAGCAGCGTCAGTTGCGCACGCGCGAGGAACTCCAGGCGCTGGGCGGCCCGGAAGGGCATGGCGCACGTGGAGCCGATCTGTTCACGCATGCCACCAACTGGAAGCCGGTGATTGGCGCCATCCACGGCTATGCCATCGGCATGGGCCTGGGCGTGGCACTGAGTACCGATCAACTGGTGGTGGAGGAGGGCACGCGCTTCCAGGTGACCGAGACGCCGCGCGGCCTGTCACCGGTGCGCTATGGCTATCTGCTGCGCGCACGTGGTGTGCCCAGCTTTGCCTGGAGCGTCACCATGACCGGGCGCTGGTTTACGGCCGAAGAGGCGCACCGTGCCGGGGTGGTTGAGCACTTGGTCCCGGCCGGTGCGCGCATGGAGCACGCCATGGCCCTGGCGCGCACCATTGCAGCCAATCCGCCATTGAGTGTACGGGCTGCAGTGCGTGCTCGCCGGGCCGAAATCGAGGAGGCCGAGCGGCGCGCTTCGCTGCTGACTGACCCGCTCAAACTGCACCTGACAGACGACTTTCGAGAAAGCGCCCGGGCGTTTACCGAGAAACGCGCACCCAAGCCCTATACGGGGCGATGAGTGCTGCGTCGGGCCGAGCCGACGCGCAATGGGATGGGCTGCGGAACTAAAGGTCATCTGAGACGACCGGCGGCCTGTACAGCGGGAGTATTGGCTGACCCCCAAGGCGGACGTCGAAACCCCCCGTGCTAGAATTCGAAGCTTAGGAGACGTGACCGAGAGGCCGAAGGTGCTCCCCTGCTAAGGGAGTATGTGCCAAAAGCGCATCGAGGGTTCGAATCCCTCCGTCTCCGCCAGGAATGGCTCAAGGCCCGCATGAATGCTGGGGGTCTGCAATAGTCAGCCTCCCTACCCACTCATTTACCCACTCTTTGAAAACCGTGCATTTATGTACGGTAAGCGAGTGGGTGTTCAGTTGCTGGGCATCAGCCCTATACCGAACGACGTAGGCCGCTAGTGCAAAAGAAGCCGGCCGCCCCGTCCTGCGACCTTGCGTGCATGGACGTCGAAACTGAATACCCATTGCGCACCGCCAGGGCGACAAGCTCCTGGCGTTTGTGTCGCCTGCGTGCTCTGGATCGCTGGCATGCGGACACTGTAGGTGCGGATGCTCCCGTAAAGCCATAAATCAAAAAGCCCGATGAAGCGGGCCTGTGCGACACGTGACCGTATATGCGATGGCCACCGTTGTCCGTGGCACTCTAGTAATCCACGCGTGTGGCAATTGAATTTTCCCCGCCTATCCACACCAAGGAGCGCAGGATGGTCA
>CANHUQ010000079.1 GCA_947463885.1 Burkholderiales bacterium
ATATTGCCCCACCAGGCGATGCCGGTTTGGCGGGCGATCAGTTCTTGAGCGAGGGCCTTGAGGGCTTTGGGCGGCGCGGCTTCATCCACGAAATGAAAGCCAGTCTGCCCGGTTTCAGCCACGATCGCCTCGATCCGGTCGGCCAGCAACGCAGCCGATGCCCCTTCATAGCGCGAGATGTAATCCAGACTCACGTCGCAAAAGCTGCATTGCTTCCAGTAGCACCCTTGCGCCACAGTCAGCTTGTTCCAGCGCCCATCGCTCCACAGACGGTTCATCGGGTTGAGCATGTCCAGCAACGACAAGTACCGATCGAGCGGCAAACCGTCCCAGGTCGGTGTGCCCACATCCGTGAAGGCAATGTCCGGTTCGGGCAGGTGCATGTACTGCACTAAGCCGCTGAGCGGGTCGCGCAGATAGGTGCGCACCAGCCGCTGGCGCGAGCGCTTGCCTTGTACGTGCTCCAGCAAGGCGAGCAGCGGACGCTCGCCCGCATCCAGCGTGACGAAGTCGAAGTAGTCGAATACGCGCGGTTCGCTTAACTGACGCAGTTCGGTATTGACGAACCCGCCGCCCAGAACGGTGACGATCTGCGGGTGGTGTGCCTTGATGGTTTGCGCGATCCTGAACGCCGCATAGACCGTGCCGGGAAAGGGTACTGAGATCAGTACAACCGTGGGCGCGTGCCGTGCGATCGTCTCGAGGGTGAGTGTCTGCAGCCGCTCGTCCACCAGATTCGTCGGGGCGGACAAAGCCTGGTCCAGCGGATCGAACGTGGGTTGGCTTGCCGCCAGCGACTCGGCGTAGCGCACAAATTCAAAGCGCGGGTCGATCGCCTCGCGCAACACATCGGCCAGGTCGTTGAGATACAGCGTCGCCAGATGCTTGGCCCGCTCCTGAATGCCCAAGGCGCCGAATGCCCAGCCCAGGGGGTCTTCGCCTGCTTCGCTGACATACACATCCAGAGAGGCAAAGCGGCTGCCTTCCGGCAGGTAACGACGGGTGACGATGCGGTGGGCGAGCGTCGGGTCGCGGCCTTGCAGAAAGGCGATGACCGGACCGATGGTGCTCAGGTAGCGACCGTGTTGCGCCATGAACTGGCCCACGCGCGCGCTCACCGCTTCCGGTGCCAGGGATTCGATCTGCTGCACGACAGCCTTCAGGCCATCGGGGCTCAGCAGAGACAGAACGAGCTCAAGTGCCAGGTCGGCCTGATCGGCTGCAAATCCGCGCGCGCGCAGGAACCCTGTGAGGTAGGCAGTGGACGGGTAGGGCGTGTTCAGCTGCGTCATCGGAGGGATGAGCGCGAGCACGCGAAGCGCTGCAGGCTGCATGGTGGGCGGACCGGGCGGTGCCGATCGGCACGCAATCCGCCATTATCCCTGCAGCCCGGCCGGGCAGGCCGTTCAACCCTGTGTTAGCTCCAGGCCAGCGAGGGTGCCGTCTTTGCGCCACGCATTCCACATGCGGATGAACACCATCGGGCCACGCCAGAACTGTGAATTACGTGCGGTCCGCTCGTTGGGTTTGCCTTCGTTGTTGTAGTAGCCGGGCGTGCACTGGTTCAGGAACGGCTGGCGCGCCCGCGACAGGGTGACGATGGTCTGCACCCAATCGGCTTCAGCCTGTTCGCTGGCTTCGACGGTTCGCACGCCGCGCTCCTTCGCCGTCTTCAGGACATAGGCGATGTGATGCGACTGCTCATCGAGCATGTGCTGAAAGTTGGCGCTCTGACCGGACTGCTGCGTGGTCATGACGAACATGTTCGGGAACTGCCGCGTGAACAGGCCATGGAAAGTCTGTGCGCCACCCTTCCACTTCTCGGTGAGTGTCATGCCCTGGCGACCCGTGACCTCAAAGCCGAGTCGTCGGGTGAAATCGGTACCTACCTCGAAACCGGTGCCGAAAATCAGGCAATCCAGCTCGTATTCACGGCCCGCCACCACCACGCCGCGCTCGGTGATGCGCTCCACGCCCTGGCCCTGCGTATCGACCAGATGCACAGTGGGTCGGTTGAATGTGTCGAGGTACTGATCGTGGAAGCAGGGGCGCTTGCAGAACTGGTTGTACCAGGGCTTGAGCGCATCGGCGGTGGCCTGATCCTTCACGACCGCATCGACACGGGCACGCACCCGCTCCATCTTGGCGTAGTCGGCCAGCTGAATCAGCTCTTCAGTGTTGGCGACGGTTTCGCCCGCAGCAGACTTTTTGCGCGCGGCCAGCAGGATGTTGCCGATCAGGTCGGTCCATCCGTCATCGACCAGGTCCACATCGAACTTTCCACCTGAAATGACTGCGGTGAAATTGTCCATGCGCTCGCGCTGCCAGCCTGGCTTCAAACCCTTGACCCACTCGGGGTCGGTAGGACGGTCGTTGCGCACGTCGACCGATGAAGGCGTGCGCTGAAACACGTAGAGCTCCTTGGCCCCGGCACCCAGATGCGGCACACATTGCACAGCGGTAGCACCGGTCCCAATGATGCCCACGCGCTTGTCTGCGAGCCCGGAGAGGCCCCCCATCGACGAGCCGCCGGTGTAGGCATAGTCCCAGCGGCTGGTATGAAAGTGATGCCCCTTGAAGCTGTCCACGCCGGGAATGCCGGGCAGCTTGGGCAGGTTCAGAGGACCGCCCGCCAGAACCACGAAACGCGCGCGCAGCACATCCTGGCGGTTGGTGCTGACTTGCCAGCGTGACACGTCATCCAGCCAGCGCATGTCGGTGATGACCGTCTGAAAGATCGCAGACCGGTACAGATCGAAATGACGACCGATTCGCCGCGAATGCTCCAGAATTTCAGGTGCACGCGCGTACTTGGATACAGGCATGTAGCCGGTCTCTTCCAGCAGGGGCAGATAGATGTAGCTCTCGGTGTCGCAGGCCGCGCCGGGATAGCGGTTCCAGTACCAGGTGCCACCGAAGTCCGCTGCTTTCTCGATGATGCACAGGTCTTCATAGCCGGCGGCACGCAGCCGCGCTGCCGCAAGCAGACCGCCAAATCCGCCGCCCACCACCAGCACATCCATGTCTCGCACGATCGGGTCGCGTGTGAAGTTCGGCTCGGCGTAGGGATCATCCAGGAGATGGTCGAAGCGACCCTTCACTTCGACGTACTGATCATTGCCGTCGTCGCGCACCCGACGGTCGCGCTCCTCGTCGTAGCGGCGGCGCAGCGCAGCGGGGTCGAATCCGAGTCCTTCGGCCGTGGTGGAGTGCAGGGCGGTATCGGTCATGATGGGGTGTCCGCAGAGTCGGGTGTGAGGCCATGGGCAGGTCATGGCGATCGTTGAGTGTAGGCCGGCACGTGTGTACGAGCCCGATGTCTGGTTGGATTGCGAAATTGCATCCCGGCCACGGTTCGGCGGGCCGGGCGTACAAGCCTGCGCGATACTGCGCGGTATCGCAGCACCCTACCGCACGCCCTGTGCTCCGGTGGGCTCTCTTCAGTGCATCCCCTGACCGCGCCGCTTAGCCTGACGCAGGCACACGTATGAACACTCGCCCCCGTACTCCATCGCGCAAAGCCACCGTGCAGGTTCAGGTTGAGCCGTGCGGTGACGACTGGGTGATGGTCGATTGGTCACCCCATCCGCAGGCCAACGTGGCCGCTCGTGCCCTGGCGGCACATCTGCGCGCAGCGCCTCCACCTTTTTGTGCCGAGGCGGTGGCCGGCGTGCGCACCTTGGCCGTACGTCTCAACAACGACACCGCCTGCGTCACGCGTGCTTCGCAGCGAGGGGCAGCGCTTGAGTGGTTGCGTGAGGTGGCGCCTCAAGCCTTGGACTGGCTGGCTCCTTCGGGCAAGGAGGTGATCTTGCCGGCGTGCTACGAGCTGTCGATGGCCCCCGATCTGGAGGAGGTCGCACGGGCCACCGGACTGTCTGTTGCGCAGGTGGTGAGCCTGCACAGCCATTGTGTCTTCACGGCCGAGGTCGTTGGATTCATGCCGGGGTTTGCTTACCTGGGTGGGTTGGATGCCCGACTGAAGCTTGACCGCCGCGCCATCCCCCGTCCCCGCGTGCCCGAGGGCGGTATCGCGATCGCAGGCCTGCAGACTGCGGTGTATCCCAATCCCACGGCCGGTGGCTGGCATCTCATCGGGCGATGTCCATTGCGCCTCTTCGATCCTGCCCGTGCGACGCCCGCGCTGATGGCTGAGGGCGACACCATCCGCTTCGAGCCCATCGATCAGGCGATGTTCGATCGCTTGTGGGCGCAGCGATGACGCGGCCCATGCGCAGACTGGTGCTGGAAGTCCGCAAGGCGGGCCTGCTCGACAGCGTCCAGGATCTGGGGCGCCCTGGCCAGGCCGCGATCGCCCTGTCCCGGGGGGGTGCAATGGATCGAGGGGCTTTCACGCTCGCCAATGCGTTGGTCGGCAACCCAGCCTCGGCGGCTGGCCTGGAAATCACCGGGCCGGGACCGACTGTGTGTGTTCACTGCGATACCTGGATGGCCAGCGTGGGCGCCGACCATGGGGTGTCAGCGTCCGATGGACAGAGTGGCTCCCGTTTCATCCCGATGAAGACGCAGCGCCCGGTGTTCGTGCGGGCAGGCAGCGTGTTGCGCTGGCAGGCCCCACAGTCTGGTTGGCGCAGCTGGTTGGCCGTGGCGGGTGGCCTGAACATGCCGCAGGTGATGGGCAGCCGCAGTGCCCATCTGGCCGCCGGGATTGGACCTCAACGCATCGTGGCGGGTCAGCAGCTTGCACTAGCCGAAGACGCCGAGGCGCTGGCGCATGTGCGCGCTCAGTGCGTGCTCGGGTCCCTCGAGGAAGCAGTCGTTGGCCAAGGGCCCCGCTGGCAGGTGGCCGGTGATCTGCCCCGCACCTGGCCGGTCATCGATCTGCCGGTCTTGGCCGGCCGACACCTGCAGGACCTGTCCGAGGGTGCGCGTGAGCGGCTCTTGAGCCAGGCGTGGAAAGTGAGCGCACAAAGCAACCGACAGGGCCTGCGTCTGCAGGGCGAACCCATCGAGACGAGCGGCCTGCCGCAACTGGCCAGCGAGCCCGTGTGTTTCGGCACGGTACAGTTGCCGCCTGGCGGTGAGCCGGTCATTCTGCTGGCCGAACATCAGACGACCGGAGGCTATCCGCGTGTGCTGGAGGTGGCCAGTGCAGTCGAAGGCCTGCTGGCGCAGGCCGGCGCCGGCTGCCTGATCCGATTTCGGTTGATCGGCCTGGATGAGGCCGATGCACTCGCTCAGCAACAGGCACGCATGCTGCGCAAGCGCCTGATTGGCATTGAGCAGGCCTGCCGCTATCCGATCACATGAGGGTGTACACCATGCATGAGCAACGCGTTGATTTGAATGCCGACATGGGCGAAAGCTATGGCGCCTGGCACATGGGCAGCGATGAGGCCCTGATGCCGTGGATCACATCGGCCAACATCGCCTGCGGGTTTCATGCCGGTGACCCGGCCACAATTGCCGCCACGGTGAGCTTGGCTCTGCAGCATGGCGTAGCCATTGGCGCGCATCCGAGCCTGCCTGATCTGCAGGGGTTCGGTCGGCGCACCATGCAGGTCACTGAAGACGAGGTCTATCAGATGACGCTGTATCAGGCCGGCGCTGTGAGAGCCTTCGCAGATGCTGCAGGGGGCCGGTTGCATCACCTGAAAGCGCATGGCGCGCTCTACAACATGGCAGTCAAGGACGCAGCGCTGTCGCGCGGACTGGTGCGCGCGGTCAAAGCGTTGGGCGACGAGGTCCAGATCTATGTGCTGGCCGGCAGCATCATGGAGACGCTGGCCCGCGAGGCGGGTCTTGTTGTGCGCTGTGAGGTGTTTGCCGACCGGCGCTATATGCCCGACGGCACTCTCGCCCCACGCCAACGACCCGATGCGCTCATTACCGACGAGGGCGAGTCGGTGGTACAGGTCCTGCGCATGGTCGGCGAGGGTTCACTCGTGGCGGTCGATGGCACGGTTGTCAAAGTGCAGGCCGACACGGTGTGCATTCACGGCGACAAGCCCACGGCCGTACCGTTCGTGCAGGCACTCAGGCGCGCACTGGCGGGCGCGTCGGTGCAGGTGTTACCGGCCTGACGCAGGGCCGATGAGGTCGGGGTGGTCTGTTGTTGAACGCTGAGGCAGCGCCGCTGCGCCACTTGTACGAAGACGATCGCCTGCTGATCATCGATAAGCCTGCCGGGCTGCTGGTGCATCGCAGTGCGCTGGATGCGCATGAGTCGGACACGGTCCATGCGCGTTTGCTGCGCGAAACCGGGGTGCGGTTTCACCCTGTGCATCGGCTCGATAAAGGCACCTCGGGGGCGCTGGTGCTGGCGCGTGATGCCGAAGCAGCCCGCCTGCTGGGCGGCGCGTTCGAGTCAGGCGAGGTGGCCAAACACTATGTGGCGTTGGTGCGCGGCTGGCCCTACGCTGAAGGGCGGATCGACCATCCCTTGGCGCGCGACCCGGAGCGCCCATCTGCGGGTCAACCGATGCGACCTGCACGCACCCGCTGGACGATGCGCACCCGACTCGAATGGCCGTTTGCAGTGGATGCGCGACATCCAAGTTCGCGTTACGCGCTCGTCGATATCCATCCCGAGACCGGGCGACGCCATCAGATACGCCGTCATTTCAAGCACATTGGTCATCCGTTGATCGGCGACAGTACGCATGGCAAGGGTGCACACAACCGCGCCGTGGCAGCCTGGCTCGGGACGGCGCGATTGTGGTTGCATGCAAGCTCGATCACCTTGGCGCATCCCAATGATGGCGCACCACTGACTGTGCAGTCCTCTCTGGGCTCCGAGTGGATGGCCCTTGAGCCCGGTGCGCTCTCATGCGACGGCATGTTGCGCGCGGCATGCTACGGTGCGAGTCCTCTTCCGACCCCGTTGCCGCTGTGAGTGCACGCCCCCCATCACCTGCTCTGCCCACTGAGCCTGCCTTTGCAGCGTTGGGGCTGACACCGCCCCTCTTGCAGGCCTTGAAAGACGTCGGGTATGCGCAGGCATCACCCATTCAGATCGCGACCATTCCATTGATGCTGGCGGGCCGTGATCTGTTGGGGCAGGCGCAAACCGGCACCGGCAAGACGGCCGCCTTTGCACTGCCGATTCTGTCCCGGCTGCAACTGAACGTGCGCACACCGCAGGCCCTGGTGCTTGTGCCCACGCGAGAACTGGCCCTGCAGGTCACCGACGCTTTTCGCACCTATGCCACGCACCTTGAGGGGTGCGAGGTGCTGGCCCTGTATGGCGGCCAGAGCTATGCGCCGCAACTTGCGGCACTCGAGCGGGGCGCGCAGGTCGTCGTCGGCACGCCGGGCCGGATCATCGATCACCTGGATCGTGGCACGCTGAAGCTGCGTAGCCTCAAGACTGTGGTGCTCGACGAAGCCGATGAAATGCTGCGTATGGGTTTCATCGAGGACGTGCAGCGCATCCTGCGCGATACGCCACGAGACCGCCAGACCGCGATGTTTTCGGCCACCCTGCCTCCTGAGGTGGGGCAACTGGCGCAGGCTCATCTGCGCGACCCGGCACAGGTGAGCGTCTCGGGTCAGGCCCGCGCCGCCGATACGGTCCGACAGCGTTATTGGCAAGTCAGCGGCATGAGCAAGGTGGATGCGCTAGTACGCATCGTGGAAACCGAAGCGGTCGATGCCATGATCGTGTTCGTGAAGACCCGTGAGGCCACGCAAGCCTTGGTCGAGCAGCTCCAGGAACGCGGTCTGGATGCGGCAGCGCTCAGCAGCGATCTGCAGCAAAGCGAGCGCGAGCAGACCGTTGCGCAATTCAAGCGCGGCGAGGTGGATGTTCTGGTGGCCACTGATGTGGCAGCACGTGGCCTGGATGTGGACCGGGTCAGTCACGTGCTCAATTTTGATATGCCGACCGGGCCCGAGAGTTACACGCATCGCATCGGTCGCACGGGCCGTGCTGGCCGCTCGGGCGATGCGATCCTGTTCATCACGGCCCATGAGCGCGACAAAGTAGTCGCACTGGAGCGCGCCGTCGGGCAAACCATTGAACCCATGAAGATGGCGTCCAGTGCCGTGCTCAATGCGGCGCGTATTGCCCGCTTCAAGGCGGCACTGTCACAGGTGATCGAAGACGGCGAGCATGCGATGTTCCTGCCGATCGTGCAGGCCTATGCGCGCGAACACGGCGCAAGTGGTACCGATATGGCGGCGGCCATTCTCAGCCTAGCGCAGGAGGGCGTGCCGCTGATCCTGGAGCAGCGCAGTGGCGGCAAACAAGTGGTCTCTGCACGCCCGGATGGATCAGTGAGTGCTGATCAATCCCCGACAGACCCTTCCCGAGGGACGTTGGATGTGGCCGACGCGCCGCATCGATCGCAGGCTGCGCAGGGGACTGACGATGACGTCGAGCAGGCGACGCCCAGCGCAGTGCAACCTGAATCGTCCGTGGCCTTCAAGGCGTATCGGATCGAAGTGGGGCACACGAGCGGGATCAAGGCCGCCAACCTGCGTGATGCGCTTGCGCGAGAATGCCGCATCGAGCCTCGCTTCATCGGGCGCCTGCAGATGTTCGATATCTTCAGTTTGGTGGAGTTGCCTGGGGATCTGCCCAACAAGCGCCTGAAACATCTGGTCAGTGCGCGCGTGGCGGGTAAGCCCTTGCAGATTCGCCCGACCGATGAGCTGCCGCAGGCCCCGCGGCCTGAGGCCAACTGAGGCGTTTCAGCGCATCGTCAGTTCAGGCAAACCCCAGCACCACCCGGCGTGTGCGCGCTGATTTCTTCTCGATCTTGGTGACCACCATCCGACCGATGTCCGCGGTATTGGCGACATGCGTTCCGCCACAGGGCTGCAGATCGACGCCCTCGACTTCCAGCACGCGGATACGGCCCAGACCGCGAGGCGGCTGAACGCTCATGCTACGAACCAGTCCCGGGTTGGCGTCGAGCTCTTCCTCAGTGATCCAGCGGTGTCGTACCGGATGAGCCTCGGCAATCAGCCGGTTCAGTCCTTCCGTGAGCGCATCCTTGTCCAGTGGCTCAGTCATGTGAAAGTCCAGGCGCGCGTACTCGGCGGTGATGGAGCAACCGTCGACCGGGTGCGGTACCAGGGCACACAACAGATGCGTGGTGGTGTGAAAGCGCCGATGGGCCTGGCGACGCACGGCATCAATGCGCGCCGTCACCTGAGTGCCGGCCACGAGCATGGACAGCTCGGTGCCCGCTGCAGCGACATGTGCGATCGCACCTGGTCGCTCTTTGTGCTTTCGCGTGTCAACGATGGCGACCGTGCTGCCGTCGGGCAGCGTCAGTGTGCCGGCATCGCCGGCCTGCCCGCCGCCCAGCGGATAGAACACGGTGCGGTCAAGCACGATGCCCGCCTCGTCTACCGCAAGGACTGTGGCAGTGCACTCAAGCAGATCGGCATCTTCTCGGAACAATTCGTCGGTCATAGAACAAGGTAATGAGATCAGACTTCGAGATTGTCGATCAGCCGGGTGTTGCCCAGGCGCGCTGCACCCAGGATAACGGCAGCGTCGCCCGATTGCAGTGGCTGCAGATCGTGCTGTCGGCGTGCGGTCAGGTAATCGGGCGTCCAGCCGCGTGCAGTCAGCGCTTGCATCTGCTCGGCCTCGACTGCAGCCAAGTCAGGGTGCCCGGCCCGCACCGCCTGTGCGATGCGCTGCAGCGCCTGCGACAGATGTACGGCTTCAGCGCGCTCGACGGCGCTGAGGTAACCATTGCGCGATGACAGCGCCAGGCCGTCGGTGGCACGCTCGGTTTCGCCCGCAACGATTTCGATCGGCATGGCGAACTGATCGACCATGCGTCGAATGATCATCAGTTGCTGGTAATCCTTCTTGCCAAATACCGCGACCCGCGGCTGTACGCAGGTAAACAGTTTCATGACGACAGTGCACACGCCAGTGAAGAAACCAGGTCGGAAATGGCCTTCGAGGATATCGGCCAGCTCCGCAGGTGGGCGCACCGTGAAGGTTTGTGGTTCGGGATAGAGTTCGCGTTCGTTAGGCGCGAAGAGCACATCGCAGCCAGCGTCGCGCAGCCTGCTGCAATCGGCTTGCCAGGTGCGCGGATAACTGTCGAAGTCTTCGTGCGGGGCAAATTGCAGCCGGTTCACGAAGATGCTCACCACCGATACATCACCGAGGGTGCGGGCACGGGTCAGCAGCGCAATATGGCCGTCGTGCAGGTTGCCCATGGTGGGCACGAAAGCAGGGCGTCGGTAGGCAGCGAGGTGATCGCGCAGCTCGGCGATGGTGTGGGCGATGTACATGGCAGGTCTTTACCAGGCGTGCTGCGCATCAACCGGAAAGCTGCCGTCCTTGACTGCTTTCACATAAGTCCCGATGGCCTCGCGTACACCGCCTGCGCCGTCCATGAAGTTGCGTACAAACTTGGGGTTCTTGCCGAGGTTGATCCCCAGCATGTCGTGCATGACCAGCACCTGGCCTGCCGTCCCAACACCGGAGCCGATGCCGATCGTGGGGCATCGGGGCAATTGCTGGGTCAGGCGTGCCGAGAGTGCAGCGGGGACCATCTCCAGCACCAGCATGGTCGCGCCTGCATCCTGCAATTCCAGCGCATGGCGCGTGAGCTCAGCGGCGGCCTCCTCGGTTTTGCCCTGCACCCGATAGCCCCCCAGGGCGTGCACCGTTTGCGGCGTCAGCCCCAGGTGCGCACACACCGGAATGCCTCGTTCCACCAGAAAGCGCACGATATCGGCTGTCCAGCCGCCGCCCTCGAGTTTGACCATGTGTGCGCCCGCCTGCATGAGTGCTGCAGCGCTACGCAACGCCTGTTCACGCGATTCCTGATAGCTGCCAAAGGGCAGATCGCCCACCAGCCACACCGTACCCTGCACGCGGCGCACCCCACGCGCCACACTTTCCACGTGGTAGCACATGGTTTCCAGGCTCACGCCCACGGTGCTGGACAGGCCCTGACAGACCATCCCGAGAGAGTCGCCGACCAGGATCACTTCGATGCCGGCCGCATCGGCCACCGCTGCAAAAGTGGCGTCGTAAGCGGTGAGCATGGCGATCTTTTCGCCACGCGCATGCATCTCGAGCAATCGGGGCAGGCTCATCGGGCGCCGTGCTGGGGGCGCTGCATGCACCGGCAGCGAACCGTAGGGCGTAGATGATGACGCCGTGCCCGCAGTGGGGCCGGGAGTCGATGGGGCGGCTGCGCCGGGCGCGGTCGTCGTGGTCGAGGTCAAAGCATGCTCCTGTGAGAGGGCTGTCAGGCTACCGCATCAAAGCCTGAGGTCGATGAAAATGCCCTAGTGTGAGGGCAGGCGAAGCCAGATGGGGTGAGACGGCTCGCTTTGCAAGGCCCTTTGAGCGCAGCGCGTCTTGAAGTTGCCGATCGAGAGTAGCCGATCGAATCACAGACGCTTGCCCAGACTGATGACCTCGTCCGAGCCATAGCCGAGTGAACGCCAGAAGGCCTGCGCCCCGGTGTTGGCATTGAGCA
Organism: Burkholderiales bacterium; assembly: GCA_947463885.1. Lineage (GTDB taxonomy): Bacteria > Pseudomonadota > Gammaproteobacteria > Burkholderiales > Burkholderiaceae_E > UBA4615. The sequence goes on from CANHUQ010000079.1 coordinate 11,430, forward strand.
CCTGAAGATTGATCTTGGGGCAGCCGCGCAAGCGCAGTTCAGTTTCGGCATGCGCCACCAGCATGCGTCCCACTCCGCTTCGCCGATGAGCCGGGTCAACGCCCAGCGAATAGATCCAGCCGCGATGGCCGTCGTAACCTGCCATCACGGTGCCCACTACGTCTGGGCCAGCCAGTCCCAGCCAGAATAGTTCATCACTAAACGCTAGTTTGCGCAGGATGTTCGTGCGCGGATCGCGTTGCGGATAACGCGCGTCGTTGTACTCGGGAAAGACACGTGCCCATAACCCAATGACAGGCTCGAGATCGGCATGGGTGACTGCTCGAATGTGCATCGCTTCAATGCTCACGCCACGGTGGGAAACGTTCTGAAACGCGCAGCATACTGGGCCGCGCAAGGGTGCAGGTCAGGGAGGGCAGTGTCCTGATAGGATCGGCGCAACCATCGGGCAACGTCTGCGCATGGATTTGGGCACGCGTTGATGCATGCGTTGATACACGTTGTGGCGCCCACCTTGTTGCCATCTGACCACCTCAGGGAGATCTTCGATGAAAGTCTATTACGCGCCGAATACACGCGCCGTTCGTACCGTCTGGCTGTTGAACGAACTGGGCATGGAGCATGAACTGGTGCGCTTCAAGCTCGGAGACAAGGCGATGCGCTCCCCCGAGTACCTGTCCATCAACCCCAATGGTCGGGTGCCCACGCTTGAAGATGGCGATGTGCGCATCTCGGAGAGCACGGCCATCGCGCAGTATCTGGTGGCACGTTATGGAAAAGGGCGACTGGTGCCCGAGGTCTCGTCGCCGGAGTTTCCTGTGTATCTGCAATGGCTGCATTACGCTGAGGGCATGATCATGCCGCCGGTCAATACGCTGGTGGTCGAGACCATCTTGCTGCCGCCAGAGCGGCGCAGTGAAGCCAATGTTGATCGGGCGCGCAAGCTTCTTGTGCGAACCCTGACCGCTGTGGAAGCGCATATGCAGGGCCGCGAGTTTCTGGCCGGCGAGTTCAGTGCTGCCGATACGGTCACGGGCCATGCATGCATCGTGGCGTCGCGATTGGGAGCGGACCTTTCTGCGCTGCCGAATACAGCCGCCTACACACAGCGGCTGCTGGCACGCCCGGCGCTTCAGAGCGCCTGGGACGCCTGAGGCGTTTGCTCGCCCGCGCCAGCTTAGGCGAGCCGCTCTACCACTTCAGCACCGCCTTGGCTGCGGGGCGTTGGCGATAACGTTCATCCCAAGCTCGCAGCCTCGGCCTGTCTCCAATCAGATCAGCCTGAATAAAGCGCAGGAACTGAAAAGCGGCCTGCAGCGTGCAGTCGGCGACCGAGGGCCGTTCGCCCATCAGCAGAGGGCGGCCATCGGCCAGCAGTGACTCCAGGTGATTGAGCGGAGCCTGAAGCTTGTCTTCGATGGATTGCGCCAGCACCGGATCCGGGGGCAGTCCGAGGGGCGATTTTTTCGCATGCACATAGCCGCCCAAGGGAATGGCAATGCGCAGTTCGACGACCCGTTCAAGATCCCTGGCGCGCGCGCGCTGCTCAGGATCGGTGCCCATCAATGCGCCTTGCGGGAAGCGCTCCTCCAGATACTCCATGATCGCGAGCGATTCGATCAGATAGCTACCATCGTCGAGCTCCAGCACCGGCAGCGTACCGAACGGGTTGCGCGCGAGGTGCTCAGGTTCCCGATGACGACCTTTGAGCGTGTTGACCACGATCTGTTCGATGCCGAATGAGGCGCCGAGGGCTTCGCGCTCGGCGATGTAGAGCATGACTTTGGTGGGGTTGGGTGCCAGGGGCACCATGTAGAGCTTCATCAAACAAGGTCTCCAGTCGGTTCGGGTGCACACCACACCACAGGCAGTGCGCCGCGGGGTTCAGTCAGCCTTCAGTCAGCCTTGAGTCCGGTCTCTGAGACCATCTTTGTCCAGACCTGCAACTGCTCGCGCTGATAGCGTGTGGCTTCTTCGCGGCTTGAAGGGATCGCCGTGATGCCCCGACGCAGCAAAGCGTCTCGCACCTCTGCCGTTTTCAGAATCGGCACCACTTCGCGATTCAGTCGATCGAGGATGTCGTTGGGGACACCGGCTGGAGCGGTCAGTACCCACCAACCGGAAAAATCGGGCGGTGTGGGAAATCCTGCTTCCGCATAGGTGGGCACGTCGGGCAGCAAGGGATGGCGCTGCGCAGTGGGCACGGCCAACGGGCGGATCTTGCCTGTTTGAATCATCGCCTGCGCCGAACTGATATC
>CANHUQ010000080.1 GCA_947463885.1 Burkholderiales bacterium
AAGCCGCCAGGTAGTGCTGCTCAGCCGGTTCGGCCCGACCCAGATTCTGCTCAAGTACAGCCAGATTCAGGCGCGCGCCGGGCATATCGAGCGAGACGCTTTGCGCAGCGATGTATTCGGCGACCGCAGCGTCGAACGCAGGACGGGCTGCAGCGTCCAGACGACCCGGGGGCAGCGCCGACAGGCTGCGCGCAGCGGCAATCCGCACGGCTCGGATCGGATCACTCAGCAAGGGCACACCCGCATGGATGCGGGCGGCAGGTGGGAGCCCTTCCAGGCTGGCGGCGGCGGCGGCACGCATCTCGGGATCGGGATCACGCGTGGCCTCGACGCGTACGGTATCGCCCACCCGCGGCTCGCTGCGCAGCAAATCAAGCGCGGTCGCTCGCACGATCCCCGGCTGCTTCGGGTCGGCAGCCAATCCAGCCACCGCTTCGGCCGCACCGGGTCGACCCGCGCGGGCGGCGGCGAGGATATCGCCGAAATGCGGCTCCTGGCGACGACCCGGGCCATACCACTGCGCGATGCGTTCAGCGGCCCATTGAGGTGACTGTTTCGTGTGGCAACTGGTACAGGCATCGGGTGTGCCCAGCCTGGCCGACACATCAGGACGCGGCACACGCAGGCTGTGGTCTGGTCGGTCCTGGATGCGCATGTAGGTCTTGGCGGGCATGTGGCAGGCCACGCACTGTGCACCGGCCGACCCCGTGGGGTGACGATGATGAGCGGGTGCGTCGAAGCTACCCGCCGCACTGGGAAAGCGGGTATTGGCCTGCGGTGCATGGCACTGCGTGCAGACCGCATTGCCACTGGCTTTGAGCTTGCCGGTGTGAGCATTGTGGCAATCGGTGCAGCCCACGCCCATGCGGTACATCCGACTCTGACGAAACGAGCCGTCCACGAAGACCTCGTCCAGCTGCTGACCGTCGGGGTGATACAGCCCCGGGCTCAGCAGGCTGGGCAGGTAATGGTCGAGCTTGGGTTGGCCGGGGACCGGCGTGGCCGTGAGTTCCGTGCGACGCGAATGGCAGGCGGCACACACGTCCACCTGCCCTTTGGCGCCCTCTCGCTTGAAGTCCACCAGCAGGCCCATCGAGGCGCTCGAGAGCGACGGCGATGGCTGCGCACCCTGGTCGCGGGCCTTCGCCCAATTCACGTGTCGCTCGCCCGGACCATGGCACGACTGACAGGACACATTGGGTTCGGTCCAGGTGGAGGCGAAGGTGTCGGCGCGGGCGTCGTAGCGCTTCTCAAAGCCGGTGGTGTGACACGACAGGCACATCGTGTTGGCGGTCTGATAGCGCCCGGTCCAGTGCAGGACGTCCCCGGGTGGCGCCTTTTCATTGGGCAACAGATGAAACCAGCGCGCGCGCGGCGCATCCCATGCCACCTGCAGCGGTTGCAGACGCCCACCGGGCATCGGGATCAGATACTGCTGCAGCGGCGCCACGCCAAAGGTATAGGCCACCTCGAAGTCTGCGGGCTTGCCGTCAGGCCCCTCGGTGCGAACCGTGTAGCGGCCGTCGCGCACCCCGAATTGCACGTTGCCATTGCGGTCATTGAAGCGCGTGCCACGAAAGTCGGCCTGGACCGTGTCGGGATGGGCTGGCGCCATGGCCCGGGCATGGTGTGAGGGCTGCCATTGGGCTGACTGCTCAGCATGACAGCCCAGGCAGGTCGCGTTGGGCACATAGGCGGGCACCGCAGTGCCGGCCGTTTGCGTGGCGGGTGGGCTTGCCGAGGCGGCCTGGGGCGCCGCACTGACGTCGGCTGACGCCGCAGTGCCGGATGCGCCAAACGATCCGAGATCTCGCCACTGCGTCGCGAGCCCGACCAGCCCGGCCAGGATCGCCAGCGCAGCGCAGACCAGCCACAGCCTGCGGGCACTAGAGTTGCCTCCCCGAGGCTGGGCGGCAGCCGCGCGATCCGCCACGGGCCTTGCGGCCGGACTCGCGGGGGCAGACCCGACGGGCGGCGAGGGTTGCGCGCCGGGCTCTGCACCAGGGGAGGGATGTCTTTTTTGCTTCTTGGTCACGATGACAACCGGAAACCGGAACTACCGGGGCAGGCGCGCTTGAGTGATGCGTTAGTCGCTTTATTCTGGCACGCGAGCCGGCTTGCGCCGATCGGGCGGGGAGTCAGGCAGTGGCTGATCCGCAGGAATTGCCCGTTGGGGCAAGCAATTCAACCCTCATAGACAAGGCTTGATTGGCTTGCATTGGCTAGCATCCGGCCCGGGCAACATTCTTTATGACAACGCAGGATCGAAGGAGCATTCAATGAGATCAAGGTTGAGAAAACTCGCCGTCACACTGGTCACGCTCGCCGCGACCATGGTGATGGGCGCGTTCAGTACGGAGGCTGCCGCGCAAGCCGGCGGCGGCCGCAAGCCGAACATCCTGGTCATCTGGGGTGACGATATCGGTCAGTTCAACGTCAGCGCCTACAACATGGGCATGATGGGCTACAAAACGCCCAACATCGATCGTATCGGCAAGGAAGGCGCGCTCTTTACCGACTGGTACGGTCAGCAGAGCTGCACCGCCGGTCGTGCTGCTTTCGTCACTGGCCAGTCGCCCATTCGCACCGGCCTGACCAAGGTCGGCCTGCCGGGCACGCCCGAGGGCATGAGAAAGGAAGACCCGACCATTGCCACGCTGCTGCGTGCGCAGGGCTACATGACCGGGCAGTTCGGCAAGAACCACCTCGGTGACCGTGACGACATGCTGCCCACGGCCCATGGCTTCGATGAGTTCTTCGGCAACCTGTATCACCTGAACGCCGAGGAAGAGCCGGAGAGCCCTGACTACCCCAAGGACCCGGCCTTCAAGAAGAAATTCGGCCCCCGTGGTGTCATCCACAGCTTCTCCGATGGTCGCATCACCGACACCGGTCCGCTGACCAAGAAGCGCATGGAGACCATCGACGAGGAAGTCAACGTCAAGGCGATCGACTTCATGGAGCGTGCCGCGCGCGCCAACAAGCCGTTCTTCATGTGGTGGAACTCCACCCGCATGCACATCTTCACGCACCTGAAGAAGGAGTCCGCTGGCAAGACCGGCTTGGGCATCTATGCCGACGGCATGGTCGAACATGACGGTCACGTCGGTCAGATCCTGGACAAACTCAAGGCGCTGGGCCTGGACGAGAACACCATCGTGATGTACTCGTCCGACAACGGCGCCGAGACCTTCACCTGGCCTGACGGCGGCACCACCATGTTCAAGGGTGAGAAGAACACCCAGTGGGAAGGCGGCTATCGTGTGCCGACCCTGATCAAGTGGCCTGGTGTCATCAAGCCCGGCACGATCATCAACGACATTGCTGCACATGAAGACATGCTGCCGACCCTGCTGGCTGCGGCCGGCAACGGTACCGTCGTGGCGGACCTGAAGAAGGGCAGCAAGATCGGCAACATGAACTACAAGGTGCACCTGGACGGCTATGACCTGGGCCCGGCACTGCGTGGCGAAACGAAAACCTGGCCGCGTCGTGAGTTCATTTACTGGACCGACGACGGCAGTGTGGCTGCCCTGCGCTACGACAACTGGAAGGTGACTTTCCTGAAGCAGGAGGCCGAAGGACTCAAGGTCTGGCAGCAGCCCTTCACCCAGCTGCGCGCCCCCACCCTCACCAACCTGCGCATGGACCCGTTCGAGCGGGCTGAGGCAGAGCATGCCATCGGTTACCAGCGCTGGTACCTTGAGCGCATGTACGCCATTGCGCCGGCCGGCGCCTATGTGGGCCAGTGGCTGCAAAGCTTCAAGGAATTCCCGCCTCGCCAGAAGCCCGGCAGCTTCAATCTTGACCGGGTGATGGAAGCGGTCACCAAGACCAACCAGTAAGCGAGCAGGCGTGTGCGGCACACCATGGCCGCACTGTTTGTCTCGCCAAGGGCAGCTGCCCGCCTTGCAAAGCTGCGTTCGCCCTGCGAGCGCAGCTTTTTTTACGGCGTCTTCCAAGGCAGTCCGCGGATGTTGCGATGTCCGCCATTGGTTCGTCACCCACTCATAGGTACGGAAATGATGAATACGCGCGCAAGCACGCACACCGGTCTTGCACTGATGCGAGCAGGGCTGATGCTCTGCCTGCTGTGGTTGTCCAATGCCACGGCACAAGCGACCGACCCGTTGGGCTCATGGGCGCAGCATGCAGCCAAGGCCAGGGTGCTCGCCTTCGTGAAGGCGGTGACCACGGAAGGCTCCCCCGACTTCGTTTCGCCGTCTGAGCGCATTGCCGTCTTTGACAACGACGGCACCCTCTGGGCGGAGCAACCGGCCTATTTTCAGCTGCTGTTTGCAATGGACCGGGTGCGCGAGCTCAGCGCGAAGCATCCGGAATGGAAGACCCTGGAGCCGTTTGCCTCCGTGTTGCGAGGTGACTTCAAGTCCGTTGCCCGTGGTGGCGAAAAAGCCCTTCTGCAACTGGTGATGGCGACCCATGCCGGCATGACGACGGAAACGTTTGAACGCACGGTGCAACACTGGATCACAACGGCGCGCCACCCCACCAGCGGACGTCCGTACACCGACATGGTGTATCAGCCGATGCTGGAACTGATCGCCCATCTGAAATCCAATGGCTTCAAGGTATTCATCGTTTCGGGCGGCGGCGTTGAATTCATGCGCCCCTGGGTCGAACGCGTCTATGGCATTCCGCCTGAACAGGTGATCGGCAGCAGCATCCGCACAAAGTTTGAAATGCGAAACGGCAAGCCCGTGCTCGTTCGCTTGCCGGAAATTGCATTCATTGACGACAAGGCTGGCAAGCCGGTCGGCATCCATCAGCACATTGGGCGTCGGCCGTTGCTGGCTGGCGGCAATTCAGATGGCGATCTGCAGATGCTGCAGTGGACCGTCGCCGGACCGGGGCCGCGGCTGGCCCTGCTGGTGCATCACACCGACGGTGAGCGCGAGTGGGCCTACGATCGACGCTCTGACGTGGGCAAGCTGGATCAGGCGCTTGATGAAGCCGGAACTCGGGGGTGGACGGTCGTGGACATGAAGCGAGACTGGAACCGCGTCTTCGACTTCAATTTGCGCTGAGCGGCGGGGCGCAGCGCGTTGGGAACCCGCGGCGCCCTGGTCCCATGCGGGCTAACATACCCGCTCCCGCGCGCTGCGCTTTGCCCGATTGTCACGTCTTGCACCTTCTGCTGCGCCTGTTGTGGTGTGCGTTCATGGGCGTTGCGACCGGAGCAGCGCATGGACAAGCCACGCCCGGAGAACCCTGGCGTGTCGTGATCCTGATGGCGAGCGACCCGGCGCTTCCGGTCATGCAGCAGCACGACCGGGCGCTGCGAGCGGCCTTGCGTGCCGCCGCGCCTGCAGGCGTAGCGTTCTTCACCGACACCATCGACACCTACCGCTTCAACTATCAGACGTTCGGCCCGGAGTTCGTTGCGCTCCAACGCAAGAAATACGCGAATCAGCCTGTGGATCTGATCATCGGCGTGAGTGACCTCGGCATCGATGCCGTGCTGGACATGCGAGCCGCGATCTGGCCTGACACGCCGGTCGTCTTCGGCGCGCTGGACGCCAGTGCGCCTGGTCTCAAGCGCCTCCCCGCTGACATGCCTGCAGCCAAATCGGCGCTGGATATCGAGGGCACGCTTGCCCTGATCGAAGCCGTCCAGCCGGATGCCAAGCGACTGGTCGTGGTGGGCGGCAGTGCCGCCTTCGACCGATCGCTCACGCAACGTGTCGTTCAGGGCGCTACTGCGCGTGGCAAATGGCAGATCGATACGTGGCAGGACCTGACCATCGATCAGCTGCGCGAGCGTCTTGCCGGTTTGGACCGCACAACAGCCGTGTACTACACCGCACTGTCTCGCGACGGTCAGGGTCGGGGGTTTTTCCCGGCTGAAGCCCTGGCGCAGTTCTCTGTCTCAAGCGGGGCGCCCATTTATGGCATGTACAGTCCCTTCATGGACAGCGGTGCTGCGGCCGGGCAGGTCATCGACTTCAACGCCGCAGGCCGTCAAACCGCAGCGCTTGCGATCAGCCTGCTGCAAGGCCAGCCGCCTGCAACGGTCAGCAGCCTGACGGCCATCGCGCCCACTCGCTGTGTCGCAGACTTTCAGCGCCTGTCCGAATTCGGGCTGTCGGCCGAACGCCTTCCCAGTCAATGCGAAGTCCTACGCAAGCCCGCGACACTCTGGTCGGAATACAGTCAGTTCGTGATTGCGGCAGGCGCCGTGGTCATGCTCCAGGCCCTCACCATTACTGGCCTGATCTTGCAGCGCAAGCGCCGTCTGCAGGCGCAGGCCGATGCCGAACAGCGCCGCCTGGAATTGGCGCGTGCCATGCGTTTTGCCGCGATGGGCGAACTCACGGCATCGATCGCCCACGAAATCAATCAACCGCTGGGCGCCATTCTGAGTAATGCCGACGCGGCCGAACTGATGCTGCGCAGCGGCCGTGCGTCGCCCGAAGCCCTGCGCGACATCCTGGCCGATATTCGGCGTGATGATCTGCGTGCGCATGAGGTGATTCGCAGGCTGCGCGGCCTGCTGGAAAAGCGCGAGATTGAACACATCCCGATCAGTCTGCATGCAGCGCTGCGTGAGGTGCTCAGTCTGATCGAACCCGAGGCGCGAGAGCGCGGCATTGCGTTGGAAGTCCATCTGAATGCCACCGACGACCAACTGGTGGGTGACGACATTCAGCTGCAGCAGGTGCTGCTGAACCTTGCGATGAATGCGATGGATGCGATGGACACCACCCCTGTTGGCCTGCGACGCCTGTCGGTCACGACCACCGAAACAGCGCAACAGATCGAGCTATCCGTGGCCGACAGCGGTGGCGGTATCCAGCCCGCCAATCTGGATCGCGTGTTCGACTCCTTCTTCACCACCAAACCCGATGGCATGGGGCTGGGGCTGCCGATCGTGCGTGCGATCGTCGAAGCACATCAGGGCAGCATCACCGCACAGCTGCGCCGCGAGGGCGGCACGCTGATGCAGGTTCAGCTGCCCAAACGGAGCCGCACACAGGCGCTCACCCCTCCCATCCCCACTGAGTTGTCCGCCGGGAGTTCCGCATGAACCCACCTGTTGCCGCCATCACCGTGCATATCGTCGACGATGACGACTCGATGCGCAGTGCGCTCACCCGACTCTTTTTTGCCGCAGGGTATGCGCCACGCGCCTATGCCTCGGCCGGCGAGTTTCTGATTGCACTCGAAGCGGTGCCCAGCGGCTGTCTCATCCTGGATCTGCATATGCCAGGCCCCGACGGACTAGCGCTGTTCGAAGCGCTGCATCGGCGCGGGATCAATCTGCCCACGATCTTTCTCACCGGCCGCGGAGACATCCCCAGCAGCGTACGGGCCCTCAAATCGGGGGCCAGCGACTTCCTCACCAAGCCGGTCAGCAGCGACACCCTGCTGGAAGCCGTGCGCGCAGCCCTGGAAGCCGATGCGCCCAAGCGGGCAGAGCGTGCACAGCGCGAGCAGCTGGCCAAAGTCCAGGAGCAGCTCACCGCTCGCGAGCGAGCCGTGCTGCAGCGGGTCCTGCAGGGCGCACTCACCAAACAGATCGCCTGGGAGCTGGGGGTGAGCGAGCGCACGATCAAAGCCTGTCGCGCTGCGGTCATGCGCAAAATGGGCGCGCGTTCGCTGCCAGACCTGGTGCGACTGAGCTCGGGCCTGCCCGAGACGCCGACGCTGCCGCCTGTCGTCTGATCGGCCAGCCTCACGGGGCACCTCGGCTACCATCGCCGCCATGGACGTCTCGCCGCTTCAATCGCTGACTTCGCTCGGGCCCGGGCCACTGATGGCACTCACGGCCCTCTTTGGGCTGCTGGTCGGCAGTTTCCTCAATGTGGTCATCCATCGGGTGCCGCGCATGATGGAAGCCGAGTGGCAGGCCCAGGCAGCCGAGTTGCGCGGTGAGCCGCTGCCCGAATCGCCCCCTTACAACCTGATCAAACCGCGTTCGAGCTGCCCGCAATGCGGCACACCCATTGCCGCCCGCCACAACATTCCGGTGTTGTCGTGGCTGTTGCTCAAGGGGCGCTGCGCCCACTGCTCGGCGGCCATTCCAGTGCGCTATCCGCTGGTCGAAGTGCTGACTGCGGGTCTGGCTGCAGCAGCGGTCGCACGTTACGGCGCCACCGCTGCCGGAGTGGGCGCGCTGATCGTGGTCTTTTTTCTGGTGGCACTGACGTTCATCGATCTGGACACGCAGCTGTTGCCCGACGACCTGACGCTACCGCTCCTGTGGTTGGGGCTGGCCTTCAATCTGTGGGGCGTGTTCGTGCCGCTGCAAGACGCCGTCGTCGGTGCCATGCTGGGCTACGGCATCCTGTGGTCCATCTACTGGATCTTCAAGCTGGTCACAAAGAAAGAAGGCATGGGCTACGGCGACTTCAAGCTGCTCGCGGCCCTGGGTGCCTGGTTCGGCTGGCAAGCGCTGCCCTCGATCATCCTGCTGTCTGCAGGGGTGGGCGCCGCGGTGGGGATCTTTCTGATCCTTGCACGTCGCCACAAGCGAGACATTCCGATCCCCTTTGGCCCATACCTGGCCGGAGCCGGGCTGCTGGCGCTGCTCATGCCGGGCCTGCTGGGTGGTCTGTTTCGACTGGGTTGAGCTCACGATGTCCGAACGCGCACACCCGACTCTGATCATTGGCCTGACCGGTGGTATCGGCAGCGGCAAGAGCACGGTGGCCGATGCGCTGGTGGCCCGCGGTGCAGCGCTGGTGGATACCGACCAGATCGCCCACGCACTCACCGCACCGGGCGGTACCGCGATCGAGCCGATTCGACAGGCGTTCGGCGATGCAGTCATTGCGCCCGATGGCCGGATGGATCGCGCGGCCATGCGTGAGCGTGCATTTTCCGATCCGCAGGCGCGCAAGCTGCTGGAGAGCATTCTTCACCCGCTCATCCGTGCCGGCACCGACGCCGGGATCGCCGCTGCGCTTCAGAATGCAGCGCCCTATGTCCTGGTCGCGATTCCGCTGCTGGTCGAAGGGGGCGGAGCGCGCGGGCGCTTCGACCGGGTGCTGGTGGTCGATTGCCCTGCCGACGTGCAGGTGGAACGGGTCATGCGCCGCAGCGGATTGGCGCGCGCGCAAGTCGACGCGATCATGGCCGCACAAGCCACGCGTGAGCAACGACTGGCGATGGCTGACGACGTGGTGGACAACGGCGGAAGCCCGGACGCTTTGCCGGCGCAGGTCGAACACATCGACGCGCTGTATCGGCGTTTGTCAACGCACCGCTAATCGTTCAGAATGCCGGCGCGGATTCCCGCGTGCGACCTGGACGACTTACGCGTTGATCCTTTACGAATATCCGCTGAACGAACGGATCCGCACGCTGCTCAGGCTCGAGGATCTCTTCACCCGACTGGATCACTTCATGACCCAGCCAGGGCCGCTGGAGCATCATGTCGCGATCACCACGCTCTTCGAGATCCTCGAGGTCGCGTCACGCGCCGACCTGAAGTCCGACCTGCTCCAGGAACTCGAACGCCAACGCCTGGCACTGGGCGCGTTTCGGGACAATCCAGCCGTGTCTGCTGCCGCCCTGGATCAGGTGCTGGCGCAAATAGATGCCGCCACCCAAGCATTGTCGACGTCCTCCGGACGCACCGGGCAGCATTTGCGCGACCACGAATGGTTGATGAGCATTCGCAACCGTGCCGGCATTGCGGGCGGCACCTGCGAATTCGACCTGCCGTCCTACCATGCATGGCAGCATCGAGACAGCGAGCAGCGCAGACAGGACATCGAGACGTGGGCCGCGCCCTTTCGCCCCCTGCGCGACTGCCTCACGATTGTCCTGCAATTGCTGCGTGAGTCTGCCCACCGCTCACGGGTCTCCACCCATCAGGGCAGCTATCAGCAGGCGTTGGGGGGGCGCGTCTTTCACATGCTGCAGATCCGGCTCGATCCGGCCACCGGCGCCATCCCGGAAATCTCGGCCAACAAGTACATGCTGTGGATCCGCTTCACCATGCAAGGCGGCGATCTGCGGCCCCGGCCGTTTGACGGGGTGGTGGAATTCGACCTGTCGCTGTGCAGCCTCTGAGCGGCGCGCCCGCTAAAGTCGCCACGGACACCGTGTCATGAGCGTCACCATCGACTGCCCAATCTGCGGCCACAAGACCGAGTTCTCGCCCGCCAACCGCTGGCGCCCGTTCTGCAGCGAACGCTGCAAGCAAATCGACCTCGGTGTCTGGGCCTCGGACGGCTATGCCATCCCGGGCGAATCCCTGGACCCGGATGCGGAAAGCGACGGGTTAGGACCGGCGGCCACACAGCGACCGACCGGCCGACGCGAGAACTGACCCGCGGGCTCAGTCCCAGGCGGCGCGCATCAATGCCACCCCCTGGGCGCCCGCTGCTCGGGCTGCCTCCAGCAAACCCGCCTGCAAGCCACCCAGCCCGAAGACCGGCAAGGCCGCTTGCGCGGTCAGGGCGGCCAGGCCATCGAAGCCGATGGTCGGAGCGCCGGGGTGACTGGCCGTCGGCAGGACCGGACCTGCCACCGCAAAGTCGCAGCCCAGCGCGGCGGCCTGACGCAACTCCTCAGGCGTATGGCAGGACGCGGCCATCCAGTCGGCCTGCGGACGCGTCTGCGCCGCCATCAGATCGCGCGCGGTGAGATGCACACCATCAGCCTGCTGCCACCAGGAAGCAGGGTGTCGGCTACTGACGATCAGCCGCAGACGCGCACGCGCACGCACCGCCAACAGTCGCTCAAAGAGCGCCTCGCACTGCGACGCTGGCAGATCAGGCTCGCGCAGCTGAAGCCAGAAATGTGAGGACGCACTCACGGTATATCGCTTGTCAGAAGCAGTAAACTCCAACTGACGGCTGTGCGCCTCGAGGGCCCGCTCCAGAGCCTCTTCGAACGCGGACACGCCCAGCAGTCCGGCGCAGGAAATTGCGTAGACCGGTGGCAAGGCCAGCCAGCGGATCGGGCCGAGGGATGCGGGCAGCAGCGGCTCAAGTGCAATGTGCGAAGCCGGTTGCCAGGACAACTGCTGCCCTTCCCTGGATTGCGGTTCGCCCTGCCACTGGCGCACCCGTCGAAAGAACAGCCGCACGGTGGCATGCGGATAGGTGTGGCCAATGACCAGCCAGGGCGTGGACTGCACCCCGCGCAGGCCGAGCTCCTCGTCGAGTTCGCGCGCGAGGGCGTCGGCCACCGGCTCGCCCGGCTCGACCTTCCCGCCCGGAAACTCCCAGTAGCCTGCATAGGGGCGGCCTGGCGGTCGGCACGCCAGCAGCACCTGGCCATCGGGCCGTTCGATGACGCCTACGGCCACATCGACCACCTTGGCAGCCGAAGCAATGGAGCGGTCAGCGTCCGTCATGACGCAGCAGGCCGGGCAGCCCCGGTGATCGATTCAGACACGGTGCGCTGCGGTCAGGCCTGTACGGTAGGCGTGCGCGGTGCGGGCATGGCCTGCAGTGAGCCTGCCCGGCGCGCCACTCAACGCGAACGCTTGGGTGCTTTCGGTGCACTGGCCGACGCGTCATGGCTGCCCGCCCAGTCACGGGCAAATTGCCAGGCCACACGGCCTGAGCGTGAACCGCGTTCGAGCGCCCAGCGCAGGGCATCGCCGCGCGCCGCTTCAATGTGGCGGGCATCGCAGCCGAAATGGGCGAGCCAGTGCGCCACCACGGTGAGGTAGTCGTCCTGGCGGAACGGGTAAAAATTGACCCAGAGACCAAAGCGCTCGGAGAGCGAAATTTTTTCTTCCGAGCTTTCACCCGGATGGATCTCGCCGTCTTCGGTGTGATGCGCTGCGAGGTTCTCGCTCATCTTCTCGGGCATCAGATGGCGGCGGTTGCTGGTGGCATAGATCAGCACATTCTCGGACGAGGCGGCTATCGAGCCGTCCAGTGCCACCTTCATCGCCTTGTAGCCGGCTTCGCCCTCTTCAAACGACAGGTCGTCGCAGAACACGATGAATTTTTCCGGCCGATCGGCCACCCGATCAACGATGTCGGGCAAGTCGACCAGATCGGCCTTGTCCACTTCAATCAGGCGCAGACCTTTTTTCGAATACGCATTCAGACAGGCCTTGATCAGCGAAGACTTGCCCGTGCCACGCGAACCGGTGAGTAGCACATTGTTGGCTGGGCGACCTTCGACGAATTGACGGGTGTTGCGCTCGATCAGTTGTTTGGCGTCGTCGATATTGCGCAGGTCGCTCAGCTTGATGGTCGAGCGGTGCTGCACCGGCTGCAACCACGATTGCACGCCCAGCCCCGTGGTGCGACGGCGCCAGCGAAACGCCACTGCGTTCCAGTCAGGCTCCACGGTCTGCGGCAACAGGGCATCGACCCGTGCGAGCACGCTTTCAATGCGATCGGCCAGCCGCTGCAGGCTCGGGTCGAGGGCAGAGGGCGCACTCACGGCGTGGGCAGGGGCGGGGCTCGCACGGCGCGAGGAAGCGGAAGCAGGCATGGGGCTCAGGAGCGGTAGTCGGCGTTGATCGAAACGTAGTCGTGCGACAGGTCGCAGGTCCACACGGTGGTGGCCGCGCTGCCACGGTTGAGCACGGCGCGCACGGTGATCTCGGTTTCCTTCATCACACGCTGGCCGTCTTCTTCGCGGTAGTCGGGGTGACGGCCGCCCTGGCGCGCCACATGCACATCGCCCAGGTACAGGTCGATCTTGGTCTGATCCAGATCGTCGATGCCGGCGTAGCCGATCGCACACAAAATGCGGCCCAGGTTCGGGTCGGACGCAAAGAACGCGGTCTTGATGAGCGGCGAGTGCGCAATGGCATAGGCCACCGCGTCAGCCTCGCGGGCGTTGCCTGCGCCTTCGATCTGCACGGTAATGAACTTGGTAGCGCCTTCGCCGTCGCGCACGATCGCCTGCGCCAGCAGACGCGCTACCTCGAAGATGGCCTCGCGCAGGGCGCGGCCCTGGGGCGACGCGGCGCTGTCCACGCGCATGCCCCCGGCACCCGTGGCCAGCAGCACGAACGAATCGTTGGTGGACGTGTCGCCATCGATGGTGATGCGGTTGAAGCTCGCGTCGGCCGCCTCGCGGACCCATTGCTGCAGCAGGTCCTGTGGCACCGCGGCGTCGGTGGCCACAAAGCCCAGCATCGTGCCCATGTTGGGTCGGATCATGCCGGCGCCCTTGGACATACCGGTGACCACGGCCTCAGCACCGCCCACTTGCACGCGTCGCGAAAACGCCTTGGGCAGGGTGTCGGTGGTCATGATGGCCTCGGCGGCCTGCGCCCAATGGGCGGGCTTCAAATCCGCCATGGCCTGCGGCAGCCCTGCCACCAGCCGATCGACCGGCAACTGCTCGAGGATCACGCCGGTTGAAAACGGCAGCACCTGCGAGGGCTCGCACCCCACCAGACGCGCCACTGCTGCGCAGGTCTCACGTGCGGCGCTCAGGCCCTGCGCACCGGTGCCTGCGTTCGCATTGCCGGTATTGACGACCAGTGCCCGCACACCTTGGCCCAGGGCCAGATGCTCGCGACAAATCTGCACCGGCGCCGCGCAAAACCGATTGCGCGTGAACACGCCTGCGGCCGTCGTGCCAGGTGCGACCCGCGCCAGCAGCACATCACGCCGGTTGGCTTTGCGAATACCCGCTTGCGCGGTGCCCAGTTCAAGGCCGGCCACCGGCAACAGTGAGGCGGGATCGGGTGCGGTGAGATTGACGGGCATG
>CANHUQ010000081.1 GCA_947463885.1 Burkholderiales bacterium
CGCACGCCCAATTCACGGCGCACAGGCGCCACGTTCTTCATGGCCGGATGGTGATTGGGAGCAAACATGAACCCGATCCCTGTGGCCTGAAGACAGGCCGCCACCTGCTCGGCATTCAGATCGATGCGCGCACCCAATGACTCCAGCACATCGGCTGCGCCCGACTTGGAGGACACACCGCGATTACCGTGCTTGGCCACGCGTGCACCGGCTGCAGCGGCCACAAACATGGACGCCGTGGAAATGTTGAAAGTGTGCAGACCATCGCCGCCGGTGCCCACGATATCGACGAAATGCGGCATGTCTGGCACCTGCACCTTCGAAGAAAATTCGCGCATGACCTGGGCGGCTGCGGAAATTTCGCCGATGGTCTCCTTCTTCACGCGCAAGCCGGTCAGGATGGCCGCCGTCATGGTGGGCGACATCTCACCGCTCATGATCATGCGCATGAGGTTGAGCATCTCGTCATGGAAGATCTCGCGATGCTCAATTGTGCGTTGAAGAGCTTCCTGGGGTGTGATCGACATGGATTCGACTCGTTGAGGGCGACCGCACTCAGGCCGTCAGGAAATTGCGCAACAGGGCATGGCCGTGCTCACTGGCCACCGACTCCGGATGAAACTGCACCCCTTCGATCGGCAAAGTGCGATGACGCAGACCCATGATCTGGCCATCACTGCTCAGTGCGGTGACCTGAAGGCAGTCGGGCAGGCTGTCACGCTCGACGACCAGTGAGTGATAGCGCGCCACTTCAAAGCGGGTGGGCAGGTCGCGGAACACGCCCTCACCGGTGGTCTGGATGACATCGGTCTTGCCGTGCATGACCGACCGAGCGCGTACCACCTTGCCTCCAAAGGCCTGGCCGATTGCCTGGTGCCCCAAACACACGCCGAGCATGGGAATGCGACCGGCAAAATGGGTCAGTGCCGCCAAAGACACGCCGGCTTCGGTCGGTGTGCAGGGGCCGGGTGAGATCACGATGCGTGCCGGGCGCATGGATTCGATTCCGGCCAGGTCGATTGCGTCGTTGCGCACAGTGACGACCTGCTCGCCCAACTCACCGAAGTACTGGACGAGGTTGTAGGTGAAGGAATCGTAGTTGTCGATCATCAACAGCATGGTGTTCATCCGTTCGACCCGGGGCGGGTCGTGGTCTGCGGGAACGCCGGCAGCGCCGGCATGGGGGCATCAGGCTGCGGGCTGACGCCAGCGCCAGGTGCACGACACAGGCAGACCGAGACGAGAGGGGAAGTTCATCCCCGAGATTATGGTGCGTGGGGGCGGGCGGCGGCAAATCGGGCGCCGCCCGCTGCCCGAATCACTCCATGGTGATCTTGGCACGCGTAATGATGTCGCCCAGGCGCTTGGCCTCGGAGGCGCGGTAGGCCACAGCCTCCTTCGGGCTGAGCCAGAACGTGGTGGCTCCGCGATCGAAAAACGCTTTTTGCAGATCCGGGCTTTCGAGGGCCTGCTTGGCAAACATCGAGCAACGCTCGACCACCGCAGCGGGCAGCTTGGCCGGCCCGCAGACCGAGGTCCATGAGCTGAGGTCATAGCCGGGCAGGAATTCACCGATGGCGGGAATATCGGGCACCACCGGGCTGCGCTTGGCACTGGTGACCCCAAAGCCCTTGACCTTGCCGGGCCTGTATTGCGCGAGGGCGCCAGGGATGTTGTCGAAAATCATCTGCACCTGACCGCCCATGACATCAACCATGGCGGGCGCGCCACCACGGTACGGCACATGCAGCATGTCGACGCCGGCGAGCAGCTTGAACAACTCACCGGCAATGTGCAGGGTGGTGCCCAGGCCCGCCGACCCGTACGAATACTTGCCCGGATTGCGCTTGAGCAGATCGATGAGTTCCGGAACGCTATTGGCAGGCAGGTTCATGTTGCCCACCAGGAAGTTGGGCAAGGACCAGATGTTGGTGATGAAGGTGAAGTCTCTCTCGGGGTCAAAGGGCAACTTGCCTGCCTTGAGGGTCGGTGAAATGGCATGCGAGGCCACACCGCCCAGCCCCAGCGTGTAGCCATCCGGCTGCGAGCGCGCCACGGTGTTCACGCCAATGTCACCGCCGCCACCGCCCACGTTCTCGACCACCCACTGCTGGCCAGACACTTCACTCATTTTTTGGCAGAACAGCCGCGACAGCGTGTCGGTGGCGCCGCCCGCCGGGAAGGGATTGATGTACTTGACCGGTTTGGTCGGCCAGGCCGCCTGAGCCCGGGCCTGGCTGCCGATCACGTAGGGTGCGGCCACGATGGCCCCCACTCCGGTCAACGCCTTGCGACGCCCTGCACGACGATGCGTGGTTGCGCTCTTGTCGTTCGTGTTCATGTCATCCTCCGTTGAATTGTTGTGGGGGCAGCTTAGTCAATGTCTGCTGCCAGCGCCAGTCCACGGTCTTTGGTGCGATCGGATCAGATCAGCGCACCAGGCGCCAGGCCAGTAAGCGTTGCCAAAACGGCCGCGTACGCGCGCAGGCCGCAGACAGTCCAACACACACCGACACCACCGCGAGCACGATCAGCAACCCCGTGCCTGCATCGCGCCCAGCCAGGCCGGCGGCGGCGGCCAGGAGCAGCAACGGGTAATGCAGCAGGTAGATGCCGAACGAATGAAACGCGAGCCAACGCGTCGTGGCCTGCACCCGGGCGCGCGCTTGGTTCTGAGTGACCGAAGGCGTGATCGGACGAAAGGCCATGGGTCGGGCGGCAATCATCAGAATGACACCGGCAAACACCGCCGCAGTGATCCAGTCGGCTACAAACCAGCGCGAATACGAGAGGCGCATCTCAGGCCCCCAGTGCGCAGCGATTTGCAAAGACAGGGACTCGGTGGCGGCACGCGAGCTCTGCGCCCAGGGTGAGGCCGTCCAGATCGCATACAGGCCTAGAAGCAGCACCGATGGGCCCAACAGCGACTGCGGTGCGATCAATCGCCCAAGCCAGGCCGGCAGCCGGCCTTGTTCGACCCACTGCCAGGCCGTTGCACCCATCAACCAGCAAGGCAACAGCAGCAGTACACGGGGCCCCATGCACACCAGCACCAGCGCGATGCACAGGGCGCGCAAGCGCGGTGGCATGAGCCATGCGGCCAGCAGCAGGTAGTACCAGGCTTCATAGCCCAGGGACCAGTACGGCACGTTTGAGAACGCCGCATAGGAATGCGTCCAGGTCTCGCCCAGAAACAGCCCATGGAAGCCCAGATGCAACGGCCACTTGGCATACATCCAAAGTGGATAGAGGTCGGGGCGCAAGGTGCGCCCCAGCGCGTCCAGGCAGAGCGTGAGCAGCAGCGCGGGGACCACGAGGCTATACAGGCGCGACCAGCGGCCCACCAGAAAGGCATGCGGCTGCCAACCTGCACCAGAAGCCGCCTGCATCACGCTGTAGCCTGACACCACGAAAAAGCCCACGACCGCATCGTGTGCAAGTCGCCCGGTCCAGCCCGCCTCTGCCCAGGGCAGGAATCCAAGCGCCTGAGCGTGCATGGCCACCACAGCCAGCGCCAATACGATGCGCCATCGGTCGAGTTCGATGAAAACCGATGCATGACGAACAGAAGCGGACGAGGCCGACACAGATGCCATGCGCGATCGTCTCACTGGCCGAGCCCGATGCACCAGCACAAACTGCACACCGTCAAACATCGCCATCTGAACCCTGGCCGTATCCGCCCATCGGGCGCGTGCGGTCTGACACTCAAGTGCCCCATACCTTCGGTCGAAATGCTCTACAACGCATGGAAAACCGAAAGCTGCATCATGAAAACCCCGGACATCAAGCCTGTTTTCAAACGATTCCACGTCACCGCACTGTGCGCTGCATGGGCACTGGCCGGTTGTGGAGGCGCCCTTGACGTCCCGACAGACGCACCAGCCGCTCAGGCGGTTCCGACCAGCAGCGCCAGCGCGGCGGGGCAAAGTCCCACAGGCTCTGCCTCGGACCCGACCGGTACATTGGGCGCGAATACCACCACGAACACCCCTGCGAACAACAGCCCAAGCGTCCCGGTCGTCCCGGAAAGAACGTTTCAGGATTTGGTCATCGAGGCGGTCAATGCCGCGCGAGCCGAGCCTCGTACCTGCGGCAACGTGCCCTACCCGGCCGCCCCACCGGTGACCTGGCAGCCGAAGGCCGCGCAGGCCGCGCAAACCCAGGTCGACTACCTGCAGCAAAACAACCTGTTCAGCCACACCGGTGCGAACAACAGCAACGTCGGGGAGCGCTTGACCGCGACGGGTTATGCCTGGTCAGTGGCCGGCGAAAACCTCGCGGCAGGCTATCTGGACATAGCCACGGTCATGCAAGGTTGGCTCGCCAGCGCGGGGCACTGCGCGAACCTGATGTACGCCGATTTCACTGAGATTGGCGTGGTGGTGATTCCAGGCAATTCCACCAACACCTACCGCACCTACTGGGGCATGGTGTTGGCCCGCCCGCGCTAAAGCGCGCTCCAGACAACCCCGCAGCGCTCAAAGCTCGCGGGTAAAGCCCTCTTCGACGAGTTCAGCGGCACGCAACACCGCGCGCGCCTTGACTTCAGTCTCCTGGAATTCCGCCTCGGGAATGGAGTCGAAGACCACGCCCGCTGCGGCCTGCACATTGAGCATGCCGTCCTTGAGCACACCGGTGCGAATGGCGATCGCCACATCCATCTCGCCCGACCAGCTGAGATAACCGCACGCACCGCCATAAATGCCGCGCTTGACGGGCTCAAGCTCGTCGATGATTTCCATGGCGCGCACTTTGGGCGCACCTGACAGCGTGCCTGCAGGAAACGTGGCACGCAGCACGTCGATGGCATCCAGGCCTGGTTGCAGCAGGCCCTCGACATTGGAAACGATGTGCTGCACGTGCGAGTACTTCTCGATGATCATCTGATCGGTGACCTTGACCGTGCCCACCTGTGCGATGCGGCCGATGTCATTGCGGGCCAGATCGATCAGCATGAGGTGCTCGGCCCGCTCCTTGGGATCGGCCAGCAGTTCGGCGGCCAGCGCCGCATCCTGCGCCTCGGTCAGGCCGCGTCTGCGCGTGCCGGCAATCGGTCGGATCGTGACCTTGGTGTCGTGTGCGGTCACGGCACCCGCCGCATCAACCGTTTCATGGGACTCCTGCCGCACCAGAATTTCAGGCGATGCACCGATCACCTGGAACCCATCGAAGTCGTAGTAGTACATGTAGGGCGACGGATTGATCGAGCGCAGCGCGCGATACAGCGACAGCGGCGAGTGCGCATAGGGCTTGCGCAAGCACTGACCGATCTGCACCTGCATGACATCACCCGCCACGATGTATTCCTTGGCGCGCGCCACGGCAGCCAGGTAATCGGTGCGGTCAAACTCGCGAAGGATATCGGATTGCGGCAGCGGCGCATCTTCAGGCTCGAAAGCAGGTTGCGCCAAACGGGCCTGCAGCCCACGCAAACGGCGGCGGGCCTGCGAATAGGCATCGGGCTGCGAGGGATCTGCATACACGATCAGATAGAGCTTGCCGCGCAGGTTGTCCACGATCGCCAGCTCATCGACGACCATCATGAGAATGTCGGGCGTGCCGATCGGGTCGGGCTTGGTCGAAGGGCCCAGGCGTGGCTCGATGAAGCGCACCACGTCATAGGCAAAGTAGCCGGCCAGGCCGCCGCAAAACCTCGGCAAGCCAGGGCGCAGCGCCACTTTGAAGCGCTTTTGGAAGTCACGCACGAAGTTGAGCGGATCGCCCTGCGTGGCTTCGATCACTTCACCGTCGCGCACCACTTCGATCAGATCGCCCCGGGCGCGCACGAGCTGGCGGGCCGGCAAGCCGATGAACGAATAACGCCCGAAGCGCTCACCGCCGACCACGGATTCAAGCAGGAAGCTGTTGCCGCGCTTATGGCGGTCGATGAGCTTCACGTAGAGCGAGAGCGGAGTGTCCAGATCGGACAGGCACTCGGCCAGCAGCGGAATGCGGTTGTAGCCTTGTGCGGCCAGCGCTCGGAATTCGATTTCGGTCATGCGGGCATCCCGGTCGTTCAGGGAGAAGGCTTGAAGGTTCCGGACGCAGGATGACCGGATGAAGTGGACAGACCAGGCACGGTCGTAAGCAAACCCGCCGCCTCAAACAAAGTGGACACGACGGCGTCCACATCGAGGGCGTGTACATCATGCCCTTCGTTGTAGCCGTAGGGCACGACAAACACCGTCATGCCTGCTGCACGCGCAGCCAGTGCGTCATTGATGGAGTCGCCAATGGCCACGGTCTCGGCGGGCGCGGCTCCCAGTCGCTGTGCAGCATGCAGCATGGGGCGCGGGTCGGGCTTCTTGTGCGGCAAGGCATCACCGCCCAGCACATACTCGAAGGCCTGGGCGAGGCCCGTGCGCTCGAGAAGCGGGTCGGCAAAGGCCTGCGGCTTATTGGTGACGCATGCGAGTTTGAAACCCTTGGCGCGCAGCGCATCCAGCCCCTCGTGCACACCAGGGTAAGCGCGCGCGCTGACGCCGTTTTCACGCAGGTAATGATGATGAAAGGCCGCGAGCCCTCGGGCATGCAGCGCATCGTCTACGCGAGCATCGACGCCACCGCCGAGCGCACGATGCACCAGTACCTCTGCACCCTTGCCGACATAAGAGGCCACCACGGAGGTGGGCAGCAACGTCAGCCCCAGGTCTGCCCGCATGCCATTGACCGCTGCGGCCAGATCGGCAGCGGTATCAAGCAGCGTGCCGTCCAGATCGATCAGCACCGCTCGCGCGGGAAAGGTGCGTGGCACCGTCATGTGCCGCTGCCTGCCGCCCGCAGTTTGCGCAGGATGCCGTGGTATCCGCCATCGGCGTCGGGAGCGCCAAACACCGCCGAACCGGCAACGAAGGTGTCGGCGCCGGCAGCCGCCACCTGGGCGATGTTGTCGGTCTTGACGCCACCATCGACTTCCAGCCAGATCGGTTGACCGCCTGCGGCGACATGCGCATCGATGCGCCGGCGCACTTCGCGGATCTTGGGCAAGGCCGATGGAATGAAGCTTTGTCCGCCAAAACCGGGGTTGACCGACATGAGCAGAATGATGTCCAGGCGCTCCATGACATGGTCGAGCCAGTGCAGGGGCGTGCCGGGGTTGAACACCAGACCTGCGCGGCAGCCGGCATCACGGATGGCCTGCAAGGAGCGGTCGACATGACCGCTGGCCTCGGGGTGAAACGTGATGAGATTGGCGCCGGCCTTGGCGAAATCGGCTGCAAGCTGGTCGACCGGCGACACCATCAGATGCACATCGATGGGGATGGTCACGTGCGGGCGGATGGCCGCGCACACCATGGGGCCGATGGTCAGATTGGGCACGTAATGGTTGTCCATCACGTCGAAGTGGATCAGATCGGCCCCGGCAGCTTCAACCGCCCGCACCTCGTCGCCCAGTCGCGCGAAGTCTGCGGACAGGATGCTGGGGGCGATTCGGATGTTTCGCTTGGGATCGGTCATGATCGAGGCATTTCGAATTGCAATGGAACCAGAGGAGGACGCGTGAGTCCCAAGCCCGGCACAAACCCCAAGTATGACATTCGCATCGCATCACAGTGCCGATACCTGGCCGATCAATCGGACCCGGAAAAAGGCGTCTACCGCTTTGCCTACACGATCACGATCCGCAATCATGGGGCGATCGCCTCCCAGCTCATCAGCCGCCACTGGCTGATTCAGGATGCCAATGGTCGGATGCAGGAAGTCAAAGGGCTCGGTGTCGTGGGGCAGCAACCGCTGATTCAACCGGGTCAGTCGTTCGAGTACACCAGCGGCAGCCAGCTCGATACGCCGCAGGGCGCGATGCACGGCAACTATTTTTTCGTGGCCGAAGACGGGACGCGCTTTGAGGCGCCGATCGAGGAGTTTGCTCTGGTGGGGCCCCGCACCTTGCATTGAACGAGGTCGTCTATTTGCGCCCGCGCATGGTCCACCACACGATCAGCAACACCATCGTGACCGCCACACCCGCTTCCAGATAGATCACCCACATGCTCTTGCCCTTCCAGCAACTGCGTCGCGCAAGACCCCGTCAGAACTTGCGCCGCGCGGCGATTATCGCCTGCAGTCTGACGCTCGCAGCAGGCTGCAGTTCTCCTCCCGTGCGGCCAGCCCCGCAACCGACGCCAGTGGTCAGGCCAGCGGCACCCATCGTGTCGCCGGGCATCGGCCCATCGAGCTCACCCACGGTTGCGTTGCGCAGCTTGCCGGGCTGGCATGCAGACACCCTGGACGGGCTGGCAGCCGCCATTCGACGCCAATGCGGGCTGCGCAATCCGCCTGCGCCCTGGCCAGGGCTGTGCAGCGAATTCGGCGCCCTGGCTGCATCGGGCAATGAAGGACTGCGGGCATGGCTCGAGCAACGCTTTGTCGCGCGCGCCTTGATCGACGCCAAAGGGGCGGACACCGGCTTGATGACCGGCTACTACGAGCCACTGCTCAACGGCAGCCGGCGGCGTGAATCGGCTGCGCAGGTGCCGTTGTATGCGCGGCCTGCCGATCTGCTGACCATTGATCTGGTTGAGGTGGAACCGCGTCTGGCCGGCATGCGACTGCGCGGAAGGGTGCAGGGCAATCGGGTGGTGCCTTATCACAGCCGCGCAGACATTGACACGCGCAACGCGCTGGCCGGTCATGAGCTGTTGTGGGTCGATGACCCGGTCGATGCATTCTTTCTGGAAATTCAAGGCTCGGGGCGTGTGCAGCTGCGAGACGGTAGCGTCGCGCGGGTGGGCTATGCCGACCAGAACGGGCATCCGTATCGGGCAATCGGGCGCACCCTGATTGATCAGGGCGCACTCCCAGCCGAAGCCGTGACTGCCCCCAGCATTCGCGATTGGTTGCGCGCCAACCCGGCGCAGGCGCGTACGGTCATGCACTCCAACCCGAGCGTGGTTTTTTTCCGGGAGTTGCCCGCCAACACTGCGGATCCGACAGCGGGCCCACCCGGGGCCATGGGGGTGCCGCTCACCACCGAACGTTCACTTGCCATCGATCGCAGTGTGGTGCCGCTGGGCAGCCTGCTGTGGCTGGACACGGTGCATCCGGTGAGCGGTCAGGCCTGGCAACGCGCGATGGTCGGGCAAGACACGGGCGGCGCGATCGTCGGGCGCATTCGCGCCGATGTGTTCTGGGGGTTCGGCGCCGAAGCGGCACGCGCGGCCGGGACGATGAAGACACCCGGCCGCATGTGGGTCATGGAGCCGCGATGAAGAGGCGGCGCTCAGGACTCTTTCGAATTGTCCTCGAGCAGTTTCTTCAGGCGCTCTGCCGACACACCACCCGTCTGACGCTTGCCATTGGCAAAGAACATGGTCGGCGTAGCGGTCACACGCAGTTTGCGCGCCAGTTCGCCCAGCTTTTCGATCGGTGTGTCGCAGGTCCCTTTGTTATCCGGCACCTTGCCGGAGATCATCAAGTCGTTCCAGGCCTTCGAGCGATCGGCCGCACACCAGGCCTGCGCAACCTTGGCTTTTGAATCCGCCGACAGAATGGGCAGCGTGAAGGTGTAGAGCGTCACATCGGGCAGGCTGATCAGATCACGGCGCAAGGTGCGGCAGTAGCCGCAATTCGGATCCTCGAACACTGCCAGCTTGCGCGTGCCCTTGCCATTGACCTGCTTGATGGCCAGTGACAGAGGCAGATCCTTGAAGGGCACTGCCGACAATTCCTCGGTACGCTCCTGAGTCAGGTTGCGGTTGGTCTTGAATTCGACCAGCTGCCCCTCCACGAACCCGAATTGGGCCTTGTCATCGACATAGATCAGGTCCATACCGATCTGCACTTCCCACAGGCCGGGCATGGGGGTCTTGCGCACGCCATCGACCTTGTAGCGCCCCTGAAGCCAGGCCTCTACTGCGGCGCGGATCTGTGCCGGCGCCTCGACTGAACCGGGTGCGGCCGTGACGGCCGGGGCTGACGCACCTGGCGCAGTAGCAGATGGGGCGGTCTGCGCAAGCGCAGCTGTTGAGCCCAGCGTCAGCGCCAGCCCAAGGGATACCAGAATGTGTTTCAACGTGATCTCCAGAATTCAACGTATGGCGTGCGCCACCAGGCGCCGCCTCATCCAACCTGAGCGGGCCACAGCCCGCCAACCCAGATCCCGCATCTGAGCCAGAGGCTGGGGAATAGGACCGAACACCCGGTACAGACCATCGGTGGTGGCCTGCATCAGCGCGACCGGCTCGCGTCTGGCCCGCTCGTAACGGCGCCACAACAAGGGATCCGCCAGATCGCGATGCGGCTCCCGGCCCTTCAGGACCGCCAGGATCTGCGCCACATCGGCAAATCCGAGATTCATGCCCTGGCCTGCGAGCGGGTGCACCGCGTGGGCGGCGTCGCCTGCCAGCACCAGTCGTGAGGCCACGAGGCGCGGCACACTCACGAGGCGCAACGGGAAGGCCTGCTGCGCGGTGATGAGCGAGAGCGCACCCAGCTGACCTTGCGAGGCCTCACCCACCCGCTGCGCCAGTGCCTCGGGCGTCAAGGCCATGAGCTCATCAGCCAACGCCTGTGGCGCAGACCAGACCATGCTGACACGGCCTCTGGAGGGATCCTGAGCGGGCAATGGCAGCAGGGCCAGCACCCCAATGCCCGGACCGAACCACTGCCAGGCAGTATCGGCATGCGGCAAGGTGGTGTCGAAGTTGGCGACGACTGCGCGCTGATCGTAGGGGCGCACGCGCGCCTCAATGCCAGCCATAGCGCGCATGGATGAATCTGCGCCATCGGCGGCAATGGCCAGACGGGCGACCAGCTCATGGCCCGCCGAGAGCTGCAGTCGAATGCGGCCCGACTCGCCTTCACCCTGAACCTCCAGGCCTTGGACCGTGTCATCCACGGATTGCACCCCTGCAAAGTTCAGGGCGCCTTGCAGTGTTCGGATGAGCGACCGGTTCTCGAGGATCCAGGCCAGCGCCTCGACCTGACCGCTGTAGGCATCCAGATGCAGCTCGGGCGCACCGGCGTGCTCGCCTCCAAAGACGCGCATGTCATACACCGGAGCCATTCTCGCAGCGGGCAGCGCGTCCCAGATGCGCAGTTGGCGCAGCAGGTCGCGGGTGGCTGGCGAGAGCGCGTAGACGCGGGCATCCCAGTCGGTGTCGGGCTCTGGCGCGGCCAGATTCGAGCCTGTTGAAGCGCGTGCCGAAGGGGCGCCTGCGGGACCGACCCAGGCCACCTTCAGCCCCGCTTGCGCGCAACCAAGCGCCACGGCTGCGCCAATCGCGCCGCGGCCGACCACGGCCACATCAACGGATTGGGCAGTCTGCATTGCCGGATTATAGGTGCGCACCCCTTTGGCCGACGCGATGGGCCACGCGACCGATGCGGTCATCGCGCGCAGCTTGCATCGGTCACGGTCAACCCCAAGCGGCGCTGGTCGTCGGCACGCTGACCCTCCGCCTTGCGACGCGAATCGGGTATGTCTTGTGCCAACGCATGCATGGCGAGGACGAGCAGCATCAGGCATGCGATCAAGCGCGAGGCATGAACCGTCGGGGACGTCGGGCAAAGCAGCGAGGTGCGGGGAATCATGACGGGGCGGGGGTCGGAGCCGTGCGGGATGAGGTGCGCCAATGATCAATTTGAAGCCTGCAATGATCCGCGCCCTGTCCTGGTGAGCGCATCGCCGATCCGCCAGCAGGCGGATGGCAGGGATATGCGGCGAGCGCAGCCAGGGGGCGGCAGCGTTTGGTGACCGCGAACCGATGGGCTATACTTCGCGCCCTTGCCTGGCGCCAGCCGGGCGCTGTCTGCGACAGCACGGCCAAGTAGCTCAGTTGGTAGAGCAGCGGATTGAAAATCCGCGTGTCGGTGGTTCGATTCCGCCCTTGGCCACCACTCCCCACCCTGTTTCACATCCTGCTCTACCGCTGCCCCAGTCGCCCATCAGACTACGAGATGGCGAACTGGTGGTGTACCGCCGCACACGCAGCCTCAAGTTCCAGTGCCGCTTCAAACTGGCTGATGGCACGTGGGTCAGACAGAGCACAGGCCGGGCCACACTTGAACACGCCATTGCCAGTGCCTGCGACCTCTACGATGAAGCCCGTTACAGACAGCGGCTGGGTTTAGCACACCGTGCACACTCTTTTGCACACTTGGCTGCCATCTGCTGCAGGGATTTGCGGCAGCAGATTGATGCACGTGGCACTAAGTCGGCACTCAATGACTATCTGTCCTGCATCGAACGCTACTTCGTACCCTACTTCGGTGAGCGGCAACTGAACCGCCCCGGGTATCGAGGAGGCTGGTTGGGTTAAGTGCTCATGCCTGCGGGACCGCTTGCGCGGTCTGCTGACGGTAGTAGTTTGCCTCGTACTCGGCCGGCGGGAGATAGCCCAGCGGTTGCATCAGTCGGTGGTGGTTGAACCAGGACACCCAGGTCAGGGTTGCCAGCTCCACGGCTTCCCGTGATTTCCATGGCGCCCGACGATGAATCAGCTCGGTCTTGTACAACCCGTTGATGGTCTCGGCTAGCGCGTTGTCGTAACTGTCGCCACGGCTGCCGACTGACGGCTCGATACCTGCCTCGGCCAGTCGCTCGGTGTACCGAATGCTGACGTATTGCGAACCGCGATCCGAATGGTGAATCAACGCATCGCGGTCGGGCTGTCGGTCGTATAGGGCCTGCTCCAGTGCATCGAGGACGAAGTCAGTGCGCATGGTCTTGCTGACTCGCCAGCCCACAATGCGTCGCGCATAGACATCGATCACGAAGGCTACATACAGCCAGCCCTGCCAGGTCGAGACATAGGTGAAGTCCGACACCCAAAGCTTGTTCGGCCGGTCCGCCTTGAATTGCCTCTTCACGTGATCCAGCGGGCAGCACGCATTGGCATCGGGAGTCGTCGTTCGTACCTTCTTGCCTCGAATCGCGCCATGCAAGCCCATGCGGCCCATCAGACGCTCAACGGTGCAACGGGCCACGCGAGTGCCTTCGCGGTTCATCTGCATCCAGACCTTGTCTGCACCGTAGACCTGCATGTTGGCGTTCCACACCCGTTCGATCTGCGGCATCAGCTGAGCATCCCGTTGCGCACGGGCGCAGACTCGCGAGCCGTCACGCTGGCGCGCTGCATGACGTCGGTAGGCCGACGGGGCGAACTGCAGGACCTTGCAGATCGGCTCGACCCCGAATCGGCCGCGGTGTTCATCGACAAAGGCCTTGGTCACTTCAGCCGGCGGTCGAGCTCCGCCTGGGCGAAAAACGCGCTCGCCAGCTTCAGGATCTCGTTGGCTCGGCGCAGCTCCTTGACCTCGCGCTCCAGATCCTTGACCCGTTGCGCCTCAGCCGTAGTCACGCCTTCTCGCACCCCGCTATCGATCTCCTGACGCTTGACCCATTCGAGCAGCGTATGCGGCACACATCCGATTTTGGGCGCAATCGACTCGACCGCCGCCCACAGCGAGGGGTACTCCCCGCGGTGCTCCTGCACCAGGCGCACCGCGCGCTCGCGAACCTCAGGTGAGAACTTCTTCGTCTTGTTCATGGCTCCATCTTCTCAAGAGTAGGAGCCTCCTCAAAACCCGGGGCGGTTCAA
>CANHUQ010000082.1 GCA_947463885.1 Burkholderiales bacterium
AGCCACTCAGCAACAGGGCCAACTTGCTCAATCCTGAATGGTAACAACGAACGACACCCGGGCACAACTTCCGAGCGGCGCAGGCATTTAGCTTGATGCGCGCAGGGCTGCAGGCGCGAACCGGATCGGCTTCTCGACCAACGCGTGAGTGCCACCGGCCAAGCCCGTGCCGGTCACGTCGTTGCAGCTTCGCACATCGGCTCATTGGCTTGGGTCGCCTGAACGAGCATCGGCAAGTTGCGGATCGGCGGGCCACGGGTTCGATGTGGCCTCGAGGGGTGATCTGGACAACCCCTCTTACCGGATGAGTCGTGTGAGGAATGTCATGTCGATCAACTGGCCACACAGTCGAGCCGCGACACAGACAATTTAAATAAATATTATAAAAAACAATACCTTGAGATCTTTGGCCCGTTCCGTGCTTATGTCGAAGCATGCCGGTATGGCATTCCACACTGAAGAGGGCATATCGATGATTACATTTAAAAAGGGCAGCGTCGCTCTGTCGATCGCAGCAGCGTTTCTGGTCGGGGCAAGTGGCGCAGCATCGGCCGCCCCGACCTTGTTGGGATCGGCTGTGTACGGCGGCAAGACTTATCAGGTGTATGACGCACGTAGCGACAATGGAATTACTTGGACCGATGCGAGAGCGTTTTCCCAAGGGGTAGGTGGGGACTTGGCATCGCTGACGTCGGCCGCCGCAATCTCGGCTGTCACCGGCATCGCAGGTTTCAGCAACCTATTTAATCAACTCGGGCTGGGACCTTGGGTCGGGGCGACTTCCGGAGCAGCTTCCGGTTCGCCCTTCAAATGGTTAAACGGCGACTCGATCACCGCAGGTTCAAACGGGTTTACCTGGGCCAGCGGTCAACCTGACTGGGCCGAAAGAAGTGGCACGGGTATCCAAGGGGTGCTCTTCTACCCCAACTCGACCAAATTCGGCGATTACGGTCAATACTGCGGCGCAGGCAGCTGCAGCGCAGGCCGAGTGTTTGGTTTTGTCGCGGAAGTACCAGAACCTGCATCGCTCGCGCTGCTTGGTTTCGGTCTGGCCGGTTTGGGAGCGATGAGGCGCAAGAAGCGCGCCTGACATCTCATCGATTCGTTCGACAACGGGGGCTCAGGCCCCCGTTTTTCTTGGTTGAAGGGCGGCCGCTCGGCAGCCTTGTATTGCCAAGGCCCAAAACAAAAAAGGCCTGCAGCAATGCAGGCCTTTGATGTGCTTGGTTGCGGGGGCAGGATTTGAACCTGCGACCTTCGGGTTATGAGCCCGACGAGCTGCCAGACTGCTCCACCCCGCGTCCGGAAGACCGCCACTATAGCAGATTAGAGAGGTTCTTTTCGTGCCCCCAGCGCACCGACCCTGTTTAACTCAAGACGCCCTCGCGCCGGAGCACTGAAGTCCGTCATACTTTTGCTTTCGCAGCTTCTGCGTGACGGTCACAGCCCATGCGTGCCCCGCCCGCGCTCCCTCTGCATTTTCCAGTGTCATCGCCATGAAATTTTGCTCAAGCTGCGCCAACCCCGTCATCTTTGAAGTGCCTGCCGGCGACAACCGCTCACGTTACTGCTGCCAGGCCTGCAACACCATCCACTATCAAAACCCGCGCATGGTGCTGGGCACGGTGACCACCTGGGAAGACAAGGTACTGCTGTGTCGCAGAGCGATCGAGCCGCGCCATGGCTTCTGGACCCTGCCCGCCGGATTCATGGAGAACGGCGAGACCACCGGCGAAGGCGCTGCGCGCGAAACGCTTGAAGAAGCCGGTGCGCGCATTGAATTGGGCCCCGTCTTTTCCATGATCGATGTGCCGCATGTCGAGCAGGTGCACATGTTTTATCGCGCCCGCCTGTTGCACCTGGACTTCGAGCCCGGGCCCGAGAGCCTGGAAGCCAAGCTGTTCACTGAAGCAGAAATTCCCTGGGACGACATCGCCTTTCGCACCGTGGGTCAGACGCTGAAGTGGTTCTTCGAGGATCGCAAGGTCGGGCGCTTCGACCTGCACACCAGCGAGATCCGCTGGACGCCACGGCCTGCCGCCTGACAACGCCGCGCACGCGCCCACCCATCCACGTGCATGCGCGTTCAGGATGCGCATCTTCTTTTTTTCATGCCGCTGACCTGGGTTGATCAAGACGAGCCCCTGCCACCGCCCACTGCGGCGCTGAGCGATCCACCGGGTCTGCTCGCAGCAGGCCGCGATTTGTCCGCACTCCGCCTGCTCGAGGCCTATCGGCAGGGCATCTTCCCCTGGTATAGCCAGGGCCAACCCGTGCTGTGGTGGTCGCCCGATCCGCGCATGGTGCTGTTTCTCGACGAGTTCAAGCTGACGCGCTCACTGACCAAGACCCTGCGCAAGGTGCATCGCGAGGGACGGTGGACCGTCTCGATAGACACGGATTTCGCAGCAGTGATGCGCGCCTGCGCCGAGCCGCGCCCCGATCAGGATGGCACCTGGATCACGCCGGCCATCGTCTCGGCGTACGTGGGGCTGCATCGCATGGGGCATGCCCATTCAGTGGAAGTGCGCGAGGACGGCGCACTGATTGGCGGGCTCTACGGGGTGTCAATCGGGCGCATGTTTTTTGGCGAATCCATGTTTGCGCGGCGCACCGATGCCTCTAAATGTGCTCTGGCTACCCTGGTCTGGCTGCTCAAAGGGCTCGGATTCAGCGTGATAGACTGCCAGCAGGCTACAGCCCACCTCGCATCGCTCGGGGCGCGCGCCATTCCCAGGGAGAGCTTTCTTGAGCACGTCACGCGGCTTGCTGCGCAGCCTGCACCCGACTGGGATCGCGTGTCGGTGTCTTTCCCTGACGTGTAAAGCGCGATCAGCATGACGCACCTCAAAGAACTCCCGTTCTCTGCGCTGCAGTTTTATGCCACCGCGCCCTATCCGTGCAGCTACCTTGAAGGCCAGCACGCCCGATCGCAGGTCGCCACCCCCAACCACCTGATCAACGCCGACGTCTACGGCGAACTGGTGCGTTCCGGCTTTCGGCGCAGCGGCATCTTCACTTACCGGCCACATTGCGACGGCTGTCGCGCCTGCATTCCAGTGCGGGTGCCGGTGGCACAGTTCGAGCCCGATCGCAGCCAGCGTCGCGCCTGGCAGCGGCAGCGCAACTTGCGCACCCTGGTCGCACGACTGGGCTTTGCACCCGAGCATTACGCGCTCTATCTGCGCTACCAGGCCACGCGTCACGCAGGCGGCGGCATGGACCAGGACAGCCGCGACCAGTACGCACAGTTCCTGTTGCAAAGCAAAGTCAACACCCGACTGGTCGAATTCCGTGAGGAAGATGGCACGCTGCGCATGGTCTCGATCATCGACCTGCTCGATGACGGGCTCTCGTCGGTCTACACCTTCTTCGACCCGGATGTGGCCGGCGCCAGTTACGGCACTTACAACGTGCTGTGGCAAATCGATCAATGCCGACAACTGGGCCTGCCCTATCTCTATCTGGGCTACTGGATCGCACAGAGCCCCAAGATGGCCTACAAGGCGCGCTTTCGCCCGATCGAGCAGCATGTCGGCGGACAGTGGCAGCCGATGCAACCCGCCTGAGGTCCCCACACCGTGTTCAATCCCTACGGTCTTGCCAGGCCGCTGCTCTTTGCCCTCGACCCGGAAGCCGCCCACGACCTGACGCTGGCCACGCTGGACCGCACCGCAAGTTGCGCCATGTTGCGCGCCCTGTGCGGGGCACCTGTCAACGACCCGGTGGATCTGCTGGGCCTGCGCTTCGCCAATCGGGTGGGCCTGGCTGCAGGCTTGGACAAAAATGCATCGCATATCGACGCACTGTCGGCCATGGGGTTTGGCTTCATGGAAGTGGGCACGGTCACGCCGCGCGCGCAGCCTGGCAACGCCAAGCCGCGCATGTTCCGTTTGCCTGAGCGCTCAGCCCTCATCAACCGGATGGGCTTCAACAACCAGGGCCTGGAGGCCTTTGCAGCCCATCTGCAGAAAAGCCGCTGGAAGGGTGTGCTGGGGGTGAACATCGGCAAAAATGCCGACACGCCCATCGAGCGTGCTACCGACGATTACCTGATCGGGCTGCGCCGCCTGTGGGCACAAGCCGCCTACGTGACAGTGAATATTTCGTCGCCAAACACGCAGCAATTGCGCAGCCTGCAAACCGGCGATGCGCTGGATGGGCTGCTGGCCGCGCTGGGCGATGCACGCACCGAGCTGCGTCGTACTCACAAGCGCGACGTCCCCATGCTGCTGAAAATTGCGCCCGACCTGGACGATGCGCAGATCGAAGCGATTGCGGCCATGCTCGTGACGCATTCAGTGGATGGCGTGATCGCCACCAACACCACCATTGCGCGCGATGCGGTCAAGGGGCTGGCTCATGCAGACGAACTGGGTGGGCTCTCAGGGGCGCCGGTAGCCGAAGCCAGCAATCGGGTCATTCGCGCGATGCGCCAGCTGTTGCCGCCACGCTATCCGATCATTGGCGTGGGCGGCATTCTGTCTGGCGACGATGCACGCGCCAAGCTCGCCGCCGGGGCGGACCTGGTGCAGCTCTACACCGGCCTGATCTATCGCGGCCCCGCCCTGGTCAGCGAATGCGCGCGTGCGCTCAAAGCGGCATCGCGCTAGCCCGGCCGCCTAAGTCACAGACAGCCTAAGTCCCTAAGTACCAGAGAGCCTGCGGCCTGCAGCGCCCAAGGTCACTGGCGCCCCATGCGGGGTCATCTCGGCAGCATTGCGCCAGGCCTGCCTGAGGCCCGACAGCGCCATCGGCGGGGCAACGCCCTTGTCCACCAGCAAGCGCTCCAGTGCGCTCACCCAGTGTGTGTAATAGGTGTCGCCCAGGTCAGGGTCGCCCTGCTGCTGCGCATCGCGGATCGCCTGCGACAGATACTGCGCCCACTCGGTCCAGGCGAACACTCCGCGCTCATGCAAACGCAAGGTCAGTGCAAAGGCTTGCGCCTGCCAGGGCTCTGAAAACACCAGCCCTTGCGCATCGCAGGGCAGATCGGCTGGCACATCGAGCGGCATGCCAGAGGCCTCCGTGGACCTAGCACCCGTCATGCCCGCTCCAGGTAAGGCTCCCAGCAGTCCACAAAGACGGCCGATGCGGTGGTGTCCTCACCCCACAGTTCGCGGGCATCGAAGCGCACGGTGTAGAGCCAGCAGGGCGATTCCCCTTCACCGCGCGCGTGGGTATCGGGATAGACATGTGCCCCATGCAAGGACACCACCGTGCCGCACTTGCCACGCACATAGCGCGGCAAACGCGTGTGGGTGCTCGGATGGATGTTGCGGGCCATCACCAGATCGCCTGTCGCAAAGCGCGCTGCGGCCGGTTCCGCTCGTTGCGTCGGCGTCCCGCGTGCGAGGGCCTCGGCCACGGCATCGGCCTTCAGCACGCGCACAAGCGGACGCGGCGCCGTACGCAGTTGCCCATCGGCCAGCTCAGCCTCGGTAACCTGCCCGCGCTCAAGCATCAGCTTGACCAGCGCTTCAAACCAGATGCGGTAGTAGGTACTGGCCAGGTATTGCGCAGGCGGCAGCGACTCCCGCGCAAAGCGCCCCTGATCCAAATTCCAGCTTCCGGTGGCGCCCATGGCTAGCGTGAGCGCAAAGGCACGCGGCTCCCAGCTTTCATGAAAATGCGCGTCGTCATGGTCGCGCACGACTGGCCCAAAACCCTGCATGCCGCCCAGATCCTGTGCCCCGTTCATGCCGACACCTTCCCGCTCACGGCATCGGGCGTGAGCGCCACGCCTGTGCCGATCATCGCATCGCGTGTGACCAGCGCGGCCAGTTGCGCTTCATCCCATCCGTCCGTGCCAGCGGGGCGCATCGGCACCACCAGATAGCGCAGCTCGGCCGTGGAATCGAAGACACGCAACTCGGTCTGTTCAGGCAATTGCAGGCCGAAATCCTGCAACACGCCACGCGGATCAATGACCGCGCGCGAGCGATAAGGCGCCGACTTGTACCAGGTCGGTGGCAAGCCCAGCACCGGCCACGGGTAGCACGAGCACAGCGTGCACACCACCATGTGATGAACGCCGGGCTCATTGAAGAGCGCCACCATGTGCTCGCCTTGTCGGCCGCTGTATCCGAACTCGGCGATGGCAGCCGTGGCGTCTGCTTTCAGCCGTGCACGATAGTCTGCATCCACCCAGGCCTTAGCCACGACACGCGCGCCGTTGTGCGGCCCGATCCGGGTTTCATAGGTCTCGATCAGGGCATCGAGTGCGGCCGGATCGACGTAGCCCTTGTCGATGAGCAGTGTCTCGAGTGCGCGCACCCGGACATCCATCTCGGAAAGGGTGCTGCCATGGGGATGATTGCCGGACATATGGGCCTCGTCTGTGAGACCGGCATGGTCGCAGGGCCCGTCCGCTGAAGCAAGGTCCGCCAGGCGCGGCAGCAGGCGAAGTACCGGTCTGCGCCTCCGCGCAGCCGCCCCGCCTACAATCCGACGATGACCGATATCGTGCTGGCCACCCTGAATGCGCGCTGGACGCATGCCGCCCTCGGGCTGCGCTACCTGATGGCCAACCTCGGCGATCTGCAGGCCCGCGCCTGCATCGAGGAATTCACGCTCAATACGCCGCTGCAGGCCGTCGTGGATCGCCTGCTGGCGCATCGGCCTCGCGTACTCGGTCTGGGCATCTACATCTGGAATGTGGCACGCAGCACTGAACTGATCCCACTGCTGCGACAGGCTGATCCGCACTTGAAGATTGTGCTGGGCGGCCCGGAGGTGAGCCACGAAACCCAGGAGCAAGCGATCGTGGCCATGGCCGATCATGTCATCACCGGCCCGGGAGACATCAGCTTTGCGGTGCTTGCGCGGCAGCTGCTCGAGGGTCCGCGGCCGCTCAACAAGGTGATCGCAGGGTCTCAGCCCGAGTTGTCGGACATCGCCCTGCCCTACAAGCTCTACACCGACACCGACATCGCCCATCGTCACCTGTATGTCGAGGCCTCGCGAGGCTGTCCATTCAAGTGCGAGTTTTGCCTGTCCGCACTCGACAAAACCGCCTGGCCGTTTCCACTGCCCGCTGTGCTGAACGAATTGACGCAGCTCTATGATCGCGGCGCACGCAGATTTCGGTTCGTCGATCGCACCTTCAATCTGAAGCCAGCGACCAGCCGCGCCATCCTCGCGTTCTTTCTGGAGCGCATCGAGCGCTCACCAACCGACCCAGTATTTGCGCACTTCGAACTGGTGCCTGACCACCTGCCCGACGTGCTGAAAGAAGTGATCCTGCGGTTTCCTGCGGGCGCTCTGCAGTTCGAGATCGGCATCCAGACCTGGAATCCGCAGGTGCAGGCACGCATCAGTCGTCGTCAGGACAATGATCAGGCGATCGCCAATCTGCAGTGGTTGCGTACCCAAACGCAGGCGCACCTGCATGTCGACCTGATCGCCGGACTGCCGGGTGAAGATCTCGACAGTTTCGGTGCTGGCTTTGATCGACTGAGGGCGCTGAACCCGCACGAGATTCAGGTCGGTGTGCTCAAGCGACTGCGTGGCGCGCCTATTGCACGACACACGCTCGAACACGGCATGCGCTATGCCACCGAGGCACCCTACGAGGTGCGCGAAACATCTGCCATGTCGGCGAATGACCTCATCCGGATCCGACGTTTTGCCCGCTACTGGGACCTCTACGGCAACTCAGGGCGCTTTACGCGCACCTTGCCTGCACTGCTGAGTGAACATCCATTTGCGCGCTTCATGGCGTTTTCTGACTGGCTGCATGCGCGCACGGCGGCCACACACCGCATCGCGCTGGAAACGCAAATGGAGCTGCTGCACGATTGGCTGGTCGAGACAGACGGTCAACGAGCCGATCAAGTTGGCATCATGTTGCAGCAGGACTATGCCGCCAGTGGCGCGCACGGCCGCCCGAGGTTCATGGCCAAGGGCGCAACGCTGGGGCACGCCAGCCACCGCGCCACGCCATGGCGCAGCGATCAGGCCCGCTCTTGATCACCCGGTTTGGTGGCATGACTACGACGGGTCATGCGCGGCGCCCATCGTGGTGAAACGCTGGCCTTGGGCGATTTCGTGGTCTTGATGCAGCCAGCAGCAGCCCTGGGTTCAACGCTGGCGCTTCGCCCAACGCTCCTTGAACGTGGCCCCGGTAGGCGCTGGCATGTCGCGGTAGTCCGACCAGCCAGCGCCCAGCGGCAGGCTGCGGATGCGCTGTGTATCGCCGCCCATCCAGCGCAACATCCGCGAAGCGACTCGAGTGAGTGGGCGGTACACACCCGGGTGACGCGCAGCCCAGGACCACACCCGCAAGCCGGCCCGTTCACGCCAGGGACGCAAGCCTCGCTCCATCTGCTTTTCACGCAGCTTGCGCAGCAGATCGGGTAGCGGAATCTTCATGGGACACACCACATGGCACTCACCGCACATCGTGGCCGCTTGCGGCAGATCGAGCGCGTTCTCAATGCCCACATAGGAGGGCGTGAGCACCGAGCCCATCGGCCCCGGATACACCCAGCCGTAGGTATGGCCGCCGATCTTCTGATAAACCGGGCAGTGATTCATGCAGGCGCCGCAGCGAATGCAGCGCAGCATGTCCTCAAACTCTCCGCCCAGCAGCCCACTGCGCCCGCCATCGACCAGCACCACGTAGGCGTGTTCAGGGCCGTCCTGTTCTCCGGGCGCACGCGGGCCCGTGAGCAGCGAAAAATAATTGGAGATCGACTGGCCGGTGGCAGAACGCGGCAACAGGCGCGCGACCGTGGCCAGATCATCCAGCGTGGGCAGCACTTTCTCGATGCCGGTCACGGCCACGTGCACCTTGGGCGGCAGCACGGTGCACATGCCTTCATTGCCCTCGTTGGTGAACACGGCAACCGAGCCGGTCTCGGCAATGATGAAGTTGCCGCCGGACACTCCCATGTCGGCCGACAGGAAGTGGGGACGCAAGAACTCGCGCGCCTCGCGAGTCATTTGCGGAATGTCGGTTAGACGCGGGCGCTTGTGCACGCGAGCGAAGAGGTCAGACACCTCGTCCTTTGACTTATGGACCACCGGCGCCACGATATGTGAAGGCGGCTCGTTGTCGTTGATCTGCAGGATGTACTCGCCCAGATCGGTCTCTACGACCTTGATGCCGGCCGCCTCGAGGTGGCGGTTGAGCGCCATTTCCTCCGAGACCATGGACTTGGATTTGGTGACCTTCGAGACGCCGTGGCGCCGGGCGATCTCGACCACCAGCCGCGACGCCTGCTCGGGTGTCTCGGCCCACAATACCTTCGTGCCACGCCGCGTGGCCTCAGCCTCAAAGCGCTCCAACCAGGCGTCCAGGTGTGCCAGGGCCCGATTGCGCCGCTCCACGGCCGCGTCGCGCGTCGCCTCGAAATCATCGAGTTCGGCGATGGCGTTGGTGCGCCCCACAGTCCAGCGCTGCGAGAGGACTTTCAGGTTCTGCTGCAAACGCACATCGGCCAACTTCTGGCCACTGCGCGCCTTGAAGTGCATGGACTGGACTTGCATCAGCTGGCCCCTCCAACATCGCCCGCCAGCACTTGCGCCACATGCAGCACGCGCGTGGTGGTGTCGCCCGTGCGACGCAAGCGCCCTTCGATGTTAAGCATGCAACCCAGGTCACCTAACACCACGCAGGGCGCGCCGCTCGCCCGGATACGGTCGATCTTTTCATCGACGATGGCGCTGGAAATATCGCCGTACTTGACCGAGAACGTGCCACCAAAGCCACAACACGCCCGGGCATCTTTCATTTCAGTCAGGCGGATGGACGGATTGAGCGCCAGCAGAGCGCGGGGCTGCGCCTGCACCCCCAGCTCGCGCAACCCGCTACAGGAGTCGTGATAAGTCACCGCCCCATCGAAGCGACCCGGCAATTGCTTGAGCTTGAGCACATCATGCAAGAAGGC
Organism: Burkholderiales bacterium; assembly: GCA_947463885.1. Taxonomy (GTDB): domain Bacteria; phylum Pseudomonadota; class Gammaproteobacteria; order Burkholderiales; family Burkholderiaceae_E; genus UBA4615. Next base: position 9,894 of record CANHUQ010000082.1, read on the forward strand.
AGTGAGTTCCCAGGTGCGCGCACTCAGATCGTCAATGCGACGGCGCAGATCGGGGTCGTCTGCGAAGAGCGTGGGGTAGTGATGCCGGATCATGCCGCCGCATGACCCCGATGGCACCACCACATACTCAAAGCCCTCGAATTCGGCCAGGAACTTGCGCGCGAGTTCACGCGCCGACGCCGTATCGCCGGAATTGAAGCCGGGCTGACCGCAGCAGGTCTGGGTCATCGGCACTTCAACCGTACAGCCAGCCGACTCCAGCAATGTCACGCTGGATTCAGCGATTTCCGGACGCATCAGATCGACCAGACAGGTGATGAACAGCGCGACTCGCAACCGCGGCTCCTCGACATGAATTTCACAGGATGATATAACGTATCACGTCCACACCCCCTCATTTCCGGTTCCCGACCTCCAGATGCCCAGACCGCGAGACGACGCTTCCACAGCAGATTCCGGCCACGCACGTACCGCGATTCAAGTCATCGACCGCCTGGTTTCACTCCTCGATGCGCTGGCGGAGCATCCTGAAGCAGTCAGCCTAAAAGAACTGTCGCAGCGCACTGGCCTGCACCCCTCCACAGCGCACAGAATCCTCAATGATCTGGTCACCGCACGACTGGTCGACCGATCGGAACCGGGCACTTACCAGTTAGGGATTCGGCTGCTCGAACTGGGTAATCTGGTCAAGGCGCGCCTGAACGTGCGCGATGCCGCGCTTGGGCCGATGCGCGAACTGCACCGCACCACGCACCAGCCAGTGAATCTGTCGATCCGCCAGGGCGATGAAATCGTCTACATCGAACGTGCGGTGTCGGAGCGCAGCGGCATGCAGGTCGTCCGAGCGGTCGGCGGGCGGGCGCCGCTGCACCTCACGTCGGTGGGCAAACTTTTTTTAGCGGCAGACGATCCCCGTAATGTGCGGGCCTACGCGACCCGCACTGGCCTCGCCGGCCACACCCGCAACAGCCTCACCGATCCGGTCAAGCTTGAGCGCGAGCTGGCTCTGGTGCGTGCGCGCGGCTATGCACGCGACAACGAAGAGTTGGAGCTCGGTGTGCGCTGCATTGCTGCAGGCATCCGCGATGACGCCGGCAAGCTGGTGGCAGGCCTGTCCATCTCGGCACCTTCGGATTTTCTGCAGGACGACTGGATCGATCTGCTGTGCCGAACAGCGGCTCAGATTTCTTCGGCGATCGGATACGACACCGGCGGCGTCTGATCGCCGCTTCGGGCGTCGCTTAGAAGCGTTCGACCAACATCGCGTTGTGCTGTGGTGAAGCCTGCGGCTGAGCCGCATCGTTCGGACGCTCGAGCAGCCACTTGCGCAGGCGCTGGGCATCTGCGAACCGTGACTGTGAGCCGGCTGCATCCAAGAGGACGATGATCACCGCACGCGAATCGACTCGCGCTTGCATGACCAGACACTTGCCGGCTTCAGAGATATAGCCAGTCTTTTGCAGGCCAATATCCCAGCCCGGGGCATCGACGAGGCGGTTGGTACTGCGAAACACAGACTGGCGCGGCCCCAGATCCACCGTCAGGTCGGTGGCCGTTGAAAAACGTCGGATCTGTCCATAGGCGTGCGCCGCGCGTACCATCCGGGCCAGGTCACGTGCATTGGACACATTGTCACTGGACAGTCCGGTGGGGTCCGCGAATCGGGTGTCTTCCATGCCGATCGCGCGCGCCTTGGCGTTCATGGCATCGATGAAGACTTTCAGGCCACCGGGATAGGTGCGCCCCAGTGCATGCGCCGCGCGGTTTTCCGAGGACATGAGTGAAAGTTGCATCAGCTCTGAACGCGTGAGCCGCGAGCCAATCGGCAGCCGCGAACCGCTGAAGCGTTCGGTGTCGCGATCTGCTTCGACCACCGCAATGACTTCCGAAGGATCGAGCGCGGCGTCCAGCACCACCATCGCAGTCATGACCTTCGTGATGGACGCAATCGGCAAGACCGCATCGGCATTCTTTTGATAGAGGGTCTGACCGGTCTGCTGGTCCAGCACCATGGCCACCGATGAGCGCAGTTCAAGCGGGTCGCCCACTTGATGCAGACCGATCGCCTGACCAATCGACACGCGCGCAGGCTCAACGATCCGGGGCGCGAAACTGGCCTTCATCCAACGTGCACTCTGCACCGCGCCGGCATCGGTTGTGCGTGCACCCACGCGAGAGCCAGACGCCGCCGCTTTGCCTGAGAGCGCAGCCTTTTCAACACGTGCGTCACGCTGGCCTCGCGCGTCACGCACCGCGTCACGCGCCTGCGGGCGCAGGTCCGGTTTGCCGCGCCGTTCGGAAGTGTTCACCGGCTGGGGTTGTGCACGCCCGCCGGTTTGGGTCGACGCTCGCGAAGCGGACACGCTTGCGCGCTTGTCCGTGGGACGTTGATCGCTGGCGCGACGATCGGCACTGGCACCGTCACGCTTGCGCGCACTCGGGGCTGCCGAAGGCGTGGCGGTTGAGCCCACCGCGCCGCCCTGCGACTTGCCGCTCACCTTGACCGCGGCCTTGGAGGCCGACGGTGCAGCCGCCTGCCCGGAGGTTTTACCCGCGGCGAAGCTCGGCGCAGACACCATGCACACTGCAGCGCACAGAAGACGGACCAGCGAGACCGTCCGGCCGGCGGACACCCCGCAAAAGCCACCCATCAGCACCTCTCGGATCATCCGCTCGCTCCGTTGCAATCTGGACGCAGTGTATCAAACCGCACTGCTTCGGTGCGAAAAAAATAGAGTGCAATGAATGACTTGCAGGCGGATGTCGAGTCTCCACTTCAAGTGCCCCTGCACGATCACGACCCGCCCAGCCACCGGTGCCGCCCCCTGCCCTCCCCAGGGTCTGAAGACGGAGCCTGTTGCGCCGCAGCAAATTTTGCTTGACCGAACTGATGTGGCCCTTATAATCCGTTTTGTTGCGTTGCACCAATACCGATTCGCCCGCACATCTAACGGAGGTTCCTTATGTTCGCGACCCCTGACCAGTTCCTCGCACTGCACAAAGCCAACCTGGCTTCCCTGCAGGCGCTCACCGCCTCGTCCTTTGAGGGGATGGAGCGTTTGGCCCAGCTGAATATTGCCGCGGCCCGCTCGACCATCGACGAAGCGACTGACAAAGTCAAAGCGCTTCTGGACGCGAAAGATGCGAAAGCCGTGACTGACCTTAGCGTCAATGCGATGCAGCCAGTGGGCGAAAAGCTCACGGCCTATGCCAAGCATGTTTATGACATCGCCAGCGACACCAGCGCTGAATTTGTGAAGGTGGTCGACCAGCAGATGGCCGACAGCAATCGGCAGATGCACACCGTCATCGACTCCATGGCGCGCAATGCACCAGCCGGCACCGAAGGCATGGTCAGCTTCGTCAAGCAGGCGGTTTCGTCGGCCAGCACCGCCTTCGACCAATTCAACCGTGCCTCGCGTCAGGTTGTTGAAATGGCTGAAGCCAACATGACCGCCGCTGGAAAGTCCGTCTCCAAAGCCGCTGCCAACGGTAAGCGCGCCGCCTGATCAGTCGGCTTAGGGTTTCAACAGCCCCGTGCAGCTTGCGCTGTGCGGGGTTTTTTTTACTTGCGCAAACCCTGCC
>CANHUQ010000083.1 GCA_947463885.1 Burkholderiales bacterium
ATCCGTGGGTCTCGGTGCTGGGCTGCCTGTGTCTGGGCCTGGGCTTTTACGCCTTTCACAACACCTTGCAGGTGCACGGTACCCAGCTGTCTGCGCAGCAACGCGGCATGGGCGTGGCCCTGTTTGCTTTGAGCCTGTTCGTGGGCCAGTCGGTGGGCGTGACCCTGGTGTCGTTTGCGGTCGAACTGACCGGGTTTTCCGGGGTGTTCATCAGCGCATCGCTGGCCTTTGCAGCCCTCACGATCGTCTTCGTGCGGGCCTTGGCGGGCCATCTTGCCGCGCGTGCTGCCTCGGCCGAATCACCGGCCAGCTGACCTGAACAAAACAGGTCAGCCTGTTCATCGAGCCCTGGCGCTACCAGACCGGGCAGCTGCCGCCGTCGACGTTGATGGCCGTGCCACTGAGGTAGCCAGCTGCCTCAGAGCCCAAAAACAGTGCTGTGCCGGCAAATTCCTCGGCTTTGCCGATACGACCCAGCGGAATGCGCTTGCCGATCTCGGCTGCGTAGGTTTCAAACGGTACATCGGGGGCGGCTGCGGTATGGCGTCGGTGCGTCTGCTCCGACTCAATCACCCCCACGAGCAGCGCATTCACCAGAATGTTATGCGGCGCGCCCTCGGCGGCCAGTACTTTCATCAGGGCCAACCCAGCCGCCCGCGACACCGAGGTGGGCGCGGTATTCGGCCCCGGTGCTTTCGCATAAGTATTCAGCACATTGATCACACGCCCCCATCGGCGCGCCTTCATGCCGGGCCATACCAGCCGGGTCAGTCGAATGGCTGCGAAGAGCTTCAGATCGAGGTCGGCCTGCCAGACTTCATCCGTGATGCCTTCAAAGGCCGTGGCCTGCGACTTACCGGCGTTGTTGATCAGGATGTCCACGCCACCCAGATGGCGTTCGATCTCCTGATGCGCTTTAAGCAAGCCATCAGCAGACATGACGTCGCAGGCGATCGGCAGCACCTTGACTGGCGCGACCGCTGCAATCGCCGCACGGGCCTGCTCGAGTGGCTCGGCGCGTCGGGCGATCAGTGCCACGTTGGCACCGGCTTGCGCATAGGCCAGGGCGGTCGCCAGGCCAAGCCCCTGACTTCCTCCGGTGATGACGACATTGCGGCCTTCAGCGGACAATTTCATGGGTGATCTCCTGTGTGTTTTGATGGGCTCATGGGGGCTGCAGGCGGTGTGTGTGCGCCGTGACCCAAGACCGTTTCTGCACGGTGGGACCGCAGTATCGGAAACAGAAACTGTACTGCCCAACGCTCGGGTCCGTGCCGCAGATCGTCTGGCAAACCGTAGGCGGGCGGGTAACGGCGCGTGATGTGGGCAGTGCCAAACAGGACGTCCCAGATGAACAGCAGATTGCCGTAGTTGCCGGTGTAATGCCCAATGCCGTCATCCTGCGTGAGCGCGTGGTGCGCACGATGGGTGACCGGCGTTGAGATCGTGCGTTGAAGCAGCCATAACAGCGGATGCAGGGCAGGGCGATCCAGCAACAGCCGGTCCCAGGCCACGGCGCTGTGCGCTCCGATGATGACGCTCAACTTCACGATGGTGTAGCCGACGTACACCCATCCGATGCCCATGTGGATCAGCACACCCGACAACCAGATGCCGGGCATCAGTGCGTAGTAGAAGGCGTTGTTGCGATACACCACGCGTACGCTCATGTAAGCAGCCGAATGGTGCGCGCGATGCAGAGGCCACATGAACGAGGTGTGGCTGAGTCGGTGCCAGAAGTACTGCGTCAGATCATCGGCCACAAGCAGCAGCAGCAGGGCCTGCCACCAGGACCAATCCGAAAGCAGGCCGCTCCATTGCGGCAACCAGTGCGCACACAGGCTCTGCGACACCAGCAGCACCGCACCGCTGATGAGCGGAAACAGCAGCGTGACGGCCACGTCCAGTCGGTTGTCCTGGCGGGTGGCCTCGCGCGGAAAGAGTCGCCCTGCGAACGCTTCTGCAAGGGCAAACGCCAGCATGACACCCACCGCAGCCAGCAATTGAATGGTTTTCTGATCGGTCGCCATCGTGCAGGCTCAGTCGGACTTAGTTGAACCAATAGGTGAATTCATCGGACGGTAACTGCTTCTGATCGAGCGACTTGTCAATGAAGATCGGCATGCCGATGAAAGACTGCCACAGGGGCTCGGGCAACCCGGCGTGGTGAGTCTCAAGCCGTGCGCGCAGCGAAGCGAGGCGCTCAGGCTGGCTGGCGGCCAGGTCCTGCTGTTCGGTTGGATCGCGATTCAGATCGAAGAGCCAGTCCCGCTGGGGGCGCGCAGAGCGGATCAGCTTCCAACCTGCTTCTTGCACACTGCGATACGGGCCGTCACGCCAATAGAGCGCGCGTGGGGTGGGAGCCTGAGGTTCACGTTGCAGGAAAGGCAGCAGATTCTGTCCGTCGATCGGGCGGTCTGCAGGCAGTGTCACACCGGCTGCTGCCGCTGCAGTGGGCAGCATGTCGATATGCGAGATGGGTGCCGTAAAGCGTGTGCCCGGCGGGATGCGGGCCGGCCACTGGGCGACATACGGCACCTTGATGCCGCCTTCGAAGAACGTGAGTTTCCAGCCGCGGTAGGGCTTGTTGGGATCGGGCAGCCCGATATAGCCCGGGGCACCGTTATCGCTGCTGAAGATCACCAGGGTGTTGTCCAGCAGACCTTCTTCGCGCAGGGTCTGCAGCACCCGAGACACGCTGCGATCGATCGATCGGATCATGGCGCCGTACACGCGCAGCCGATGATCCGAGATGCCGGGCAGGGCGTCGTAGTCTTCCTTGCTGGCCTGCAGCGGCGTGTGCACACCCCAGTGTGCGAGGTACAAAAAGAACGGTCGATGCCGGTTGCTTCGGATGACGTTCACAGCTTCATCCGTGAAGGTGTCAGTGAGATACCGGTTAGGCTCGAACCAGCGCCCGCCGTTATAACTCACGCCAAATCGCATGTTGGGCCACAGAAAGCGATCGATCGGGTCGAAGTCCTGACGCGAATTGACCACGTCGGGATGCTTGAGCGGCAAGTACAGGCCGCTTTCCATGAACAGGGACTCATCGAACCCCTGATTGTTCGGCCGCATTTGCGGCGTGCTGCCCAAATGCCATTTACCGATGTGCACCGTATGGTAGCCACGCGTCTTGAGCAGCTCCGCTAGCGTGACCTCCGACTCCGGCATGCCCAACTCATTGAAGCTCGGGGTGCGTGAGGCAATGTCTTGGTCGATGAGGACCGGCTGAATGCGCTGTGGGTCTCTGTACAACTCGCCGGCGACTCGGGCCATCGCACCCGGCGTGGGCGTGAACTCCACACCGAAGCGCCATGGATAGCGACCGGTGAGCAGGGCTGCGCGAGACACCGTGCACACCGCGCTGCCGGCATAACCATTGTCAAAGCGCACGCCGGCCGCTGCGATGGAGTCGATGGCGGGCGTGGGCACACCGATGGCGGCGCGACCCCCACCATGAGCCCCCACGTCGTTGATGCCCAGGTCGTCAGCGAGGATGACGATGATGTTGGGTGCGCGCTGTGCGGCCGGTTGGGCGGGCGTCTGAGGACCCGCCTGCCATGGGATCGGGCGCCAGGGGTCTCGCGGATTTACGATGTCGGTGCGCCAACCCACGGTGTATTGCAGGATCAGCAGGCGCTGGGTCCAGATCACACCGGCGAGTACCACCAATGCAAGCAGGCCGATCAGAAGTGACTTGCGCCGGATCATTGCTTGGGCCTCAGTGTCCGGTTGATGAAGCGGTCATGCGATCACGCAGCTCACGGCGCAGAATTTTGCCCACGTTACTCTTTGGAAGCTCGGGCAAAAAGCGCACCTCGCGGGGCACCTTATAAGCAGTCAGTTGCGAGCGACAGTGCGCGATCAAGGCGTCTTGCGTGAGCGACTCGGATTTGCGGGCCACATACAGGACCACGCGCTCCCCGGCTGCACTGTCGGTGGCTTCACCAACGGCTGCGGCTTCCAGAACGTCTGGATGCATCATCGCCACCTCCTCGATTTCGTTGGGGTACACATTGAAACCCGACACCAGAATCATGTCCTTGATGCGATCGACGATGCGAATGAAGCCCTGTGCATCCATGACCGCCAGATCGCCTGTCTTCAAGAATCCATCGGTCGTCATGACCGCTGCAGTGTCTTGCGGGCGCTGCCAGTAACCCTGCATGACTTGGGGGCCCCGCACACACAATTCGCCCGCTTCGCCTAACGGCAGGGGCTGACCATCGGTGGAGCGGATGGACACTTCGGTGGACGGCACAGGCAACCCGATCGTGCCACTGAAGGCTTCAACGTGCAGGGGGTTGATGGTGACCGTGGGTGAGCATTCGGTCAGGCCATAGCCCTCTAGAAGCGGGGTGCCGGTCAGTTGCTGCCAGCGTTCTGCCACTGGTCTCTGGACGGCTGTGCCTCCACCGACGGCCAGCCGCAGCGCTGTGAAATCGACCGAAGCAAAGGCAGGATCGTTGAGCAGGCTGCTGAACAGCGTATTGACTGCAGGCAGCGAAACGAACCGATAGCTGCGCAGCACCTTGATGAACGCAGGAATATTGCGCGGATCAGCCACCAGCACATTGGTGCCGCCCATGCCTGCAAAGGTCAGGCACGAGCCCAATGCGAACACATGGTAGAGCGGGATGGCGGTGATACTGATTTGCTCGACGTCGGTCTCGAGAAAAGGTTCGCACCACACCTGCACCTGGCGCGCATTAGCCAGGATGTTTCGGTGCGAGAGCATCGCGCCCTTGGACACGCCCGTGGTGCCGCCGGTGTACTGCAGGAAAGCCAGATCGTCGGGGGCGATCGACACCTGTTGAAAGGCATTGCGTGCGCCTTGTTGCAGCATGTCGAGATAGCTGACATGACCGGGCAGCTCATAAGGCGGGACGGCCTTGCGCACCTGACGGATCACGAAGTGGCCGATGCTGCGCTTGAGCCAGGGCATGGCGTCGGCCAGGCCCGTCACGATGACATGACGAAGTGGCGTTCGGTCCCGCACTTGCTCAACGGTGCGGGCGAACATGTCGACCACGATCATCGCCTCGGCGCCTGAATCCTTGAGCTGATGTTCGAGCTCGCGCGGGGTGTACATCGGGTTCACATTGACCACCACGTAGCCTGCCCGCAGCAGCCCGAACAGACAAACCGGGTACTGCAGCAGGTTGGGCATCATCAGCGCCACCCGCGCCCCGGGCGCGAGCTTGAGCACGTTCTGAAAATAGCTAGCAACCTGCCGCGAGAGTTGATCCAGCGCGTTGTAGGAAAGTGTTGTGCCGGTGGCGCCGCTCACGAAGGCACGCTTGGGGCCATGCTGCGCGACCGCGCGCTCGAAATAGTCCCCGATGGACCCGAGCGCTTCCGTATCGATCTCGTACGGAACTCCAGGCGAATAACTGGCGTGCCAGACCCGCGCTGTCGGCGGCGCGATAGGTCTGACTTCCTGTGAAGTGGCGCTTTGATCGGGTGTGAATTGGTTGGATCGATTCATGAGGGCCTCGATTCGGATGCGTCTCACGCTGAATTGGGCGCTGCAAACGTGCACGACTGTCTCACGATTATCCAGCATTCGTCATGCACGTCCCGTGGCTGCGGAATTCATGCCGCAACGTGAAGGGCTGAAGGCGTCAGTCGAGGCTGTGGTTTACAGTGCAGCATGTCGATCAGAACGCTGCTCACGCCCATGATTTCGGCCCGCCTGCTGGGTGAGCCACGCTTGATGCGCTTGCGCGCGCAAGCAGAGCGACGTCGGGGGCGGCAGGGTGCTGCGCATCAGGTGCACGTGTTCCATCAGGTGGATGATCCCTACAGCGCACTGGTGGCGCAGTGTTTGCCTGCGTTTGCGGCGCGCTATGCCGTGCACTGTGTGCCGCATCTGGTCCCGCCAGCAGCCGATTCTGCGGCACCGGACCGCCCGCGTCTGGTGACCTGGAGTCGGCGCGATGCAGCCTTGCTGGCCGAGCGCCTAGGATTGCATTTTCAAGATCGAGGCACTCAGCCCGAGCCCCAGGCCGTGATCGCGACGCAGCGCAGTTTGCTGGGTGCATTGAAGGCTGGGCAATTCATTGAGGCTGCTGCACCTGTATCGCAAGCGCTCTGGGACACCGTCGCGACGACTGAGACAGGATCTGTCGATGAGGCGTTGGCTCAGGCCAACCTCGCATCGATTGTCCCCGCGACCGAGACCGAACTGATGGCCCATCTTGCCGAGTCGGCCGCGTTGCGTGAGCGTCTGGGCCACTACCTGGGCGCTACGTTTTACTACGCCGGCGAGTGGTACTGGGGCTTGGATCGGCTGCATTATCTGGAGGCGCGATTGCGCGAGCTCGGATTGGACCGCACAGGCGGCCCTGACCTTGCGCCGGCCGCCCGCGATCGGACCGCTTCAGTGGCTCTCACCAGCTCTTCTGAGATTGAATTTTTCTTTTCCTTGCGCAGCCCGTATTCGGCGATTGCAGCACCGCGTGTGTTTGAGTTGGCGCGACTGAGCGGCGCGACCGTGAAGCTGCGGTATCTGCTCCCGATGGTGATGCGCGGCTTGCCGGTGCCCGCGGCCAAGCGTCGCTACATCAGCCTGGATGCCGCCCGCGAAGCGCGTCTGCACGGCGTGCCCTTTGGCAGACTGAATGATCCGGTGGGTCGTCCCACCGAGCGAGGCCTGGCACTCATGCCTCTGGCTGAGCGCTGCGGCGCCGGGCAGGCTTATGTGCTGTCCTTCATGCAAGGTGTCTGGGCCGAGGGGCTGGATGCGGGCAGTGACCGTGGGTTGCGTCGGATCGCCGAGCGCGCCGGATTGAATTGGAACGAGGCGCGTGAAGCGCTGCGCGATGACCAATGGCGTACACACGCCGAGCACCATCGTGCCGCCTTGCTCGAGGCAGGCCTCTGGGGGGTGCCGGCTTTTCGGGTCGACGACACGGCAGTCTGGGGGCAGGACCGGCTCTGGGTCATCGACCGATGTCTGACGCGCATGCGCGCCAAGGGCCATGCGGCTCAGGGGATGGCCTCCCATTCCATGCAGGACAGAGGAACATGAACGTGTGCGAAAGCTTTGTTCGATGGATGGCGATGCGAGCACGCGCGGCAGTGCACTGCCTGCGCACCCGTCTGTGCTTCGATCCGATGCACCTGGTGTTGGGCTGCTGCTTGAGCCTGGCGCTGACCGGTCTGATCGCTCCGGGTGCACAGGCTGCATCGCCTGAGGCTCGGCCGCCGAACATCGTGATCCTGGTGGCCGATGATTGGGGCTTCACCGATGTGGGAGCCTTTGGCAGTGAAATCCCGACGCCGCATCTCGATGCGCTGGCTGCTCGTGGCATGCGGTTTTCAAATTTTCATGTGAGCGGCTCATGTTCACCGACGCGCTCGATGCTGCTCACCGGGGTCGACAATCATTTGGCAGGCGTGGGCAATCTGCGTGAGTCGATGCCTCACCAGCATGCAGGCCAGCCGGGTTACCTGGGTAGCCTGAATCGCAACGTGGTGACCGTGGCTGAGCTGCTGCGCACGCGCGGTTACCGAACCTACGTGACCGGCAAATGGAATGTTGGGAATGAGCCGCACAACCTGCCGAACCAGCGCGGTTTTGACCGGTCTTTGATTCAAGGTGACACCGGCTCGGACAACTGGAATCCGTCGCAACGCTATCTCGGCCTGACCGATCAGGTGTACTGGTTCGAAGATGGTCGCGCGGCACGCATGCCCGAGCGCTTCTATTCCTCGGAGTTTTTCGTCGACAAGATGATTGGCTATCTGAAGGAAGGCGCCACACAGCCAGCGCCGTTTTTTGCCTATATCGGATTTCAGGCCAATCACATTCCGCTGCAGGCGCCTCGGGCGTTCATCGATCCGCACCGTGGCAAGTACGACGCCGGTTGGGCGGCGTTGCGCCAGGCAAGGCGTGACCGGGCCGCTGCCTTGGGGCTGATCCCCGCCGATGCCCCCATGCAGCCCATGTCCGATACCCCCGACTGGGCGTCTTTGAACGATACCGCGCGTCGCTATGAGGCTAGGCGGATGGAGGTCTATGCCGGCATGGCGCAGGCGATGGATCATCATGTGGGTCGACTGATTGCGCACCTGCGAGACAGCGGCGAACTCGAACGCACGGTCTTCGTATTTCTGTCGGACAACGGTGCCGAGGCCTCCGATCCTTATGATTCCGTGATTTCGCGGCTGTGGCTGCGTACCAGCTATCGCAACGATCTGGATGCGATGGGCGATCCTGGCGCCTATGCGGTGATTGGGCCGAACTGGGCCCGCGCGGTGGCCTCACCGCTGTCGAGCTACAAATTTTTCGCGGGTGAAGGCGGCGTGCGCGTCCCGTTGATCGTGTCCGGCGTTCCAGGCACCACACTGGGCAGCATCCATCCTGGTTTTGCGCACGTCACCGACATCGTGCCCACCCTGCTGGCACTCAGCGGCGCTCAGCCTGCCCCGCCGAGCATTGAAGGCCGTCGGATCGAGCCGCCCTCAGGCGTGAGCCTGCTACCGGTCATTCTGGGGCAACAGGCGCGCGCCAGACCAGCCGATGTCGGCGTGGGTCATGAGCTCTCTGGCAACGCGGCCATGTATCGCGGCGATCTGAAGCTTGTTCGCAACCTGCCACCGATGGGCGATGGGCAGTGGCGACTCTTTGATATCGTGCGCGACCCGGGCGAAACGCAGGACCTGAGCGCCTCACGCGCAGAAGAATTTCAGGTCTTGCAGCGTCTTTACGCGCAATGGGAGCAGGCACATGGGGTGCTGCCGATGCCTGCCGGCTACCGCTATGCCTATCAGGTCATGCGCAATGCGGTCATGAATGTGTATGTGCCGCGCTATGGCCCGTGGGTAGCGATGGCGCTGAGCGGGTTGATTCTCTTGGTCGGGCTGAGGCTGCGGCGTCGCCGTGCCCGTGCGGTTTTGCATCACCGCTCCACCTGAACTGACCCAACACACCGGGCGCCCTGTGACGCACAAGCGAACCATTCTGATCACAGGCGCGGGCACCGGCATTGGTCGTGATGCCGCTCTGGCGCTGGCCGCGCGAGGGCATCGTGTTCTGGCCACCACCTTGACGCAAGCACAAGCCGAGGCGCTACTGGCCAACGCTCAGGCGACCGGCCTGGCGTTGGAAGCCTTCAAGCTGGACGTGACGCTGCCCGAGGATCGCGAACGGGCGAGGGACTTGCCCATTGATGTGCTGATCAGTAATGCAGGCGTGGGCGAGTCTGGTTCGCTGGCGGAAGTGGAGGTCGATCGCATCCGGCAGACCTTCGAAGTCAACGTCTTCGGCGCACTGGAACTGGTGCAGATCGTGCTCGCCGGGATGATTGCGCGCAAGCGCGGCACGATACTGCTCGTGAGTTCGATCGCAGGACGCGTACCGGTCCCGTTTCTGATGCCCTATGGGATGAGCAAATTCGCGCTGTCCGCAGCCGGTGCGGGGTTAAGGGCTGAATTGGATGAGTTGAATTGCGGCGTGCATGTATCGTTGATCGAGCCGGGCGCCATTCATACCGGCTTCAACCAGGCCATGCTCGCGCGAAAGTACGCCTGGATGGGCGAGCAATCCTATTTCTCATCAGTGCTGCCGCGCTTGCAAGCCCGGGAGCAACGCAGCTTCCGGTGGCTCGAGGCGACCTCCACGCGCGGCATTGTGGCGTGCATTGTGAAGGCCAGCGAAAGTCGCCGCCCGCGCCTGCGCTATGTATCCCCGGCCTGGCAAGGTGCGATGATTCGCCTTGCACGGATGTTTGGAGTCTGAGTTCATGAAAGCCCGCCGGCTGCTTGTCTACTTTGTGTTGGGGCTTGCCCTGCTGGGTTTGATCGCGTGGACGATGCGCGAGACCATCAGCCTTGCGGTGGCATCGCGGGTCGCGACGGCTCGGCTCAACATCGACGGCGTGTCCGAACTGCCCGATGGCTTGCATGTACGCGTGTGCGGTGCCGGGTCGCCCTTTCCCGATGATCGCCGCTTGGGTCCTTGCACGGTCGTGATCGCCGGCACGCGGCTGATGGTGTTTGACGCGGGCACGGGCGTTCGCAACCTCACGCGCATGGGCATCAGTCCCGGTCGGGTCGATGCCATCTTTCTGACCCATTTCCACTCCGACCATATCGATGGGCTCGGAGAGTTGCTGCTGCAACGTTGGGTGACAGGCGGACCTGCGCAGGCCGTGCCTCTTTACGGCCCCGCCGGCGTGGAGCAAGTGGCAGCAGGTCTGATGCAGGCCTATCAGCTTGATCAGGGCTACCGCGTTGCGCATCACGGCGAACCGGTCTTGCCGCCCCAAGGTTTTGGAGCTCAGGCGCAGCCGTTTTCCTTGGGCGACGCCGGGCGCGTTGTCGTGATCAATGAAGGCGAACTGGAAGTGGTTGCTTTCTCGGTCGACCATTCTCCTGTCCATCCTGCGGTGGGGTATCGGATCCGGTACAAAGGTCGGACCATGGTGTTAAGCGGTGACACCAAGCTGTCTGCAGCGGTACAGCGTGAAGCGAAAGGTGCTGATCTGCTGGTGCACGAAGCGCTGTCGCCGCGGCTGGTGGGTCTGCTCACCGACGCCGCGAATACCAGCGGGAAAGCCCGCATGGCCAAGTTGTTCACCGATATCGTGGACTACCATGCGACGCCCGAGGAGGCGGCCGATACGGCGCGTGAAGCCGGTGTGCGCTACTTGCTGCTAAACCATATCGTCCCGACCGTGCCACCGCTGCCCGGGCTCGAAGAAGCCTTTCTGGGCGATGCACCCCGACGCTTTACCGGCACCTTGCGCATCGCGCGAGACGGCGACTTTTTGAGTCTGCCTGCGGGCAGTACCGCGATCCAGACCAGCCATCGTTTCTGAGTCGGCGATCATGAGCTTGAACACCCGTGGTCCCGTGTTGCGCACACCCGAAGCGCGCTTCGCACACCTGCCGGACTTCCATTACACGCCGCGTTACACCGAGGTGGACGGGCTGAGGATTGCCTGTATCGACGAAGGTCCCCGCGAGGGGCCGATCGTGTTGCTGATGCATGGCGAGCCAACCTGGTCGTTTCTGTATCGCAAGATGATCCCCGTGCTGGTGAAGGCCGGATGTCGCGCAGTGGCGCCCGACCTGGTGGGGTTTGGAAGGTCTGATAAGCCGACTCAGGCCCGCGACTATGCTTACCTGAACCATGTCGAATGGATGAAGGCCTGGCTGCAAGCCTATGACCTGCATGAGGTGACGCTCTTTTGTCAGGACTGGGGCTCGCTCATCGGGCTGCGCATGGCGGCTGAACTGCCCGATCGCTTTGCGCGCATTGTGCTGTCCAACGGCGGGCTGCCCACCGGCGCCCAGGCCTTACCGCCTGCCTTTCGCATCTGGCGTGCGTTCTCGCGATTCAGTCCGTGGTTTCCAATCGGACGCATCGTGAAGGCCGGATGTGCTCAAGGGTTGGATGTGGCCGCCGTGGCAGCCTACGACGCGCCATTTCCAACGCGCGCCCATCGCACTGCAGCGCGTATCTTCCCGGGCTTTGTACCGGCTTCGCCTGAGGATCCCGAGTACGCGCGCAACGAGCAGGCTTGGCAGGTCTTGCGTCAATGGGACAAGCCTTTTCTCACACTCTTCGGGACGCGTGACCCGATTACCCGTGGGGGCGATGAGATGTTCCAGCGCGCCGTCCCGGGGGCTGCGGGCCAGCCTCATGCGCGTATCAGCGGAGCAGGGCACTTCATTCAGGAAGACAGGGGTGCTGAAGTGGCCGAGCGCATCATTGATTTCATCGGCGCCACACCGCCGGGCGAGCTAACGGCCTGACCGCGACCACCACAGCGCCAGCGGCCCCAGCAGAATCCCGGCGGCCAATACTGAGAACGCCGCCAACCAGCCCTGTGGATGATGCATGCCACCGGCGGCATCGAGTGCCACACCGACCAGCCAACCGGCCAGCGCCGACAGCGCAAACCCAACCATCGAATGCATGGCCATCGTGGCGCCCTTGAACTGGGGCTGCGCGCTGGCACTCATGCCTGCAGTGAGCGAGCCGGAATCGGCGGGTACGGTGAGTGCATAGAGCAGCACGAGTACAAAGAGCAGAGCAGGCGATGCACCGGCGCACAGCCCGATCGCCAGCGCCACACAGGCCGACAGGATCTGAATGACGCTGATCGCCCGATGCCTGCCAAAGCGCAGCGACAGTTCGTTGCCGCCGATGCTGGCGGGCATGGCCAGCACGGTCACGATCACGCTGACCGTGATCGGATCAAACAGACTGGTGGCCGTGCCATGCCGAGCCGCCACGTAGGTCCAGAACGCGACCAGCCAGGTGCGCAGGCCGTAGAGCTCAAAGCAATGCACGCCATAGGACAGGATGTAGCCCATGGCAGGACGATTGCGCAGGACCGGCCGGAAGTCGAGCAGCGCGCCACTGGCGGGCGGGGGGGGCTTAGGCACCAGTCGGAACGCCACGAGCGCCATGATCAGGGGCCCCAAGCCGGTGATGACAAACGCCCAACGCCAGCCCCAGCCCTCTGCAACCACTTGCGACACCAGGAACGACAAACCCACTCCGACCGAATAACTCGAGGTGTAGAGCGTGACGCTGCGTGATGCGTCGCCTGGGTCCAGACGATCGGTGAGTGCACGCAGACCGGGCATGTACGCGCCCGCAAAGCCA
Source organism: Burkholderiales bacterium (assembly GCA_947463885.1). Taxonomy (GTDB): domain Bacteria; phylum Pseudomonadota; class Gammaproteobacteria; order Burkholderiales; family Burkholderiaceae_E; genus UBA4615. The sequence continues at coordinate 12,629 of CANHUQ010000083.1, forward strand.
ATGCCTGCCAGCGCCCAGAATGCCATCGCCGTGAGGGGCCCTTGGGCCAACCAGGCCAGTGCAATGGTGGCGCCGCCGCTCACCAGCGACCCCCAGAACAACAGGTGGCGCGCATCGATGCGGTCGGTGAGCGCGCCCAGGACCGGCACGGCCAGCATGTAACCCGCGGGGTAGGCTGCGGCCAGCAAGCCCGCCTGCGCATTGCTCAGGCCCCACAAGGGCACCAGGTGCGCCACCATGACGGCGGGCAGCACCACGTGCGGCAGCAGGCTCCCCAACTGGCCGGCGCACATCGCCAGCACAAGCCCCGAGACCTTCATGGCTGCGCCCCTGGCGCCGTGCTGCGCGACACAAAGGTCAGGGCGTAAAGCATTGGGTTGAGCGCCTTGGTTGGGAAGCTGACGGCCTGACCCCGGTGGTTTACTCCACCTTTGCGCCCGACGCCTTCACCACCGGCCCCCAGCGCTTGTACTCGTCCTGGATCATCGAAGCCATCTGCTCAGGGGAGCCGCCCACGATTTCGTAGCCCAGATCGTTCATCTTGCGGATGAAATCGGCCGACTTCGTG
>CANHUQ010000084.1 GCA_947463885.1 Burkholderiales bacterium
GATATTGCTGCGCTCATCCACAGCGCACCGCGTGTGCAGCGGCAAACCCGCGATGGTAATCGAGTCGAGCGCCCACTCCCGTACAGCGGGCGTGCCTTGGCGCGCGAGGCCCCTCGCTCTCGTCGACTCAGCGTTCGCTGCGCACTGTGTTGCATCCCGCTGTTGTGTCCCGCTGTTGTGTCCCGCTGTTGTGTCCCGCTGTTGCCTCCAATGCTTTTCAACGCTCACGTTCCAACGTTCAGACAAAGGCCCCGCGATGCTCGAGCAACAGATCATCCGTCATCTGAACGCACTCAGCGCCCGCCACCCGCTGCCTGCACGCGTGGCGCTGTGGGACGGCACGCAAGTCCCGTTGGGCCCCGACGCCCGCGTGGGCATCCGGCTCAATTCGCCTGGCGCCGCGCGCTATCTGCTGCGCCCGTCGCTCGACGCACTGGGCGAGGCTTATGTCGAGGGCCACCTCGATGTGGACGGGCGCATCGACGACGTGATGACACTGGCCGAATCACTCGCCCGTGCCGATGCCGGCCTGACTGACCGTCGACCGGTGGCCGCATCGGTGGCGCTGCTGGGCCGTGCCCTGCGTCGTCCCAAGCATTCGCGTCAGTCCGACCGCAAGGCGATCGGGTATCACTACGATGTCTCCAACGATTTCTATCGCTGCTGGCTCGATGAGCGCATGGTCTATTCATGCGCATATTTCGAGTCAGAATCGGTCGATCTGGCTGCGGCACAGTTGGCCAAGCTCGAGCACATCTGCCGCAAGCTGCGTCTCGCGCCGGGCCACACGCTGCTGGACATCGGCTGCGGATGGGGCGCGCTGGCGATCCATGCCGCCCGCCATCACGGCGCGCAGGTGGTCGGCATCACGCTCTCGGCAGAACAGCATGCGCTGGCGCGCGAGCGGGTCGCGCAGGCCGGGCTGTCCTCGAAGGTGGAAATCCGGCTGCAGGATTACCGCGACCTGACCGGCGAAGCCGTGTTCGATCGCATCGCCTCGGTGGGCATGTTCGAGCACGTGGGCCTGGCGAGGCTGGGCGACTACTTCCGTACGGTCCATCGGCTGCTCAAACCGGGCGGTGTGGCCCTGAACCACGGGATCACCTCCAGTGATGCCGACAGCCGCGAAGTAGGGATGGGCGCAGGGCGCTTCATCGACAGGTATGTCTTTCCCGATGGTGAGCTGCCGCACGTGAGCCTTGCGATCCGCGAGCTCTCGGCCGCCGGACTGGAACTCACCGATGTCGAATCTCTCAGGCGCCACTATGCCCTGACACTGCGACATTGGTCGGACGGCTTCGAACGGCATCTGAGCGAACTGGAACGCATGGCTGGCGCCCAGCGCGCGCGCATCTGGCGCATTTACCTGGCGGGATGCGCCCACGCCTTTGCCAAGGGCTGGATCAACATCTACCAGCTGCTCGCCATTCGCAGCGAAAATGGCTCAAGCCCCCTGCCGCTCACGCGCCGCTACCTGTACGAGCCGTCACGACCTGACTGAGGCGGGCCGCGGCGCTCGCTCGGTTCGTAGTGGGCGCTAGGCAACGCAACCACCGTACCGCGCACAGCGCGCTTGCGCGCGCGCCCCACCAGTCGCATGGCTTGTACGCGCTTGACCGCTGACACCAAATAGACGGCGCCACACAGGGGCCACCAGCGATCGCCTGCACGCTCCATGAAGCCCATGCGGTCGAGCCAGGCGCCTGAGCCAAGCGGCAACCTGAAGCACCCGTAGTGGGTCGAGTCGATCTCGAAGCTCAGCAACTTGCACCAGTCGCGCAGCCGATGCAGCACGATCGGATGCGCCTGCGGCGGCAGCAGGGGGCGCACCAGTGCGCGCGGCACAGCCTCGCGCAGGCCCCACAGACTGACCGGATTGAAGCCGGTCACGATCAGTCGACCTTCTGGGCGCAGCACCCGATCGACTTCACGCAGCACCTGGTGCGGATCGTGCGCAAACTCAAGCACATGCGGCAGGACCACCAGGTCCAGAGAGCGGGTATCGAAGGGCAACTCTTCAAAGTGGGCCATTTGCACGAGCGAACCGCGTTGCTCGCTCGGCGTCATGGTGCCCTGCCAGGCACGGATCGGGTGGGGCATCCGATTGGCGCGCAGCGCATCAGGCAAGGGGCCGCCGCACTGCAGGGCGTGCAGGCCGAAGAGGTCGGCCACCGCCTGATCAAGTTGCGCCTGCTCCCACTGCAGCACATAACGCCCGGGCGGCGTCTGCAGCCAAGCCTGCCAGGCGTCGGCGCGTTCGTCCGGCGCCGCAGGGCGGTTGCCTGGAGTACCCCCATCGCCAGAATCGCCTGCCGGGCCATGGTTGTCGGCATCGCGATCAGCATGCCGTGGGCTTGAGCCGCCTACAATGGGCCGCGCACGGGTTTGCTCATGCACAGAGCCACCCTGCGGCGCACCAGCCAGGCGGTCGACTTCTTCTGGTTGCCAGCTTTCAATGCGCTTCATGGGTGTGCCCTGTCCGCATGCCTGGATTGTCCACTTTCTGCGATCAAACCATGTCTGAATCACCTGCACTGCCGCTGACCGGCGCGCCAGATCATCCCGAAGGGGCCGCACCGCACCCCCGTATCCTCGCCATCCCGGCCTTCCAGGACAACTATATCTGGATGCTGGTGGATCAAGCAGGTCGGCGGGCTGCCGTCGTCGACCCGGGCGACGCTGCCCCGGTGATCGATGCGCTGCAGGCGCACCACCTGGACCTGGCAGCCGTCCTGGTCACGCATCACCATGCCGACCATGTCGGTGGCCTGGCCGCCCTGCGGGCCCGGTATCCGGCGATGACGGTGCATGGCCCGCACAACCCGGCCATCGCGGGCATCGACCGGCGCTGGCGCGCAGGCGATTCGCTCGCGCTCGACGGCTTCGGGGTGCACTTCGATGTCTTCGAGGTGCCGGGCCATACCCTGGATCACATCGCCTGGTATGCGCCCAGGCTGACCGGCGACGACACCCGACCGGTGCTCTTTTGCGGCGACACGCTCTTTGCAGGGGGCTGCGGGCGGCTCTTTGAAGGTACACCCGTGCAGATGCATGCTTCGCTGTCCCGTCTGGCCGCACTGCCGGGTGACACGCTGGTCTACTGCGCGCACGAGTACACCGCCTCGAATCTGCGCTTTGCCAGAAAGGTTGAGCCGAACAGCGCTGCGCTGGCACGCCGCGAGGCCGAAGTGGCCGCGCTGCGGGCGGCCCACCGGCCGACGGTACCCTCCAGCATCGCGGTTGAACGGGCCACAAATCCGTTTCTGCGGGTCAACCATCCGGATGTGCAGCATGCAGCACAAGCCTACAGCGATCGCCCCCTGGAGGACGCCGCCTCAATCCTGGGCGCAGTGCGCCACTGGAAGGATTCCGCACGCTGATCCCACCCTCGCGACCGACCCCTTCTTGTCTGGGCGACCGGTCGCCTTGACCGATCCGGCCCGGGCACGTAGCATTTCGGACACGCTGACTTTCGCTCAGCAAAAACATACACTTAGAGGACATCCTTGAAGCTCACTTCAAGCGTCGTCGGCATTGCCTCCCTCGGTTTCGCCCTGCTGCTGGCAGGTTGCGCCAGCCCCTCCGCCCCCACCTCGTCGGTCACCTTACCCACCCCGGCCATCGCTCAGTCAGGCGGCGAATCGCTCGCGCCGCTGCCGCCCAGCCAGACAAGCGCCTTGCCCATCCCGGCGACGCCTGTTCAGACCGCCACGCCGGCCAACCCGATCCGCCTGCCTTCAGGTGGCCTGGCCACGGAACCGCATGCAGACGTGTGGGCGCGTATGCGGGCCGGCTTTGCCATGGCAGACCTGGACACGCCGCTGGTGGCCGAGAAAGTGCGGTTTTATCTGTCCAACCGCGAAGCGCTCAATCGCATGTTCCAGCGCGGTGGGCGCTACCTGTACTTCATCGTCGATGAAGTGGAGCGCCGCGGCATGCCCACCGAATTGGCGCTCTTGCCCTTCGTGGAAAGTGCGATGAACCCGGTGGCGCTGTCTTCGGCTAAGGCCGCAGGCTTGTGGCAGTTCATTCCCTCCACCGGCAAGCAATACGAGTTGTCGCAGAACTGGTGGGTCGATAACCGGCGCGACGTCGTGCAATCCACCCGCGCTGCCCTCGACTACCTGCAAAAGATTTACGAGATGAATGAGCGCGACTGGTTCCTGGCGCTCGCGTCCTATAACTGGGGTGAAAACGCGGTCGCTCGCGCGGTCAAGAACAACCGCGCCCGTGGCATGCCAGTCGATTACCTCAGCCTGTCCATGCCGGCCGAGACACGGCATTACGTCCCCAAACTCATTGCGCTTAAACACATCATCCTGCGCGCCTCGGAGTACGGCGTCGTTCTGCCCGATGTCCCGAACCGTCCGTACTTCATCACGGTTGAAAAGACCCGTCCCATCGATCTGAAACTGGCTGCGCAATTCGCTGGCATGAGCGTGGAAGAGTTCGTCGCGCTGAATCCTGCACACAACCGTCCGGTGATTGCTGCCAGCCGCAATAATCAGATCAAGCTGCCCGCCGACCGGGTCGATGTGTTCATGGCCTCGGTGGCCCGCCACGACCTCGATGCCAAGCCGCTGGCCTCCTGGCAGCCCTACACGCTCAAGCCCGGTGAAACGCTCGATGACGTGGCCCGCAACGGCAACGTCTCGACCCAGGAAATCATCCGCGCCAACAGCCTGCGGGCGGGGGCGCGCATCATGCCTGGCACGCAGGTGATTGCGCCCCAGCCCTCGGTGCGCGATCAGCAACAGGTCGAATCCTTCCCGGGCCCGCGCGTCTACGAACAGATCACCACCTCGCCGGTCTATCACCGCGTGGCCAAGCGTGAGTCGCTGGCCGGGATTGCAGCCAGTTACGGCGTCTCGGCCGATACGCTGCGCGCCTGGAACGGTGGGATCAAGTCGGCCAAGCCAGGTGCCAGCCTGCTGGTGCGCCCGGCGTCGAGTCAGACGGTCCTGACCGTCGCGGGTGGCACACGTCAGGCGGTCTCGCGCGATGAAGCGCCAGCCTTCGCTGCAGCACCCGTCGCGGCACCCTCCCCCGTGGTCGCGGCACCCTCCCCCGCGCGAGTCGAGCCGGTGGCGGTGATCGCATCGGCCGCAGCCGTGACCGCAGTGGCGAAGACCGCTTCCAGCAAGAACGCCGCAGCCGCCTCGCGTACTCAAACTGCGCGTGCAGACCCGCCGCAAGCCAAAGGCCGGGCAGGCGGCAAAACGGCAGCGACGCAGGCCGTCGCCAGTGGCCCTGGCAGCAAGAAAGACAAGCTTGCGGCAGGCGCGCCGGCTGCCAAAGGGAAATACCCGGCCGCCCAACCCATGACCGCTGTCCTCAAACCCTCCGACAAAGCGCCTGCCGCCAAGGGCACTGCGCGGACTACTACCCCACCGCCCGCCAAGAGCGTCGCGCCAGCCAAGTCCAACGGAAAAGCCGCGCGAACCTGACCCAGCGCGCATCGGTCTGATGGATGGACCGACTGCCGCTGCGTTTGAGGACCACCGCATCGCTTGAGGGCCACCGCATCACGTGTCTCGCAATAGGCGGTCGTGACGGCCCTGCGCCGCCCGCCCGACACGCACACCGATGCCGTCCCTTCAGTCGAGGACGGCGTCGAGCAGTTCGCGGGTATACGAAGCCTGCGGGGCCTCGAAGACCTGTTCGGTCGGGCCGGTCTCCACAATCCGGCCGCCCTGCATCACGATCATGCGATGCGACATGGCGCGAATGACCGCCAGATCGTGCGTGATGAACAGGTAACTCATGCCGTACTTGCGCTGAAGCTCGGCCAGCAGTTGCAACACCTGCTGCTGCACCGAGACATCAAGCGCCGAAGTGGGCTCATCGAGCAACATGAGCGCGGGCTTCAGGATGGCTGCACGCGCGATGGCAATGCGCTGGCGCTGCCCGCCCGAAAATTCATGCGGATAACGCGACAGGGCGGTGCCATCCAGGCCGACTTCGGCGAGCATGGCCACGATCGCCTCACGACGCGCTTGCTCGCTCATCTCGGGATGATGCAGGCCCAGCCCTTCGCCAATGATTTGCTCCACCGTCATGCGCGGTGACAGGGCGTTGTAGGGATCCTGGAACACGACCTGCATGCGTGCCCGCATCGGGCGCAAAGCAGCCTGCGACAGGGCATCGATGCGCGTGCCTTCGAAATGGACCTGACCGCTCAATTCGCCCGCCGACAAGCGCAGCAGACTCATTCCCAGCGTGGTCTTGCCGGACCCGGACTCACCCACGATGCCCAGGGTCTCGCCGCGCGCCAACGTGAGATCAGCCTGTCGCACTGCATCGAAAGGCGTGCGACGGAACCATGCGCCCTTGAGCCAGTAGCGACACCCCACTGACTCGGCACGCAGCAACTCGGGCGCATCGGGTGCAATCGGCTGCACATGCCGACGCGGGCGGCTATCGATCAGTCTGCGGGTGTAAGGATCCTGGGGCGCTGCAAAAAGCTCAGCGGTGGGCGCCACCTCCAACAGATGGCCCTGACGCATCACGCCCACCCGATCGGCAAAGCGACGCACCAGCGGCAGGTCGTGGCTGATCAGCAGCATCGACATGCCCAGGCGCTGTTGCAGATCGTCGAGCAATTCAATGATCTGTCGTTGAATGGTGACGTCGAGCGCCGTGGTTGGCTCGTCGGCGATCAAGAGCTCAGGGCTGCAGGCGAGCGCCATGGCGATCATGGCGCGCTGACGCTGACCACCGGACAGCTCGTGCGGATAGCTGTCGATACGTCGTTGCGGCGCATCGATGCCGGTGAGATGCAAGAGCTCAATCGCGCGGGCACGCGCAGCCACCCCCGACAGACCCTCGTGCAGGCTGAGCGACTCGCCAATCTGATTGCCCACGCTGTAAAGCGGATTGAGCGCGGACATGGGCTCCTGAAAGATCATGGCGATTCGCCGACCCCGCACAGCGCGCATCTGCGGCTCGGTCAACGCAGCCAGATCCTGACCATCAAACAGCACCGAGCCACTGACACGCGCATCGGTCAGCAATCGGAGCAGGCTCAATCCGGTGACGGTCTTGCCTGAGCCGGACTCACCGACCAGCGCAAATTTCTCGCCACGCGCGATGGAAAAACTCACCCCATCGACCGCACGAACAGGGCCTGCAGGACTATCGAATTCGACGCTAAGCCGATCGACCTGCAACAGCGGCGCGCCAAGCGCCTGCGCGCGCACAGGATCAGTGCCGGAATACACGGGAGGGGTGCTCATGCCTTAGCCCCGCCGCGTGTCGAGTGCGCTGCGCAAGGCCTCGCCGATGAAGATCAGCAGCATCAGTGTGCCCACCAGGACCGTGAACGTGGACAGCGTGATCCACCAGGCGTCCAGATTGGCCTTGCCCTGCGCCAACAGCTCGCCCAGGCTCGCGGTGGACGGTGGCACACCCAAGCCCAGGAAGTCCAGGCTGGTGAGCGCCAGAATCGCGCCACTCATGCGAAAGGGCAAAAACGCGATCACCGGCGTGAGGCTGTTGGGCAGCACATGGCGCCAGATGATCTGGCTGTTCGACAGCCCGAGCGCGCGTGCGGCTGTCACGTACTCCAGATTGCGGTTGCGCAGAAACTCTGCCCGCACATAGTCGGACAGGCCCATCCAGCCAAAGAGCGACAGGATCACCAGCAGGATCAGCACACTGGGCTCGAAGAGTGAGGCGAAGATCAGCAGCAAATAGAGCTCGGGCATGGAGCCCCAGATTTCGATGAAGCGCTGGAAGATCAGATCGAGCTTCCCGCCGAAATAACCCTGCAGCGCGCCGGTCAGCACACCGATCACCACGCCGATGGCCGTGAGCGCCAGACCGAACAGCACCGAGACCCGAAAGCCGTAAATGAGCCGTGCCAGCACGTCACGACCGCGGTCATCGGTGCCCAGCCAATTGACCGCGGAGGGCGGTGCCGGGTTGGGGCTGGGCGAAAAGTAGTTGAGGGTATCGAAGCTGTAGCGGTTCGGCGGATAAATCGCCCAATTGCCGGGCTTGGCGAGTTGCGCGCGAATGAACGGATCGAGGTAATCGGTCTGGGTTCTGAAATCGCCGCCGAACGTGGTTTCCGGATAGGTGTTGAACAGGGGGAAGACCGTGCGCCCTTCATAGTGGGCCACGATCGGCCGGTCGTTTGAGAGCAGCTCGGCACCCAGGCTCAGCACCACCAGCGTCACAAAAATCCACAGACTCCACCAGCCGCGTCGATCGGAGCGGAACCTGCGCCAGGCGCGCGCGCCCGGTGTCAGCGCTGCGGGCGATGACCCCCGCGCCGTGCTCATTGCGCCCCCTCGAACTTCACGCGCGGATCGACCCAGATATAGGCCAGGTCGGTGATGAGCTTGGTCACCAGGCCAATCAGCGTGAACAGAAAGAGCGTGCCCATGACCACCGGGTAATCACGCTTCATGACCGAGTCGTAGGACAAAAGCCCCAGTCCATCGAGCGAGAACAAGGTCTCGATCAGCAGCGAACCGGTGAAAAATGCCCCGATGAACGCAGCCGGAAAGCCTGTGACTAGCGGGATGAGCGCATTGCGAAACACATGCTTATAGAGGACCTTGTTCTGCGACAGGCCCTTGGCGCGCGCGGTCAGCACGTACTGGCGGCGGATTTCCTCGAGGAAGGTGTTCTTGGTCAGCATGGTGGTGACCGCAAAACTACCCACCACCATGGCGGTGACCGGCAGCACGATATGCCACAGGTAATCCATGACCTTGCCCAGCGCAGACAGCTGGGCGAAGTTGTCGGACGTGAGTCCGCGCAAGGGAAACACCTGCCAGAAGCTGCCGCCGCCAAAGAGCACGAGCAGCACCACGCCGAGCACGAAACTGGGAATGGCGTAGCCCGCCAGAATGGCAGTTGAGGTAATCAGATCAAAACGGCTGCCGTGGCGCACTGCCTTGGCAATGCCCAAGGGAATCGAGACCAGGTAGGAGATGAAGAAGGTCCATAGGCCCAGGCTGATCGACACCGGGAGCTTTTCCTTGATCAGGTCCCACACCGACTTCTGTTGAAAATAACTGGTGCCCAGATCGAAGCGCGCAAACCGCTTGAGCATGTCCCAAAAGCGCAGATGGGCAGGCTTGTCGAAGCCATAGAGCTTGCGGATTTCCTCGAGCTTGGCTTCGTCTACACCCTGACGGCCCCGATAGGTGTTGTCGCCCGCCGAAGCCTCACCCGCACCGCCGCGCCCGCGCAGCTCCTGCACCATTTGCTCGACCGGCCCGCCGGGCACGAACTGCACCACGGCGAAAGTGACCAGCAGGATGCCCAGCAGGGTGGGCACCATGAGCAGCACGCGCTTGACGATGTAAGCGAGCATGGTCAGCGGGCTCCGGCCGGTGTGGGTGCTGTCGTGGCGGGCACCGCAACTGAACCAGGTGCGCCCACGCGCTGGGCCGTGCCTTCCGGCACACGCCACCAGGTTTTCAGCGCCCACATCGGGGCGGTGTAGTACTTGGGCAGCACCGAGGGATGCGCCAGGACGTCCCGATGCGCCACGCGATGCCGAGGCGCATAGAAATGCGGCACGAGGTACCAGCCATGGCGCAAGACGCGGTCCAGCGCGCGCGAAGCGGCCACGAGTTCATCACGACTGCCGCTGGCCAGCAGCGATTTCATCAACGCGTCGACCGCCGGATCTTTGATGCCCGGTGCGTTATCCGATCCCTTCTCATCGGCCGATGCGCTGGAGAAGCGCTCCAGAAGCTCGTTTCCGGGGGTCTGGCTGGCTGGCATCGAGACCACGGTCACATCAAAATCGAATTCGTCCAGGCGTTTTTGAAAGAGCACCGGGTCGGTGACCCGCAGGCGCGCCTGAATACCCATCTTCTCCAGATTGCGCACCCAGGGCACGGCAATGCGCTCGAGCGCCTTGGAATACGACAGCACCTCGAAGGCAAAGGGCTCCCCCTTGGCATTGCGCAGCAGGCCATCGTCGGCCACCGTCCAGCCGGCCTCGCGCAACAGGGCGAGTGCGCGGCGCAGGTTGTCGCGCAGAGTGGCCGGTGCCACCGTGTCGGGCGGATCGGGCGCGTCGTTGAACACCTCGGGCAAGAGCTTGTCGCGCAGCGGCTCGAGCAGCGCCAGTTCATCCGGGCCCGGGCGCCCGCGCGCCTGCATCTCGGAATTGGTGAAATAGCTCGGGCTGCGGGCGTACTGCCCGTAAAACACCTGACGGTTCATCCACTCGAAATCGAACGCCTGCGCCAGGGCCAGGCGCACCCTGCGATCGGCAAAGAGCGCGCGGCGCGTGTTCATGGCAAAGCCCTGAATGCCCGCCGAATTGGAGTGCGCAAATTCCTCTTTGCGAATTTCGCCGGACCGATATTTCGGCCCGACATGTCCTCGGGCCCAGTTCTTGGCAGAGTTTTCAGCGATCCAGTCGAACTGGCCTGCCTTGAATCCCTCCAGGCGCGCCACTTCGTCCTTGAAATAGGTGTACTGGATGCGATCGAAGTTGAACATGCCGCGACGCACCGGCAGATCATTGGCCCAGTAATCGGCACGTCGCTTGTAGGCAATCGACTTGCCCCAATCGACCTTTTCAAGCGCATACGGGCCGCTGGCAATCGGCACGTCCTGGATGATCTGGTCGAAGGCTTTGCCCGCACCCCACTTGCGTGAAAACACAGGCATCGAGCCCAGGATCATGTGCAGCTCGTGGTTCTTGCGCTTGAATTCAAAGCGAATGGTGCGTTCGTCCGGCAGGCTGACTGACTTCACATCGCCATACAGGTTCTTGAAGCGCGGATGCCCTTGCTTGCTCATGAGCATGTCAAACGAGTGTTTGACATCGGCTGCCAGGACCGGGGAGCCATCCGAAAAGGTCGCCCGCGGATCGAGCTTGAAGGTGATCGACAGGCCATCGGGCGCAAAGTGCATGCTCTGCGCAAGCAGGCCGTAGACCGAGAACGGCTCGTCATCACTTTGCTCGGTGAGCGTGTCGAACAGCAGCGGCCCGACCCCGGCGGCCACCAGACCCTTGAGCGTGAACGGGTTGAGCTTATCGAAGGAGCCGAAGCCGTCCAATGACAGCACACCACCACGCGGGGCGGTCGGATTCACGTAGCCAAAGTGCTTGAAATCAGGCCCGTAGGCCGGCTTGGCGCCCCAGGCCAGCGCATGCACGAAGGGCTCTTCGGCGCGCGCAGCCTGCAGCGGCCCGAGGAGCAGAGCGGTCCAGACAGCGATCCGGAGGCAACATGAGACAATCGTCATTCAAAAATTCTATCGGAGAAACCCGATGTTCCTGGCCGGCAAACGCATCCTGATCATGGGCTTGCTGTCGAATCGTTCAATTGCCTACGGCATTGCACGGGCCTGCCGGGCCCAGGGCGCCGAGTTGGCCTTCACCTACCAGAACGAGCGCTTTCGCGACCGTATCACCGAAATGGCCGCTGAGTTCGGCTCGGATGCAGTCTTTCCATGCGATGTGGCCGAAGACGAGCAGATCGATGGCCTGTTCAGTGCCTTGGGTGAGCGCTGGGATGGGCTGGACGGTGTGGTGCACGCCATTGCGTTTGCGCCGCGTGAAGCCATTCAGGGCGATCTGTACGATGGTCTGACCCGCGAGGCGTTTCGGGTGGCGCACGACGTGTCGGCCTACAGTTTTGCGGCCGTCGGTCGCGCCGCGCGCCCGCTCATGGCAGGTCGTAACGGTGCGATGGTGACCCTGTCTTATTTGGGCGCGGTGCGCGCGGTGCCTAACTACAACGTGATGGGCATGGCCAAGGCCTCACTCGAAGCCACCGTGCGCTACATGGCCACGAGCCTGGGCCCGCAGGGCACGCGGGTCAACGGCATCTCGGCTGGTCCGATCAAGACCCTGGCTGCCTCGGGCATCAAAGGCTTCGGAAAACTGCTTGATTTCGCCGAGCAGCACGCGCCGCTGCGTCGCAATGTCAGCACCGACGAGGTGGGCAATGTGGCCGCATTCATGTTGTCCGATCTGGCCTCGGGCATCACCGGCGAGATCACCTATGTGGATGCCGGTTTTTCCATCGGCGTGCCGGGCATGGGTGCTGAGGGATAAGGCCTGATTCCGCAAAGCGTGCAAGGATGCCTGCTGCTGTGTTCAAGAACCCATGGTCTGCTCGGAGCGCCGTAGCGCTCATATCATGCAGCGGTGAGTGCTGTGCAGATTGAGCTCGCCAACGGGGTCCGCCTCGAAGCGGAGCAGGACGGGCCGGTACAAGGCACACCGCTGGTGCTCATCACCGGACTGGGCCTGCAACTGACCGCCTGGCCCGCGTCGTTCATGCGGGGCTTGCATGAACGCGGATTTCGCACGGTGCGCTTTGACAATCGCGATGCGGGGCTCTCCAGCAGGGTCCGCAGCCAGCGCACGTCAGACATCCGGACCGAGGCGATGCGCTCCATGATCGGACTGACGGTGCGCGCGCCTTACACCCTGCACGACATGGCGGGCGACGTGATCGGGCTGATGGATGCGCTGAGCCTCACGCAGGCTCACGTGGTGGGCGTGTCCATGGGCGGGATGATCGGGCAGGTGCTGGCCGCTACAGCCCCGCAGCGGGTGCGGTCACTGGTGTCGATCATGTCTTCGAGCGGCGCCACACGTTTTCGCTTCCACTTCACACCGGCCACCCGCGCGGTGCTGACACCGCCACCCCGTGGTGCCGATGAGGACCGACTGCTCGACCATTACGTTCATATCTGGTCGCTGATCAGCAGCCCGGGCATGCAGCCGCCAGCCGCACAGCTGCGCGAACGCCTGAAGGCCGATTTGCGCCGCAGTGGCGGCGATGCCTCGGGTACTGCACGGCAGTTGCTGGCCATCATGCACAGCGGGGATCGTCGCAAGCTGTTGCGCAGCATCAGCGCGCCAACCCTGGTGCTGCACGGTGAAGCCGACCCGCTGGTGCCTCTGGCCGCTGGTGAAGACACCGCGCGCCATATTCCTGGTGCCCGCTTCGAAGCCGTTGCCGGGATGGGCCACGACCTGCCCGAGCCCTTGGTGCCTCGTCTGGTCCAGGCGATTGCCGGGCACTGCGCACCGGCCACTGCGGTGCGCGCGTAAGCGCCTGCAGTGGCGCCTGCGACCTCGCTCGTACCGGCCATCGCTGGACCCGGATTGACCACCATCAGGCACACATGACAGCGGCGGTCGA
>CANHUQ010000085.1 GCA_947463885.1 Burkholderiales bacterium
CCCTGGAGCGCCACCATGCGAGCGGCGCTTGCGCCCTCCACGCCCTGCATCGGTTACGGCATCGACGCTCATCTGACGGACACCGCTCGCGCCACACGCGCGGCTCATACCGGCCCGCGATTGCTGGCGACGGCGATTGAGTCCACCGCTCAGGGCATGCGCATTGCGCTTGACGGAGACTGGGGCACCGCCGCGGTTGAGACGTCGCTGATCGGACGCTTCAACGTTGCGAATCTGTTGGCCGTGGCCAGTGCATGGCTTGCCCTGGGCGTGCCGTTCGAAGCGGTAGTTGCGCAACTGCGAACACTCACCCCGGTTCCCGGTCGCTTGCAACCGGTGACCGTACCGGGTGCGGCCGGCCCGCTTGCGGTGGTCGACTATGCGCACACGCCCGATGCGCTATCCAATGCGCTGGCCGCACTGCGACCTGTCACTCAGGCGCGTGGTGGCAAGCTCTGGTGCCTCGTGGGCGCCGGCGGTGATCGCGATCCCGGTAAGCGCCCGTTGATGGGTGCAGTCGCCGAGCGTGATGCTGACCATGCGGTGATCACGAGCGACAACCCGCGCAGCGAAGCGCCCGAGCAGATCCTGGACGCGATCGTGGGCGGCATGTCTGTCGCTCCCCGGCTGCGCGATGCTGATCGCGCCCGCGCCATCGCAGCCGTACTCAATGAAGCCGCAGACCAGGACGTCGTGCTGATTGCAGGCAAGGGCCACGAGACCTATCAGGAAGTCGCCGGGGTACGACATCCCTTCGATGATCGTGACCATGCTGCGCAGGCACTGACCCGTCGCGCGGTGCGCAAGGAGGCTCGCCGTGTTTGATTTGCGCGAGGCCTTCGGATGGCTCAGCAGCGGTCGGCTGCTCACGGCCGATGCAAGCAATGCGGCCACACCGCTGATCGGCGTCAGCACCGACACACGCTCGGTCGGCCCTGGTCAACTGTTTGTGGCCCTGCGCGGCGAGCGCTTCGATGCCCATGCATTCATCGGCCAGGCTGTGGCAAGTGGCGCGGCGGCCCTGCTGGTCGATCACTGGACCGAGGCGTGTCGCGCCCCGGCGTTGTGGGTGACCGACACCCGACGCGCGCTCGGCGAAATCGCCGCAGGCTGGCGGCGGCAATTTTCACTGCCGGTGATCGCCGTGACCGGCAGCAACGGCAAGACGACGGTGAAGGAAATGATTGCTTCAATCCTGGCCGAGCAACATGGGCCGGCGCATCGTCTGGCCACGCGTGGCAATCTCAACAACGACATCGGCGTGCCGCAGACGGTGTTTGAATTGCGCGATACGCACCGCAGCGCCGTCATCGAGCTGGGCATGAATCAGCCCGGTGAAATTGCCTGGCTGGCGCATATCGCCCAGCCCTGCGTGTCACTGGTCAATAACGCGCAGCGCGAGCACCAGGAGTTTATGCACACGGTGGAAGCGACCGCCCGCGAGAACGGGGCTGCGCTGGCCGCGCTCCCCGCAGACGGTACGGCGGTGTTTCCGGGCGACGACGTCCACACCCCAATCTGGCAAGCGTTGTCGGGCCCGCGGCGCTGCATCGCGTTCGGGATGAACGCGCAGTGCAGTGTGCACGCCAGCCCTGATGCCCAACCCGCAGACTTCGAGGTGGCGCTGCCCGGCGAGCGCATTCGGGTGAGTCTTGCGATCGACGGCCAGCACAATGTACGCAACGCGCTTGCAGCAGCGGCTTGTTGCCATGCCATCGGGGTCCCGGGTGAAGTCATTGCCCGTGGTCTGGCAGCGTTCCGTCCCGCTGCGGGCCGGTTGCGTCGCTTGCAGGCCGTCAGCGGTGCCGCCCTGATCGACGACAGCTACAACGCCAATCCCGACTCCGTGCGCGCAGCCATCGATGTGCTGGCCGCCTGCCGCGCGCCACGCATTCTCGTGCTCGGGGACATGGCCGAGGTCGGTGATCAAGGGCCTCAGTTTCATGCGGAAGTGGGTGCGTATGCCCGCGAGCGCGGCCTGGAGCATCTGCTGGCCTGCGGGCAGGCTTCCCGAGGTACGGCCGCTGCCTTTGGAGTACATGGCGAGTTTTTCGAGACGGTTGAGCAGGCGGGTGAGCGTGCGATGGCGCTGGCCTCGCCCACCGCCACGGTCCTGGTGAAAGGGTCTCGCTCGATGCGCATGGAGCGGATCGTGCATCAGCTCGCCGCCACGGGCGCTGAAGTCGGAGGGCATCACTGATGCTGCTTGAACTGGCGCAGTGGCTGTCTCGCGACATTCGCTTTTTCTCGGTGTTCAACTACATCACGCTGCGAGCTGTCCTGGCGACGCTTACGGCACTGGGCATCGGATTGTTCGCGGGGCCGGCCCTGATCCGACGTCTGACCTCCATGAAAATCGGTCAGGCGGTGCGCACGGATGGTCCGCAGACCCACCTCAGCAAATCGGGCACGCCCACCATGGGCGGCGCACTGATCCTGGTCGCCATCGGGTTCGCTACGCTGCTGTGGTCCGATCTGAGCAATCGGTTCGTGTGGATCGTGCTGCTCGTGACGCTTGGGTTCGGCGCGATCGGCTGGGTCGACGACTACCGCAAAGTGGTCCATCGCAATCCAGCCGGCCTGTCTGCGCGCGCCAAGTATTTCTGGCAATCGCTGATCGGCGTGGCTGCAGCGGTCTATCTGACGTTTGCAGTCCCGGCGGCCTCCAATGCGCAAGCCTGGGATCTGCTGGTCACCTGGATACGCTCTGGCTTCGAGATGAGCCTGCCGCCGCGCGCTGACCTGATCGTGCCGTTCTTCAAGACCGTGTCTTACCCCTTGGGTGCGCTGGGGTTCATGGTGCTCACCTATTTCGTGATTGTGGGCACCAGCAATGCCGTGAATCTCACCGATGGCGCCGATGGGCTGGCCATCATGCCGTCCGTGCTGGTGGGGTCGGCGCTCGGCATTTTTGCTTATGTCACTGGCAACGCCGTGTTTGCCAAGTACCTGCTGATTCCCTATGTGCCGGGAGCGGGCGAGATGACCGTTTTTTGCGGTGCCATCGCCGGCGCCGGCCTTGCCTTCCTGTGGTTCAACGCCTATCCGGCGCAGGTGTTCATGGGTGATGTCGGCGCGCTGGCCCTGGGCGGTGCGCTGGGCACCGTGGCGGTGATCGTGCGCCAGGAGATCGTGCTGTTCATCATGGGCGGCGTGTTTGTCGCCGAGACCCTGTCGGTGATGCTGCAAGTCGGCTACTTCAAGTACACCAAGCGCCGCTATGGAACCGGGCGCCGGATCTTTCGCATGGCCCCCCTGCACCATCATTTCGAGGTGGGTGGTGTGAAGGAGTCGCAGGTCGTCGTGCGGTTTTGGATCGTCACGATGATGCTGGTGCTCTTTGGCCTTTCAACGCTCAAGCTGCGCTGACACAGGCCACGATGTACGAGTTTCCGCCACCTCAAGCCAGCGCTGCCCAGGCAGCGAGTCTGGTGACCCGCCCTGAATTGGCTGGCCGCCGGATCCTGGTTGTCGGCTTGGGCGAGTCCGGTCTGGCCATGGTCCGCTGGGCAGTCTATGCAGGCGCGCAGGTCACGGTGGCCGACAGCCGAACGGCACCTCCGCAACTGGCGACTTTGCACAGTGCTTGTCCTGATGTGCGTTTCATCGGTGGGTCGCTGGACCCTGCACTCTTGCAAGACATGGATTTGGTCGGCTGGAGTCAGGGATTGTCGCCGCGCCTGGGCGACGCAGTGCCCCTGTATGCCGCAGCCGTGCAGGCAGGTCTTCCGGTGTGGGGTGAAATGGAGTTTTTCGCCCGCGAGCTCTCGCGCTTGCGTGCGGCCGGCTACAGCACCCGCGTGGCGGCCATCACAGGCACCAACGGCAAGACCACGACCACCCGCCTGCTCGGTCATTTGTGCGAGCAGGCCGGTTTGAGTGTGGCAGTGGCGGGCAATATCAGCCCGGCTGCGCTCGACGCACTGCGACTGGCCATCGAGTCGGAGCAGCTGCCGCAGGTCTGGGTGCTTGAGCTGGCCAGCTATCAGTTGGCTCTGGCCGAGAGTTTCTCGCCCGATTGCGCCACCGTGCTCAACGTCACCCAGGATCATCTGGACTGGCATGGGACGCTGGACGATTACCTGCAGGCCAAGCAGCGTATCTATGGTCCCACGACCCTGTGCGTGGCCAATCGGGCGGATCCGCTGACCTTGCCAGGTGCTTCCCTGCGGCCCGAGGCGCCCTCTACGCCTCCCGTGACCACACGCGCGGCCAAGCGCACCAGCACGCAGCTACCCGCTGCGCCTGTGCGCACCGTGGTGACCTTTGGTCCGGATGCGCCGACCGAGGCGCCCGGCTATGGCGTCGTGCAGGACGGTGGGTTGAGCTGGCTGGCCGAAGCAGTGACCGACGACGAGCCCACCGGGCGCCGACGCAAGGAAGCACCCGCCGTGCGCGTGCGCAAGCTCATGCCTGCCGACGCGCTCCTGATTCGCGGTGCGCACAATCAGGCTAATGCGTTGGCTGCGTTGGCCCTGGCCCGAGCCATCGATGTGCCCATGGCAGCGATGCTGCATGGTCTGCGAACGTACGCAGGTGAACCGCATCGCTGTGAGCGCATCGCGGTGATCGATGAAGTCGAGTATTTCGACGACAGCAAGGGCACCAACGTGGGCGCTACCGTCGCAGCGTTGCTGGGTCTGGGTAAGCCAGTGGTGCTGATTGCCGGTGGTGATGGCAAGGGTCAGGACTTCTCCGTACTGGCGCCGGCTGTGGCTGGTCATGCGGTGGCGGTGCTGCTGATTGGTCGTGATGCCCCGGCGCTGCGAGCCGCGCTGCACGGGATTGCCGCACCGATCGAGGACTGTGCTGACCTGCCTGCTGCCGTGCGGCGAGCTGCCGAGCTGGCGCGCCCCGGGCAGGCTGTCCTGCTGTCACCGGCGTGCGCGAGTCTCGACATGTTCCGCAACTACGCGCATCGCGCTGAAGTGTTCGTCGATGCGGTGCGTGGCCTGGCGGCTGATCGGGGTCAACCATGCTGACACTGCGCTTACCCGGCTTTGGCAAGGCTGCGGCCAAACGCAGCCCCTTGCGTTCGGTGGCACCTGGGGCGGTGCGCGAATATGACCTGGCCCTGATCTGGGCCAGTGTCGCCCTCATGCTCTTTGGCATGGTGATGGTCTACTCCGCGTCCATCGCACTGCCCGACTCCGCCCGCTTTGCGTCGCTACGCACCACACATCACCTGATGCGGCATGCGTTTGCGCTCACGGTCGGCATGGGTTGCGCACTGTTTGCGTTCGCCATTCCCGTGCAGCGCGGGCAGCGACTCGCGCCCACGCTCTTTTTGGTTGGATTGGCCCTGCTGGCACTGGTGCTGATTCCGGGGATCGGCAAGGTGGTCCTGGGTGCCCGTCGCTGGATCTCCTTCGGGGTGATCAACCTGCAGCCATCGGAACTCATGAAGCTGTTCGTGATCCTGTATGCCGCCGACTATGCGGTACGCAAGCAGGAATGGATGCATCAGTTCACCAAGGGCTTCCTGCCCATGGCGCTGGCCATGGCGCTGATCGGATTGCTGTTGCTGCTCGAGCCTGATCTCGGGGCCTTCGTCGTGATTGCAGTGGTCGCGATGGGTTTGCTTTTCCTGGGTGGCGTGAGTGCGCGATTGTTCGCGGGCCTGGCGCTGGTGCTGCCGGCGCTCCTGGCCGCTGTGATCTGGTTCTCGCCCTGGCGACGGGCGCGCATGTTTGCGTACCTCGATCCCTTTGATGAAAAAAATGCGCTCGGCAAGGGCTATCAGTTGTCGCATTCGCTGATCGCGTTCGGGCGCGGCGAATGGTTTGGCGTGGGCCTGGGTGGCAGCGTCGAGAAGTGGCATTACCTGCCCGAGGCGCACACCGACTTTCTGCTGGCGGTCATTGGCGAGGAGCTTGGTCTGGCAGGGGTGTTGACCGTGCTGGTCCTGTTCTTCTGGATCGTGCGCCGCTGTGTCGAGATTGGTCGCCAGTCGGTGGCTCTGGAGCGGTTTTTTGCGGGGCTGGCTGCGCAGGGCGTGGGGCTTTGGCTCGGCGTTCAGGCGTTCATCAACATGGGCGTGAATCTGGGACTGCTGCCCACGAAAGGCCTGACGCTGCCACTCATGAGCTACGGCGGCTCGGGGCTCCTGGTCAACTGCGTAGCGCTGGCGATCGTCTTGCGGATCGACTTCGAGAACCGCCGCATGATGCGAGGTCAGTTATGACGCGCGCGCTGCGCCAAAAACACGCCCGCACCCTGCGTCTGCGGAGGTCCCGATGACGCGCACCTTGCTCATCATGGCCGGTGGTACTGGCGGGCATGTTTTTCCTGGGCTCGCGGTGGCGGATGCGATGAAGGCCCGTGACTGGAACGTGGTGTGGCTCGGCAATCCTGACGGGATGGAAGCCACCCTTGTGCCGCGACATGGCATCCCGATGCAGTTCGTGCAGATCCGCGGGCTGCGCGGCAAAGGATGGATGACTCGCCTCACGATGCCGCTGACCCTGCTGCGTGCCTGCTGGCAAAGCCTCTCGGCATTGCGGCGGGTGCGGCCGGCGGTGGTGCTGGGCATGGGTGGATACGTCGCCTTCCCCGGTGGGCTGGTCGCTGCCCTGACCCGCACGCCGCTGGTGGTGCACGAACAAAACTCCGTGGCTGGGCTGACTAATCGCGTGCTCGCCCGACTGGCTCAGCGGGTCATGGTGGCGTTTCCGGATGCGCTCGCGGGCGGCCAGTGGTGTGGCAATCCGGTGCGTGACGATGTCAGCGCGATACCCGATCCCGGCATTCGGTATGCCGGCCGCCAAGGCCCGCTGCGGGTGCTGGTCGTAGGTGGCAGTCTGGGTGCGCAAGCCCTCAACACGGTGGTGCCGCAGGCCCTGGCGCGCATGGCGCCCGCCGAGCGACCGGTCGTGATTCATCAGAGCGGGCGCAAGCACTTGGACGACTTGCAGCGTGCCTACCAGGACGCAGGTGTGCAGGCCAGCACCGTGGGGTTCATCGATGACATGGCCGATGCCTATGCCCAGGCCGATCTGGTGATTTGCCGCGCCGGCGCGATGACCGTGTCCGAAGTGGCGGCGGCCGGCGTGGCGAGCCTCATGATTCCGTATCCCTTTGCGGTCGATGACCATCAGACCGTCAACGCGCGCTTTCTGGCGCAGCGTCAGGCGGCGATGCTGGTGCCGCAATCTGAACTCACCGTTGAAGGATTGGCGAGCCTGCTGCAGGGGCTGGATCGCGCCAAGCTGGTGGCGATGGCACTGCGTGCACGCGCGCTCGCGCGCCCTGATGCGGCTGCCCGCGTCGCCGATGTCTGCGAAGCCCTGGCGGGCCCGGGAAAAGCTCCATGAAACACAAGGTCAAGCACATCCATTTCATCGGCATCGGTGGCTCGGGCATGAGCGGCATTGCCGAGGTGCTGTTGAATCTGGGTTATGGCATCAGCGGCTCGGACATGGCTGAAAGCGCCACGACCCGCCGGTTGGCCGGCCTGGGCGCCCGTGTGCACATCGGACACGATGCGTCCCATGTGAGCGGCGTCGATTGCGTCGTCACGTCATCCGCCGTGCGTGGCGATAACCCGGAGGTGATGGCCGCGCGTGCTGCGCGCGTGCCGGTCGTACCGCGGGCGCTGATGCTGGCCGAGCTGATGAAGCTCAAGCAAGGCATTGCCATCGCCGGTACGCACGGCAAGACCACGACCACCAGCCTGGTTGCCTCCATCCTGGCCGCAGGCGGCATGGATCCCACCTTCGTGATCGGTGGGCGGCTGAACAGTGCCGGCGCCAATGCGCGCCTGGGTAGTGGCGATTGCATCGTCGTCGAGGCCGATGAATCCGATGCCTCGTTCCTGAACCTCACACCCATGATCGCCGTCATCACCAACATCGATGCCGATCACATGGAGACCTACGGCCACGACTTCTCCAGGCTGCGCCAGGCCTTCGTCGAGTTCACGCAACGACTGCCGTTCTACGGCGCTGCCGTGCTGTGCGTGGATGACCCGCATGTGCGCGAGATCATGCCCTTTGTCTCCAAGCCGGTGCTCACCTACGGCTTCGCACCCGAGGCGCACTTTCGCGCTGTCGACCCCACACCCGATGCCGGACGTATGCGCTTCACCTTGCATCGCAGCCAGGATGCAAGCAGTCGCCCGCTGGACATCGTGCTCAATCTGCCGGGCCTGCACAACGTTCAGAACGCACTGGCTGCCATTGCAGTGGCCGACGAGCTGGGTGTGTCGGATGAGGCCATCGTGAGCGCGCTCGCAGCATTCAATGGCGTGGGCCGACGCTTTCAGCGCTTTGGCGAGTTTCCCGTGTCGGCTGCGCAGGGTGGCGGACAGTTCACGCTGGTGGACGACTACGGCCATCATCCGGCCGAAATGGCGGCCACGATTGCAGCGGCGCGCGGTGCGTTCCCGGGCCGCCGACTCGTGCTGGCGTTTCAGCCGCATCGCTACACGCGCACCCGCGACCTGTTCGAGGATTTCGTGCGAGTGCTTTCCAATGCCGACGCCTTGCTGCTGGCGGAAGTCTATGCCGCCGGCGAGGCCCCGATCGTCGCAGCCGATGGCCGCACACTGGCGCGCGCCGTGCGCATCGCGGGCAAGGTCGAGCCGGTGTTCATCGAGGACGCCGTGCACATGCCGCAAGCCATCCTCGATGCAGCCCGGGATGGCGATGTCGTGATCACCATGGGTGCAGGATCGATTGGCGGCGTGCCCGCCCGCATCAAGGAGATGACCGGTGGCTGACTTCGGCAAGGTCGCAGTGCTGATGGGCGGGCGCTCCTCCGAGCGCGAGGTGTCGATCATGTCGGGCACTGGCGTGCTGGAGGCCTTGCGCGCCAAGGGCGTGGATGCCCACGCATTTGACCCTGCACAGCGCGCACTGGACGAACTGGTACGTGACGGTTTCAAGCGCGTCTTCATTGCACTGCACGGCCGCTTCGGTGAAGACGGCACGGTGCAGGGGGCGCTCGAATTGCTGCGTTTGCCCTATACCGGCTCGGGTGTGATGGCCTCTGCCATTGCCATGGACAAGGTCTACACCAAGCGCATCTGGACCACCCACGATCTGCCGACACCGGGCTTCATGGTGGCGCGCTCGGCCGACGACGTGCGGGCTGCCGCCGATCGCTTCGGTCTGCCGATGGCGGTCAAGCCCTCCCGCGAGGGCTCGACCATCGGGTTCACCAAGGTCGTCTCGCACGATCAGTGCGCAGCCGCCTACGACATTGCCCGGCGCCATGACGACGATGTCCTGTGCGAACAGTTCATCGATGGGCGCGAACTCACCGTGCCCATCCTGGGTACCGGTGCGCAGGCCCGCGCCTTGCCGGTGATCGAAATTCTCGCGCCGGCCGGCAATTACGATTACCAGAACAAATACTTTCGCGACGACACCCGTTACGAGTGCCCCGCTCAACTGTCTGCTGACTTGACCCGTCGTATCCAGGCCCTGTCGGTGGCGGCGTTTCATGCCATCGGTTGCGAGGGCTGGGCGCGGGTCGATGTGATGCTGCGCCGCTCGGATGACGCGCCTTTCCTGCTCGAAATCAACACCTCGCCCGGCATGACCGGTCATTCGCTGGTGCCGATGGGCGCACGCGCTGAAGGCGTGTCCTACGAAGATCTGTGCGTGAGCGTGCTGGCCAGCGCAAGCCTCAAGAGTGGAGGCGAGCGGTGAGTCCCTGGCACGATGTCCGTCTGCTCAACACCGCCGCCAACGGCCTCATGGCACTGGCGGCTGCGGGTCTGCTGGCAGCCGGCGCCTGGTGGCTGATTCATCGCCCGGCGTTTGCCTTGCGCACGGTGGTCATCGAGCCCGCCTCGGCCGAGCGGGGTCTGTTGCATGTCAACAGCGCGTTGCTGCGCTCAAGCGGCGCCATCCCCACACGCGGCAATTTTTTCAGTGTCAATCTGGACGCGGTGCGCGAGCGCTTCGAGGCCGTGCCGTGGGTCAGGCGCGCCGACGTGCGCCGGATCTGGCCGGATACCCTCAGGGTGGGGATCGAAGAACATCAGCCCCTGGCGGTATGGAGCGATGGTCGCCTGGTCAACCGGCAGGGCGAGCTCTTCACGGCCAATGTGGCCGAGGCCGATGCGCAAGCTGATCTGCTGCAGTTCTCCGGGCCGCCCGGCAGTGAGGCACAGGTGACCCGCCGCTGGGCCGAATTGCAACAGCAGCTGGCGCCGCTGCGTCTTGAGCCCGAGGCGGTCTCGCTGTCCAACCGCTATGCCTGGAGCGCGCGTCTGGACAATGGACTGATGCTGCTGCTCGGACGCGAACAGGATGTGCCGATCTCCGAGCGGGTGGCTCGCTGGGTGGCGGTGTATCCGCAGGCACAGACCAAGCTGAATCGCGACGTCGTGTCGGTCGATTTGCGTTACCCCAACGGGTTTGCCATGCGTGCCCCGGGTGCCATCACTTCCCTCAAGCCAGCTCCTCGACCCGAAGCCGGTGCGAGACCTTCGACCGAATCCAGGCGCACGCCATGACACGAGAAAGCAAAGACCTCATCGTCGGTCTGGACATCGGCACCTCCAAGGTGGTGGCGGTGGTGGCCGAAATGCGACCCGATGGGCACTACGAAATCGTGGGCCTGGGCCAGCATGAATCACGCGGTCTGAAAAAAGGCGTGGTGGTCAACATCGAGACCACGGTGGCCTCGATCCAGCAGGCGCTTGAAGAGGCCGAGCTGATGGCTGACTGCAAGATCCGCAACGTCTACACGGGCATTGCGGGCAGCCACATCCGCAGTTTCAACTCGATCGGCATGGTGGCCATCAAGGACAAGGAGGTCACCGATGCCGACGTGGCCCGCGTGATCGAGACCGCCAAGGCGGTCAACATCCCCACCGACCAGCAGATCCTGCATGTGTTGCCGCAGGAATTCATCATCGACGGTCAGGAAGACATCCGCGAGCCGATCGGCATGAGCGGGGTGCGCCTGGACGTGAAAGTGCACATCGTGACCGGTGCGGTGTCGGCCGCTCAGAACATCATCAAGTGCGTGCGCCGCTGTGGCCTGGAAGTGCAGGACCTGATCCTGCAGCCGCTGGCCTCCAGTAGCGCCGTGCTGACCGAGGACGAAAAAGAGTTGGGTGTTGCCCTGGTCGATATCGGCGGCGGCACCACCGACATCGCCATTTTCACGGGCGGCTCCATTCGTCACACCGCGGTCATTCCGATCGCCGGTGATCAGATCACCAGCGACATCGCCATGGCGCTGCGCACACCCACCCCCGATGCCGAAGACATCAAGGTGCGCTACGGCATTGCCAAGCAGGTGCTGGCCGAACCGTCCGAGCGCATCGAAGTGCCGGGCATTGGCGATCGTGGACCGCGCTCCCTGTCGCGCCAGGCACTGGCTGCCGTGATCGAGCCGCGCGTCGAAGAGTTGTTCTCGCTCGTGCAGCAGGCGATTCGCGAGTCGGGATACGAGGAATTGCTGTCGTCCGGTGTGGTCATCACCGGCGGCACGAGCCAGCTGCCTGGCCTGGCAGAACTGGGCGAAGACATTTTTCTGAAGCCGGTGCGCCTGGGCGTGCCGCAGTACTCGGGTGGCCTGGCCGACGTGGTCAGGACGCCCCGGTTTGCCACCGTGCACGGATTGCTCGAGGAAGCTCGGATGCAGCGTGTGCGGGGGCGCAAGGTGGCCGAACAGTCGGGTTCGTTCAAGGAAACCTTGCGCCGCATGAAAGAGTGGTTCGTCGGTAATTTCTGATTCCCTGTTCCTTCAATTTCCATATCCATATCAACAGCAACATCTCGTCGGAGGCCCGCATAACATGTCCACATTTGAAATGATCGATAGCAGCACCGATGGCGCCATCATCAAGGTGATCGGCGTCGGTGGCGCCGGCGGCAACGCGGTCAACCACATGATCAGCCGCGGGGTGCAGGGGGTGGACTTCATCACCGTCAACACCGACCGCCAGGCGCTCAAGCGTTCCCTCGCGCCCGCCTCGATCCAACTCGGTGACGCGGGTCTGGGCGCCGGAGCCAATCCGCAGGCCGGTCGGGCCGCCTGCGAAAAGGAACGTGAGCAGGTGCGTGCGGCGCTGGCTGGCGCCAACATGGTGTTCATCACCGCCGGCATGGGCAAGGGCACCGGCACCGGGGCCTCGCCCGTCGTGGCCGAAGTGGCCAAGGAAATGGGCATCCTCACGGTGGGCGTTGTCACGAAGCCCTTCGACTTCGAGGGCAGCAAGAAGATGCGCATCGCCGACGATGGCATCGAGGCGCTGGTCGAGCATGTGGACTCGCTGATCGTGGTGCTCAACCAGAAGCTCTTCGACGTGATGGACGAAGATGCCAGCCTGGAAGATGCGTTCAAGCGCGCCGACGACGTGCTGCACAACGCAGTGGCCGGCATCGCCGAGATCATCAATGTCCCGGGTCTGGTGAACGTCGACTTTGCCGACGTGCAGACCATCATGGGCGAGCAGGGCAAGGCGATGATGGGCATCGGTGAAGCCTCGGGCCTGGATCGTGCCCGCCTGGCAGCCGAGCAGGCGGTGGCCTCGCCGCTGCTTGATGGGGTGGACCTGTCGGGTGCGCGCGGGGTGATCGTGAACATCACGTCCAGCCGTTCGCTCAAGCTGCGCGAGACCAACGAGGTGATTAACACGATCAAGCAGTTCTGCGCCGACGACGCCACGATCATCCACGGCACCGTCTATGAGGAAGACATGGGCGACCGCCTGCGGGTCACCGTGGTGGCCACCGGGATCGGCCGCACCGCGCGCCGCCCCCAGCTGGTGCAGCAGCCGATGCGCGCCACCGGCACGCATGACGCGAGCGCAGCCGAGCCGTCCTACGGATCGCTGGACACCCCGGCGGTCTGGCGCAATGGCCGCAGCAGTGCCTCGGCCCAGGTGGCCGCGCTGGAAGAAAAAGGTGTCGACCGTCTGGACATCCCTGCCTTTTTGCGTCGTCAGGCCGACTGAGACCGGTCAGCCAAGCCGCCAAAACCCTGCCGACGACTC
>CANHUQ010000086.1 GCA_947463885.1 Burkholderiales bacterium
CGTGTGCTGGCCGGGGCCCATGTCTTTCCCGGTGGCAATCTCGATGCCGAGGATGCCCACGACGATCTGCTGAATCGCATTGATGCCTCGCCGCAGGCGCTGCATGCGCGACTCGGCGAGCCTGAGCTGGACGCCCGCGAGGCAGCGGCATTGTTCGTGGCGGCCATCCGCGAAACCTTTGAGGAAACCGGTGTGCTGCTGGCGCGCGACGCGTCTGCGGCGCTCTCCGAGCGTGCGCGGGCCATGCGGCGCGAGGGGCAGGGCTTCGGCGAGGTGCTGCGTGCATTAGACGTGCGTCTGGACCCGTCCACCATCCAGCCCTGGTCGCGCTGGATCACGCCCAAGATGGCATCGGCCATGCGCAAGCGCTTCGATACCCGCTTCTTCGTGGCATGTCTGCCCGCTGGACAGACCGTCGAGCACGATCCGCGCGAGGCCGTCGGCTCCACCTGGGTGCTGCCGCGCCCGGCCTTGCAGCGCTATTGGGATCGGGGCATCGATTTCGCCGCACCTCAGGTCATGACCTTGGCGCATTTGTCGCGCTTCGGTTCGGTGTCCGACACACTGGCGCATGCAGCCACCCGCCTGCCGCCCACAATTCGCCCGCATCCTGTGGAAACGCCTGCCGGCCGCGTGGTGTGCTATCCGGGCGACCCGGATCATCCGGAGCTGCAACGCGCCATGCCCGGGCCGACGCGTCTGCTGGTGAGTGAAGGACGCTTTCTGCCTGAAGCAGGTTTTGAGGCCTGGTTCGACTGACCCCCCTGTTCGCTGACACCTGGAGTTTTCATGTCCACACACCGCATCGCCGTGATTCCCGGCGACGGGATCGGCAATGAAGTCGTTCCCGAAGGCCTGCGCGTCCTGGAGGCTGCGGCCGACCGCTTCGGCATCGGCCTGCAATTCGATCACTTCGATTTCGCCAGCTGCGCCTACTACGCCAAACATGGCCAGATGATGCCCGACGACTGGAAAGATCGGATCGGCGGACATGACGCGATTTTCTTCGGCGCTGTGGGTTGGCCGGACACCGTGCCCGATCATGTCTCGCTCTGGGGCTCGCTGCTGCTGTTTCGCCGCGAATTCGACCAGTACGTGAACCTGCGGCCAGTGCGTCTGATGCCCGGGGTACCGTGCCCTCTGGTGGGCCGCAAGCCCGGCGACATCGACTTCTACGTGGTCCGCGAAAATACCGAAGGCGAGTACAGCTCGCTGGGGGGGCGCGCTTTTCCTGGCACCGACCGCGAAGTCGTGATCCAGGAGTCTGTGTTCACACGGCATGGCACCGACCGCATCCTCAAGTACGCCTTCGAGTTGTCGCAACGACGCAAAAAGCAGCTCACCTCAGCCACTAAGTCCAACGGCATCTTCATCACCATGCCCTACTGGGACGAACGGGTCGAGGCGGTAGCCAAGCTGTATCCCGATGTGGCGGTCAAGAAATTCCATATCGACATCCTGACCGCGCATTTCGTGCGTAACCCGCACTGGTTCGATGTGGTGGTCGCCAGCAATCTGTTCGGCGACATCCTCTCTGACCTGGGGCCGGCCTGCACGGGCACCATCGCGATCGCGCCCTCGGGCAATATCAATCCGGAGCGCAATTTCCCGTCGCTCTTCGAGCCGGTGCATGGCTCCGCGCCAGACATCTTCGGCAAGGGCATCGCCAACCCAATTGGGCAGATCTGGTCCGGCGCCATGATGCTCGACCACCTCGGCTATCCGAAGGCGCATGACGCCATCCTGTCGGCCATTGAAGCGGTGACGGCGGGCGGACCGCGTACGCCCGACATGGGTGGCACGGCCAGCACGAGCGACGTCGGACGCGCTGTGGTGCAGGCCCTGCGCGGCTAAGTCGACCGGGCGACCTGATCTGAAGGGTCGCCCGATCCCCGCAGGCGCATGCGGGTTCTTCCCTCGCCCCCCCGGGGCGGGCTACACTGCGCGCCTTCGTGTGCCCGCCCGAATGGCATCAGCGCCTGGATGCGCTGCTGCAAAGGGCTTCAACAAGGACCCTTCCGATGACTTCCCTCCGTGTTTTGGGTGGCCTGATCCTGGCTGCCTGCGCCTTCGGCGCTTCGGCCCAGTCGTATCCCACGCGCCCGGTGACGCTGGTCGTGCCTTTCGCTGCCGGCGGCCCCACCGACGTGGCTGCACGCGCACTCGGTCAGGCGATGGAAAAGTCCATGGGCCAGCCAGTGGTCATCGAAAATAAAGTCGGTGCTGGCGGCACACTTGCCGTTGCCGACGTCGCTCGCGCCACGCCCGATGGGTATCGCATCCTGATCCATCACATCGGCATGTCGACGGCACCGGCGCTGTATCGCAAGCTGAGCTTTGATCCGCTCAAAGACTTCGAGTACATCGGGCAGGTGCTCGATGTGCCCATGACGCTGCTGGTCAAGACCGGGCTGCCAGTGAACTCGGTCAAGGAGCTGGCCGTGTACGCCAAGGCCAACAAGGACAAGATCACGCTGGCCAACGCGGGCCTGGGCGCTGCCTCGCACCTGTGCGGCCTGCTCTTTCAGCAGGCCATCGAGGTCGATCTGACCACGGTCCCGTACAAAGGCACGGCGCCCGCCATGGCCGATCTGCTGGGCGGACAGGTCGATATCCTGTGCGACCAGACCACACAGACCATCCCGCAAATTCAGGGCGGCAAGGTCAAAGCGCTTGCGGTGACCACCGCCAAGCGACTGGATGCTCTCAAGGATCTGCCCACAGCAGCGGAATCGGGATTGCCTGGATTTGATCTGGCGGTGTGGCACGGGGTGTATGCACCGAAGGGCACGCCGAAGGCAGCGACCGACAAGCTCAACGCGTCGATGCAGGCTGCGCTCAAGGATCCCGCGGTCGTGAAGCGTTTTGCAGACCTGGGTGCGGTCATTGTCCCGGCCGACAAGCAGACGCCGGACGGTTTGTCACGTCACCTGAAGGCCGAGATCGACAAATGGGCGCCGATCATCAAGAAGGCGGGTCAGTACGCCGATTAATCGCCCAGCACTGATGGCGAGCGGTCTGAAGCGTTCGCCACTTGCCCCAAGCCCGGCCTGTCCGGGCTTTCTTTTTTTGGACCGACCTTCGGGCGACGAAGCCGCTTGCAAGATGCCGATGACACTGCCCGGCCATGCCGACTGTCCCAGCAGTCACGACGCGCTCGCCGCTGCTAGAGTCGAACCATGACTCCAACTGAGCTGCTCCTGCAGAGCTTTCACGTGGCCGTGGCGGCGGCCGACCCGCTGCGGATCGTGGCCACCCACCTTCCCGAGCGGCCGGCTGGCCGCACGCTGGTGGTGGGCGCAGGCAAGGCAGCGGCATCGATGGCGCGTGCAGTCGAGCTCGCCTGGCCGCGCGGCGCGCCCTTGTCCGGGCGGGTCATCACACGCTATGCCCATGGCCTGCCCACTGAACGCATCACGGTCATCGAGGCGGGTCATCCGGTACCGGATGAAGCTGGCGAGCGGGCCGCGGCGCAGATCCTCGCCGATGCTGCAGGTCTGGGGCCAGACGACCTGTTGCTCGCACTGGTTTCAGGGGGTGGCTCCAGCCTGCTGTCGTTGCCGGTCGATGCGGTGCCGATGGCCGATCTCAAGACGGTCACCCGCCAGCTTCTGGCGAGCGGTGCGCCCATCCAGGAGATGAACGTGGTGCGCAAGCACCTGTCGCGCATCCAGGGCGGGCGTCTGGCCCAAGCGACCCAGGCGCGCGCGTGTGCGCTGGTGATTTCGGATGTAGCGGGCGACGATGTGTCGGCCATTGCGTCGGGCCCCTGTGCGCCCGATCCCAGTACGTATGCCGACGCCATCGACGTGCTGGCCCGTCGCGACGTCACGCCTCCCCGAAGCATCGCGCAGCATCTGGCGCGCGGCCTGCGTGGCGAGGTGTCCGAGACCCCTAAGCCTGGTGACGCGCTGTTTGACCGAGTCGACAATCGGCTGATCGCCACGGCCCACGGCAGCCTGCAAGCCGCGGCAGCGGTGTTCCGGGCGCAGGGTGTGACGCCTGTGATCCTGGGCGATACCGTGACCGGTGAGGCGCGAGATGTGGCGCAGGTGATGGCCGCCCTGGTGCGCGAGATCCGCAGTTATGGCGCCCCCTTTGCACCCCCCGTGGCGCTGATCTCGGGCGGTGAGTGCACCGTCACATTACGTGAAGGCGCGCAGCCGGCAGGGCGCGGTGGGCGGTGCTCGGAGTTTTTGCTGGCCCTGCTCGACGCACTGGGCGACTGTCCGAACGTCTGGGCGATCGCAGCCGACACCGACGGTATCGACGGTGTGGAGTCCAATGCGGGTGCGCTGATCAGCCCCGATTCCGCGGCGAGGGCTCGCAGCCTGTCACTGGATGCGCGCCGCTTGCTTGAGCGTCATGACGCCTGGCAGTTCTTTCATGCTTTGGGTGATCTGGTGGTCACAGGCCCCACGCGCACTAACGTGAACGACTATCGGGCCATCCTGATCGGCTGAGCCCCTGGATCAGGGCTGTCGTTCATCAGCCTACCAGGCGTGCAGCCACGCACCCAGAATGCGTGTGGGCATGAGCGTGAAGGCGCCTGCGATCAGCAGACTCACATACAGCGAGATCATCGAGGCACGGTGCGCCACCACCTGCCCGGTGCGGATCGCCTGAATCGCGCGCACCAGCGTGACCAGCGTGAGCAGTGACAAGAGATGGATGGCGCCGTAACGCCCGATCGGTGTGTCCACGGCCCATACCGTGCCTGGCATGAACAATGAGGTCAGCGCCGTCAGCGCCATGGCACACGCCCAGACGCGACCCATGCCACGATGCACAGGGGTACCCTTTTGTCGGGCCAGTACCACGGCGCCCAGCAGCACGGCGAGCATCGCCGCAGCGACATGCACGGCGATGAGGGGTTCGAACAGGCGGGCTTGTTGTGCGGTCATCCGGCAATGTACCAAGGTGCGTGGCACGCCCAGCCGTTCGGCCTGGCGCGAGCCCAAGCAGCTGCGGGCGCATCGACACGCCGCCGCCCACGCGCTGCCTCATGGGACAATCGCTGTCCGGCATCGCACCCTAAAGACTGCACGATGGACACGCTGACGCTCATTCGCCCCGACGACTGGCACCTTCACCTGCGCGACGACGATGCGCTGCGCGCTGTGGTGGGCGCTTCCGCCCGACAGTTCGCGCGTGCCATCGTCATGCCCAATCTCAAGCCGCCCGTGACCACAGTGGCGCACGCGCAGGCCTACCGGGCCCGCATCCTGGATGCCCTGGCGCCTGCCGTGGCGGCCGACCCGCTCTGCGCAGGCTTTGAGCCGCTCATGACGCTCTACCTCACCGATCGCACCGCGCCTGACGAAATCAAGCGCGCGCGCGACTCGGGCTTTGTGCATGCCGTGAAGCTCTATCCGGCCGGTGCCACCACCAACTCCGATGCCGGCGTCACCTCGATTGCAGCTGTGCGCCCCGCGCTTGAGGCGATGCAGGCCAGCGGCTTGCCGTTGCTCATCCACGGTGAAGTCACGGATGCGCACATCGACGTCTTCGATCGCGAAGCCGTGTTCATCGAGACTGTGCTTGAGCCGATGCGCCGTGATTTCCCGGACTTGCGCATCGTGTTCGAGCACATCACCACAAAGGAGGCCGCGCAATATGTGGCCCAAGCCTCCGGACCGATCGCCGCCACCATCACGGCGCACCACCTGCTGTACGAACGCAATGCGCTCTTCAAGGGCGGGATGCGCCCGCACTGGTACTGCCTGCCGATTCTGAAGCGCGAGACCCACCGTCGCGCGCTCCTGGAGGCTGCCACCTCGGGCAGCCCACGGTTCTTTCTGGGCACCGACAGTGCCCCGCATGCGAAGGACCTCAAGGAACATGCGTGCGGATGCGCCGGCTGTTACACCGCCCCGCACGCACTGGAACTCTATGCGGCGGCCTTCGAGTCGGTGGGCCGTCTGGATCGACTGGAAGGGTTCGCGAGCCTGCACGGCCCCGACTTTTATCGCCTGCCCCGCAACACCAGCCGGGTCACGCTCAGGCGCCAGTCCTGGACGGTTCCCGACTCGCTGCCCTTCGGCGCTGAACGCATCGTGCCACTTGCTTCCGGAGAAGCACTTGCCTGGCGGCTTTCCAGCTGACGCCTGCGCACCTTGGCTGGACGGGCTCGGCACGCATCTGCGCGCACTTGAGCCGCTCGAGCCGCGGATGCGTCTGCAGTACCTCACCGACCACGCGTTGGCACTTGGGCTGCACACCGCATCAGACCAACCACTGCGATTCGTCGCTCACGCAGACATCGCCGATTACGAGTCGCACATCTTCGCCACCGGTGAGGTGCCCACGCGTACTGACGGTGCTGGCGCGCGTCACGATCTGTACAACGCGCTGGCCTGGCTGCGCTGGCCGTACAGCAAGGCGCGGCTGAATGCGCTGCACATGCAGGCGCGTGCCCGTGTTGTATCAGCGGCGGGCCGTGGGCCGCAACGCGATGCGGCCACGCTGTTCGATGAAAACGGTCTGGTGTGGGTCGGTGAAGACGAGGGGTTGGAAGCGGCCCTGCGCGACTTTGACTGGCCGACCTTGTTTACGGTCCGTCGCGATGAACTGCCGGTGAAGGTGCACGTGGCCGTTTTCGGACATGCGCTGATGCACAAACTTGAATCGCCGTTCAAGGGCATCACCGCGCATGTCTTACCGCTGCGCATTCCGGTGCAGAGCTCTCACGAGGCTGTCGATCGTGCGCTGGCAGAAAAACTCGCTGCGGCCAGCCTGCAGGCGCGCAGTTTTTGCCCGTTGCCGGTGATGGGCTTGCCCGGCTGGTCGCCAGCCAACACCGATCCGACGTTCTATCAGGACGAGCAGGTGTTTCGTCGTGGCAGGATGCGTCAGACGCGTGCTCTGGACCATGGGTCCACTGACTCGCCACGTTCCCCTCCATCCCCGGAGACGCCATGAATATTCTGATCACCGGAGGCGCCGGTTTTCTGGGCCAGCAACTCATTGCCCGCATCCTGTCCCAAGGCGGCCTCAGGCTTGCCGAGGGCCACGCAACGCGCACCGAACCGATCGGTCGCATCACCAGCTTCGATCAAGGCCTGGGGGCCCTGCAGGATCCGCGTGTGCGCAATGTGGCCGGCGACATCGCCGATGCCGCACAAGTGAGCGCGCTGGTCGATCGGGACACGGGCGTTGTGGTGCACCTGGCCGCGGTGGTCAGCGGCACCGCTGAAGCTGATTTCGATCTGGGCTTGCGGGTCAATGTGGACGGGACGCGCGCATTGCTGCAAGCCTGTCGTGCGGCAGGCCATGTGCCAAGGCTGCTCTTTTCAAGCTCCATCGCGGTGTTTGGGGGCGACTTGCCAGCGGTGGTCACCGATGCCACCACGCCCACGCCGCAGGGCTCGTACGGCATCCAGAAGCTGATCGGCGAGTTGCTGGTGCAGGACTACAGCCGCAAAGGCTTCATCGATGGACGTGCGGTGCGCATTCCCACGGTCGTGGTCAGGCCTGGGCGGCCTAATGGCGCAGCCTCGGGGTTCGCATCGGGTATCGTGCGCGAGCCGCTCTCGGGGCTCGATGCCATCCTGCCTGTTTCGCCCGACACTGAAATGTGGCTCGCCTCGCCGCGCGCCGTGGTCAGCATGCTGCTGCGTGCGCTCGAATTGTCCTCGCAGGACTGGGGCTGGCAGCGCAGCCTGAACCTGCCTGGCCTCACCGCCTCCATGCACGAAGAAATCGCTGCGGTCAAAGCCGCGGCTGGAGAGGCGGTCGCCGCGCGCATCCGCTATCAGCCTGATGAGCAAGTGATTCGGCTGGTGCGGACCTGGGCGGCACGGTTCGATACATCGCGTGCTCGCGCGATGGGTTTTGAGGCTGATACCGACTTCGCATCGATCGTCAGGGCCTATATCGAGGACAACCCCGGCGCGCTGGCGGGTATGTCGCGCTAGCGCGGCCGCTGCGAGGGGATACACTTCGTCGCGGAGCGGGTCGGACGATCGCCGGGGCGTACACATGCCCGGGAGGAAGGTCCGGACTCCGGCGGGCAGGGTGCTGGCTAACGGCCAGGCGCAGCAAGCGCATCTGAACAGGTGCGCCCAAGGCGACGGACAGTGGCACAGAAAACAAACCGCCCAAGCGGCCGCGCAATCGGCCGACGGCAAGGGTGAAACGGTGGGGTAAGAGCCCACCGCGTTCCTGGCGACAGGAACGGCACGCTAAACCCCACCCGGAGCAACACCGAATAGGCACGCGCGCAGCTTCCGGGCTGCAGGACGCCCCTCCTAGCGTGCGGGTAGGTGGCTTGAGCCCCGGGGTAACCCGGGGCCTAGAGGAATGATCGTCAGCCGGGCAACCGGCGCACAGAATCCGGCCTACAGACCCGCTCCACCTTCACCTCAATTCTGAGCATCATTTGTTAAGAGATTGATTCTTATCAATTCTCGCGACATTTACTGGATATTTATCCAGTCCCTGAAAACACGCCTAAGTCCTTGTCCCGATTGGAAAAAATCCGCCCGGTCGCCTTGACCGTCCGCGACCTTTTCCGTAAAGTGGGAAAAGGTGCAATAAAGTGTATTTAAGTGGGATTCACCTGTTGCGGCATCCATGCGGGCGGGCTTGAGTCGTGGTTGTGAGGGAAAGCGTGATGTTTCAGGGGCGATCCGCGTTGGCATTGGATGCGAAGGGCCGCATGTCGGTCCCCACGCGCCATCGCGACGCCCTGACGCTGCAGTGCGAGGGGCGCTTGACCCTGACGCGCCACCCGGATGGGTGTCTGCTGCTCTATCCGCGCCCGGTCTGGGAGCAGGTGCGCGAGCGCATCGCTGCCCTGCCTTTGTCGGCCAGTGGCTGGAAGCGCTTCTTTCTGGGCAATGCGACCGATGTGGAGCTTGATGGGACGGGGCGAGTGTTGGTCGCCCCTGAGCTGCGTCAGGCGGTGTCGCTGAACAAAGATGTCGTGCTGCTGGGGATGGGCGCCCACTTTGAAGTGTGGGATGCCGTGGTGCTGGCGGCCAGGGAAAACGAGGCGATTGCCGGGGGCATGCCCGAGGCGCTGTCCGGACTGTCGATTTAAGGGGTCGGCTTGACCGCGGCAGACCGTCAGGACGGCCATCAGCCCGTCATGCTGCAGGCGTGCCTGGAGGGCCTGGCGATCAGGCCAGACGGGGTGTATGTCGATGGCACCTTCGGGCGTGGCGGGCATTCGGCTCGCATCCTGGCGGCGCTTGGGCCGCAAGGGCGTCTGGTGGCGATCGATCGCGATCCGCAGGCGGTGGCGGTCGGGTTGAGTTGGTCGGATGCGCGGTTCCGGATCGTGCGGGCGCGCTTCTCGGAGTTGGAAGGTGTGCTCGATGCCCTGGGCATCGGGTCGGTGAACGGGGTGTTGCTGGATCTTGGGGTGTCGTCGCCGCAGTTGGACGATGCGGCCCGCGGATTCAGCTTCAGGCAGGACGGGCCGCTCGACATGCGCATGGATCCGGCGCACGGCATGTCGGCAAGCGAGTGGTTGCACCAGGCGTCGGAACAGGACATTGCGGAGGCGCTGAAAGATTATGGGGAAGAACGGTTTGCTGTTCCGATTGCAAAGGCGATTGCTGCTCGCTGCCGGGACGTCGGCGCCGACGCGCTGGGTACCACCGGAGAGCTTGCCGCTCTCGTGGCGGGCGTCGTCCGTCGCCGGCAAAAGAGGCCGGAGATGGGCAAGGACCCGGCCACACGCACCTTTCAGGCTCTACGGATTCTCGTCAATCAAGAGCTTGAGGAGCTCGCGCTCGTCCTTGATCGGGTAGTCGCGCGCCTGGCGCCCGGTGGGCGCATGGCGGTCATCAGTTTTCATTCTCTGGAAGATCGGATGGTCAAGCAGTTCATCGTGCGCGAATCGGGTCGGCTGGCACGCCGCGATCCGATCACCGGTGCGCCGGTGCACGATGCGCCCCCGCGTCTTGAGGCGGTCGCCCGCGTGCTGCCTGATGACGACGAGATTCGGATCAATCCGCGCGCCCGCTCGGCGGTGCTGCGCGTGGCACAGCGAGTCTGATTCATGGTCAAGCTGAACGTCCTGCTCGCCACCATGCTGATCACCTGCTCGCTGCTGCTGGTCACCTCGCAGCATCGCGCCCGCAAGGGGTTCATTGATCTGGAGCGGGCGCAGGCCATGGCTCGCAAACATGAAGTGGAGTGGCAGCAGTTGCTACTCGACCAGACCCGGCTTGCGAAGCATTCACTGATCGACGCTGTGGCCCGACGCGACTTGAAAATGCAGCCGGTCAGCCCCGAACGCACGCTGTATCTGAACGCCCCGCAGCCTGCGCAGCGCAGCGCCGGGTCCCCGCAGTCCAAGGGGCGCTGAGATGGCCCGACCCGTCAAGCTCACCCGCAATGCTTTGCTGACCACGAAGCTGCCGGCTTGGCGTTCGCGTTGCATGATGGGCCTGATGGCCGTTGCGTTCCTGGCGTTAGCTGCGCGCGCGGTGTGGCTGCAGGCATTCAGCAACGACTTCCTGCAGCAGCAGGGCAATTCCCGGTTCGTGCGCAATCTCGAAATCCCGGCCAATCGGGGCAAGATTGTTGACCGCACCGGCACCATGCTGGCGAGCAGTCTGCCGGCTAAAGCAGTCTGGGTGGACCCGGACGATGTCGAAGCCTCGCCCGAGCAGCGCCGCCAACTCGCCAAGCTCCTCGGCATGGACCTGCGCGAACTCAATCGCAAGCTCGCCGAAGACAAGAACTACGTTTACCTGAAGCGTCAGGTGGAGGCGAATGTGGCAGCGCAGGTCGCGGCCATGCGCATCCCAGGCGTGCATTTGCGCAACGAGTACAAGCGCCATTATCCCGAAGGCGAGACCGTGGCCCATGTGGTCGGCTTCACCAATGTGGAAGATGCTGGGCAGGAAGGCTTCGAGCTGTCGCAGCAGCAGCGGCTTGCCGGCAAGCCTGGCAGTCGGCGAGTGATCAAGGACAACTTGGGTCGCATCATCGAGCAGATCGGATCGGGGCGTGAGCCTCAGGATGGCGCTGACCTGTCCCTGTCGATCGACACCCGCATCCAGTTTCTGGCGCATAACGCGCTGCGCGATGCCGTGCGCGAACACCGGGCCAAAGCGGGCGCTGCGGTGGTGATCGACGTGTACACAGGGGAAGTGCTTGCCCTGTCCAACTGGCCCACCTACGACCCGAACAATCGTCTGCAGCTCACCGGCGCCCAACTGCGCAATCGGGTGTTGACCGACACCTATGAGCCCGGTTCCACCATGAAGCCGTTCTCGATCGCCATGGCAATCGAGCAGGGCAAGGTGAAGCCGACCTCGATGATTGATACCTCGCCCGGCAAGCTCACGATTGGCACCGCGACCATCGGCGACACCCACACCTACGGGTTGCTGACCGTTGAGCAAGTGCTCCAGAAGTCGTCCAACGTTGGCACCGTCAAGATGGCGTTGCAACTGCCGCCGCAGCGGATGTGGGAAGGGTTCACTTCGCTGGGATTCGGTCAGGCGCCGCAGTTGGGCTTTCCCGGGGCCGTGGCAGGCCGGGTGCGCCCCCACAAGAGCTGGAAGCCGATCGAGCAGGCCACGATGTCCTATGGCCACGGCATCTCCGTGTCGCTCATTCAGATGGCTCGGGCTTACTCGGTATTTGCGCGCGACGGTGAACTGATTCCGCTCACCATGCTGCGTCATGACGCACCGGCCGAGGGCGTGCCTGTGTTCAAGCCCGAAACCGCCATCGCCGTACGCCGGATGCTCGAAATGGCGGCAGGCCCGCAGGGCACTGCGCCCCTTGCTCAAATTCCGGGCTATCGCGTTGGGGGTAAGACCGGAACTGCCCACAAGCAGGAAAACGGCGCCTATCAGAACAAATACATTGCATCGTTCGTGGGCTTGGCCCCCATCTCTCGTCCACGGGTGATTGTCGCGGTCATGGTCGATGAGCCCTCTGCCGGCAAATACTATGGTGGGCAGGTCGCCGCCCCGGTCTTTGCACGGATCACCGGTGAAACCTTGCGTGCCTTGCGCGTGCAGCCGGATGCTCCGTTTGCCACGCTGATCCAGCCGGCCGATCCTGTGCGGGAGAGTCTGTGACCGCTGCAATGGACGTGGGTCGCGATCGGGTCATCACTGATCTCGCAGGCTGGCTCAAGGCCACCTTGCCTGCGGGCGGTCAGCTGCGCTCGGACAGCCGTTCGGTGATGCCGGGCGATGCGTTTTTTGCGTATCCCGGTGAGCGATCGGATGGCCGAGCCTACGCAAGTCAAGCCCTTGCGCGTGGTGCGGCGGCCTTGGTGTTCGAGGAGAATGATCAGGACAGCAGCGAGCGCTGGCCCGTACCAAGCCGCGGCGTTCGCGATCTCAAGCGTCTGAGCGGCCCGATTGCCCATGTGTATTTCGGCGCCCCCACGGCACAACTCCAGGTGCTGGCCGTGACGGGCACCAATGGCAAGACCAGTTGCAGTCAGTGGATCGCACAGGGCTTGCAATCACTCGGTCGTCGAAGCGCCGTGATCGGAACCTTGGGCGCAGGTCGTCCCGACATGCTCACAGACTTCGGGTTGACCACACCCGATGCCCTGGCCCTGCAAGCGCAATTCGCCGACTTCAGGAGGCAAGGCGTCGAGGCAGTCGCCATGGAAGCCTCCTCGATCGGACTGGAGCAGCATCGTCTTGACGGTACGCGCATCGCGGTGGCGGTGCTCACGAATCTCACGCGCGATCACCTCGATTACCACGGCACGATGTCTGCATATGCCCAGGCTAAGGCGCGTTTGTTTGCCTGGCCCTCGCTGGGTGCGGCGGTGCTGAATCTGGATGACCCCTGGAGCGCCACCATGCGAGCGGCGCTTGCGCCCTCCACGCCCTGCATCGGTTACGGCATCGACGCTCATCTGACGGACACCGCTCGCGCCACACGCGCGGCTCATACCGGCCCGCGATTGCTGGCGACGGCGATTGAGTCCACCGC
>CANHUQ010000087.1 GCA_947463885.1 Burkholderiales bacterium
AGGAAGTTGCTTCCAAGACCTCGGACAACGCCGGTGACGGCACCACCACCGCCACCGTGCTGGCCCAGGCCATCGTGCGCGAAGGCATGAAGTACGTGGCCGCCGGCATGAACCCGATGGACCTCAAGCGCGGCATCGACAAAGCCGTGATCGCCCTGAGCGAAGAGCTGAGGTCAATCAGCAAGCCCTGCACCACCACCAAGGAAATCGCCCAGGTTGGCTCCATTTCGGCCAACTCGGACACCGAGATCGGCAACATCATCTCCGAGGCGATGGAAAAGGTCGGCAAGGAAGGCGTCATCACCGTCGAAGACGGCAAGTCGCTCAACAATGAACTCGACGTGGTCGAGGGCATGCAGTTCGACCGCGGCTACCTGTCGCCCTACTTCATCAACAATCCTGACAAGCAGATCGCTGTGCTGGACGACCCCTTCGTGCTGTTGCACGACAAGAAGGTCTCTAACATCCGCGACCTGCTGCCGGTGCTCGAGCAAGTCGCCAAGGCTGGCCGTCCGCTGCTGATCGTGGCCGAAGAAGTCGAAGGCGAGGCACTCGCCACGCTGGTCGTGAACAACATCCGCGGCATCCTGAAGACCGTGGCCGTGAAGGCCCCCGGCTTCGGTGACCGTCGCAAGGCGATGCTCGAAGACATGGCCATCCTCACCGGCGGTACCGTGATCGCTGAAGAGACCGGCATGAGCCTCGAGAAGGCCACCCTGCAGGATCTGGGCCGCGCCAAGCGCATCGAGATCGGC
Organism: Burkholderiales bacterium; assembly: GCA_947463885.1. Lineage (GTDB taxonomy): Bacteria > Pseudomonadota > Gammaproteobacteria > Burkholderiales > Burkholderiaceae_E > UBA4615. Next base: position 756 of record CANHUQ010000087.1, read on the forward strand.
AAGGAAAACACCACCATCATCGACGGTGCAGGCGAAGCCAAGAACATCGAAGCACGCGTCAAGGCGATCCGTGCCCAGATCGAAGAAGCCACTAGCGACTACGACCGCGAGAAGCTCCAGGAGCGCGTCGCCAAGCTGGCAGGCGGCGTGGCCGTCATCCGCGTCGGTGCCGCCACCGAAGTGGAAATGAAAGAGAAGAAGGCCCGTGTCGAAGACGCGCTGCACGCCACCCGTGCCGCCGTCGAAGAAGGCATCGTTGCGGGTGGTGGCGTGGCGCTGCTGCGTGCCCGCTCCAACCTGAAGGTCAAGGGCGACAACGCCGACCAGGACGCCGGCATCAAGATCGTGCTGCGCGCGATCGAAGAGCCGCTGCGCCAGATCGTGGCCAACTGCGGCGACGAGCCGAGCGTGGTGGTCAACAAGGTTCTGGAAGGCAAAGGCAACTACGGCTGGAACGGTGCCGACGGCACCTATGGCGACCTGGTCGCTCTGGGCGTGGTCGATCCGACCAAGGTCACTCGCATGGCGCTTCAAAACGCCGCGTCGGTGTCCAGCCTGATGCTGACCACGGACTGCATGATCGCTGAGCAGCCCGAGGACAAGCCGGCCGGCGGCGGCATGCCCGGTGGCATGGGCGGCATGGGTGGTATGGACGGCATGGGCATGTAAGCCCGCGCTGCACAGGCCCGGCCAGTGCATACGAAAAAGCCCGCTTCGGCGGGCTTTTTCTATTTCAATCGGCGTCGCGGCTCAACAGTCAAACACCTGACCGATCGCGGCAACACGTGCCGCCGTCAATGCGAAGGCATCACTTTGAACCCCACCCATGTGGCCAGTGTCACGGCATTGACCGGTACCGACAATGTACTGACTGCAAAGGGCAACAGGGCCATCGGTGCCGGCGCTACGGCCTCAATCGCCACCCCCGCGACAAACGAAAGCACCCCCAGGACGGTCCAGCGGCGCAGATAGGTGGGCAGCCAGAAGGAGCGCTCACGGTTATGGCGCGCAGCGGCCGCCCGCTCCAGGACATTGCCTCGGTTCACGTCCCTGAACAGCCATCCATAGAACCAATATCGGTAAAACAGTTCAGCGAAAGTCTTCGAGGTCACACTTGGCCTCCATGTGTCAACCTAGATTAACATTCGACCCAATCCCAATAAAGTGCACAGACCGCACGCCTCGGCATCGCCGCCCAGGTGATGCAGCCCATGCCAGCCCGTCATCCCCCACAACAGAGACGATCGTCTTGGACATCCTGCGCACGCCCGACGAACGCTTCAGCCAGGTACCGGACTTCGACTGGCCGGTCCACTATCTGGACGACCTGCCTGGCTACCAGGGCTTGCGCACGGCCTATATCGATACCGGCGCAGGCAACGAGCCCGGAACATTCCTTTGCCTGCATGGAGAGCCGACCTGGAGCTTTCTGTACCGACGAATGATCCGCGTCTTCACCCAAGCCGGCTATCGGGTGATTGCACCTGATCTGATCGGCTTCGGACGCTCCGATAAGCCAGTGGATGACGCGCTGTATACCTTCGCCTTTCACCGAAACCACCTGCTGGCCCTGCTCGATCGCTTGGATCTGCAAGCCGTCACGCTGGTGTGCCAAGACTGGGGAGGCCTGCTCGGATTGACCTTGCCAATGGACATGCCCGAGCGATTCGAAGCGCTGGTGGTCATGAACACCATGCTCGCCACCGGTGACGTTCCTCTGTCGCCTGGCTTCGTGGCTTGGCGAAACTATGTGGCCAGTCAACCGGACCTGGACTGTGCACGACTGCTCAAACGGGCCACCCCCTTTTTAACGGACCTTGAAGCTGCGGCCTATGAAGCGCCCTTCCCTGATGCACGTTACAAGGCCGGCGTGCGGCGCTTTCCGCAATTGGTGGCCGACCACCCCAATTCGCCCGGCGCAGACATTGCGCGCGCCGCACGCGACTGGTGGCGCCATACATGGCACGGGCGCTCCCTCATGGCCATCGGTCAAGCTGACCCGGTGCTGGGCGAACCCGTGATGACTGAGCTGCGCAGCTGGATCAGAGGGTGCCCACCCCCCATGCTGCTGCCACAAGCCGGTCATTTCACACAGGAATGGGGTGAGTCTATCGCGCAAGCAGCCCTGGATCAGCGGCCACGCCGTATCTGAAGACTTAGTCCACACGTCCTAAGTCCTTCGCTCAATTGAGCGAAGAGACCACTCTGAGTGAGCATGGTCCACGCCCCTTCACACCTGGGCGAAAGGACCTCGCATGCTGCGTCAACACGTCTTTACCGTCGCCATGGCGGCCATCGCCACATGCTTCATCCACAGCACAGCGCGCGCACAAGGCACATGCGGCGCCGCGGGGGGCGCACCACCGGGGCCGGCTTACTCAGTCTGTGATTTCGCAAAAGAAGCAGCCGGGCTGCCCGCCGACGGCCCCGCGCTGGGTGTCGGCAATCCCATTGATTTGGCCACCGGCAACAAGTATCGCCATGAACTCGACTTGCGCACAGACGGTCACGTACCGCTCGTATTTGCACGTCACTACAACAGCCGCAACCGCCATGTCGGACCTTTAGGCGTCGGCTGGAGCCACTCATTCGAGACCCGGCTGGTGCGCGTGCGCATCGGGCAACGCACTGAGATTCAGATCATTCAGGGCGACGGTCGTCGCATCGTCTTCACACCGCACGCTTCGCACGCCCATCAATGGCGAACCGCACTGCCCACCCAAGGCCTCATCGTGCATCAGCCTCCGTCGCGAAGCGCCCCCGCGCATTGGGTCTGGAAATGGCCGGCCGGTCGGGCCGTGCGTTTCGACGCGCACGGGCGCATTCAGGCCATCCTGCGAGACGAGCAACCCGTGCTGCACGCCCACCATGATCGGGCCGGACAACTCATTGCATTAAGCGGGCCGCATGGATCCACCCTGCACTTCGAATACCAACCCACGGCCCATGGCCAACGGCTGCAACAGGTCAGCAACGAACAAGGTCTCGTCATCGCCCGCTATGAGCACGACCCCACCGGGCAACTGTCTTCGGTCCAATGGCCCGATGGACGCATGCATCGCTACGAGTACAACGCCCTCCACGACCCGCTGCTCCTCACGCGCGTCGTGGCGGTGGGTGCTGCTGCGCCCACCGATGGGCCGCAGCACACTGTGCAAGAACTCGCCCGCTATGCATACGATTCACAGGGGCGCGCGGTGAGCTACGTGCACTCCGAGACCGGGGAAACAGTGAGTGTCGAATACCTCGCCCGACCATCCGGCAGCCGCCCGGGTCAGACGTCGGTCACCACTGCACACGGCCAGCGCGCCCTCTACACCTGGACCTACGATCGGCATCGCCATGTCTCTCGCATGCTGCGGGCACAAGGCCATGCCTGTTCAGTGTGCCCACCCACCGCGCGCACCTATCACTGGAGCACGGCCGGTCTGCTGCAACGCATCGACTCAAGCCCTGATGGACAGCCCACATCCATTTCACTCGAGCATGACCACATCGGGCGCCCCACTGCAGCCTGGCAGCACACCACGCGCGCATCAAACGCAAAGACACTGCTGTGGCGCGTGCACTACCCAAACAACGATCCACTAGCGTGGCCCAGCCGTATCGACCAACCCTCGGTCGCGCCTGGCCGACTGCATCGCATCGACATCGAGTTCGATCGCCTGGGCAGGCCGATCGCGGTCGCAGAGCGCGGCTATCGCCCATCGCCAGGCGCCGCGCGCTTTGAAGCGTTGACACGTCGATTCACGCTTGGCCACCGTGCCATCACAGACACCGATCACCCTGCGCAGTGGCTCACCGCATTGGCCTGGGTGGACGGTCCATCTCCGGGCGCCCATGATCGCATCGGCATTGAGCAAATCGGCGAGCATCTCAGGCTGACGCATCCTGGCAGGGTGATCGAATCACTCACGTACCAGGGCGGCGTGCTGCACCAACACATGCCAGTGCAAGGTGGGCTGACACGCATGCAGCGCAATGTGCCGCAAGAGCACTGGCTGGGCGGGCCCACACTGATCGGGGCTTTCTCGGGCGACGCACAGATCGATCTGGAGTACGACGCATCCGGGGTCTTGCGAGGCTTATCGAAAGAGCATTTCGCGCAGCGAACCCTCACGCGGGTCGAGCATGCGCCCGCAGCACCCGAGCGCACCGCATCGCTCTCATCGCATCGGGTGCTGGCCTTCTGGCGTGGCCGTCCGACCGCAATCCAGTTGGCCGACGGCAGCGTGTTTCGGCGCGGATTTGATGACTTCGGGCGGGTCGCCTTCATTGCAGAGCCCGGCCAAGCCATCCAATGGGCGCACTATGATGAAGCCGATCGACTGATCACGCATGTCACGGCCGACGGTGCAGTGTTGCGCTATGAGCGAGATGCACTGGGGCGATTAACGTCCTCCACCCGCACTGACGGCGGTGCCACCACGGTTCTGGGTCGTTTTCGATGGAATGGTCGCCACCTGGCACACGCCGCGAACGACACCGTCAGCATTCAGTACACCTGGGACACACTGGGCAGACTCACTGCAGCCGAGCACCGCTTCACTGCGCAGCCTGACCAGCCACTGCGTTACCACTGGCACTACGACCTCGCCAGCCGGGTCGCTGAGGAAACCCTGCCCGACGGCGTCACCGTTCAATACCGCTATCACGGGCGCAACGTCGCTGCAGTGCAAATCAGCGGACCAGGCCTTCCTCCCGCCACACTCACGCCCTCGGCCTTGACAAGACCGCTGGCGCTGGAGGCCTTCACTGCGCAGCCGCCTGACCCAGGCCGCATCGTCCACGAGGGCAACCGACTCATCGAGGCCGCGGGCGTTCAGCATCTGGTCGACCCCCACGGGCGACGCGCCGCAAAGCGCAGTGCATTGCCCATCACCGGGGCCAGCCTGGCACCCACGCCGCTTGGTCAAGAGCACGCCTTTGTGCATCAGGACTGGCGCTTACGCTCCGAGCGCCTGCCCGAGGGGTCGCTCAAGCACTGGATCTGGGCCGACGCACGTCCGATTGCGCTCGTTGCCGGCGGCAAGGTTTATGCCCTCGGCACTGACTCGCGCGCAGCGCCGGTACAGGCCTATGACGCCACCGGCCAACTGATCTGGGCCGCCACCTACAATCCCTCGGGTGCTGCGCGTATCGAGCTCAAGGGTCAAATTGAAATTCCATTGCGACTACCCGGTCAATACGCTGATGCTGAAACCGGTTGGCACTACAACCACTGGCGCACCTACTCACCCTTCATCGGCCGCTACCTCGAACCCGATCCGTTGGGGCTACAGCCCGACTATGTCGGGCGCCTCAGCCTCACCGACTATGCAGGCGGTGATCCGATCGGCAGCATTGATCCCTGGGGACTGGCCCGCCTGACCTGGTACGCCCTGACCACCGACGCGCAAGGCAAGCCCATGGGGCGCACCCAGGGCTTCGACCGGGCACGCTGGTCATTCATGATCGAAGACATCCTGCCCGTGCCGCTGACCGGCAGCGGTGCGTATCCACCCGCCACAGCGGGTCTTCAAGGCGTGCTGTTCGATCCATGGGGTGACTTTGTGCGCGGCACCGATGCACCTGCCACGGGCAACGGCAACGCGCTCGACTCCATCGCCTGGAGCGGGGCCACAGGGCGTCAGGTCTTCGCTTCGTTTGCGGCGCACTATGGCGGGGCTCTGGTTTCACCACAACGATTCGTCGTCGATGGTTTTGACGATCGACGCGCAGGCGCACTGGCCCTCATCGTCTCGGCCAGCCCCTCGCAGCGTCAGGCCTGCATCGCTCGCGCCCTGTCCAGCCTGCCTGCACTCGCGCTAGGGCCAGCCGAACCGCTGCTCGCGCCCGCAAGCATCGACTCAAAAGGTCCGGCGCGAGTCCTCGAATGCCAGGCCCCCACCACGCTTACCGTGCCGTACCGCGATGATCTTGAGCGCAGTCGAGTCGAGCGCTATCAGGCAGCGGCCGAACTGCAGGAAAGCCCCTCCGCATCCATCAACGAGAATTGCGGGTTGAGCGTGGGCTGCAGAACGCGCGCACGCATCGAAGTGAACGGACGCAGCTACTGGGCCTCGTACGGCCGTACTCAGTTCACCGTCACCACATTTCTTGGCGAACTGTCACGTCTCACACAACCCTCAGGCGGGGCAGACGCGGCCAGTCTGAGAAGCGCGCTCAAACTCGACACCGCAGTGAGCCTTGACGGACGTCCTGCCATCCTGGGCGATGCACTCGAGCTTGCCAGACGCCGGGTCGAGTCGGCTTATCGTACTTTCGCAACCTTACGTACTGAGTTCGGTCGCGGGCTGAGCGCCACCCAAGCGCTTCAAGTCTGGGAGGGTCTCAGTCCCCAGCGCCGCGATGCCTTCAGCAACGGCACTGGGCTTGGACGCGATGGCTTCATCGACATGCTGGGCTTCGTAGCCACCGGCATTGGCGGGCGCACCGAAGAGGAAGGGCGACACGCGCTGGCTGCCTCGGCGGCGGCCACCGTGCGCTACACCAGCAGCCGCACACCCATCACCGCTTCGGGCACCAGCACCAGTGCCACCGAGACCTTCGAGCAATGGCTGATTGCACTCTATTCCTCGGAAGATCCCTATGACCATGTGTCGCGGGTCTTTCTGCGCGACAACCTCAGGCGCGTGATGCAAGCCCCCACTATGGCGGGTCGATTCGTCAATAGCGAAGCCCCAGACTCACTGGCTTGGTACACGCGGCAATCCGCTATCGAGCTCGAGCTCGCACAGCGAGTGGCCGTGCTGCACAACTCAGGACGGTTCGACCTGGCCACTCGGCCCCAACTCGACGTCTGGCTGCGCGCCAACCGCACCAACTGGATCGCAGGCTACGTGGAGCAATTCACCACCATTGATACACGGGGCAACTTTGAAGCACTGCGCTGCGCGAGCGGGCTCGGGGGCAAAGCCGGATTGCAGTTCACCACGCTCAGCGCCATGGCAGATCCCTTGATCAAAGCACCAGGTGCTGTCCGAAAATCGCTGTTGCGATGACTGACCGTCAACATGAGCCCATGACACACGCCATGAACGGGGGCCGCCTAAGCACTAAGGTTTCGCTGCGGATCGTGCAGGCAGCAACACCGTGAACATCGCGAACAACACGAAGACCAGAGCTGCGTAATCGGCCCAGGTCGGTCTCTCGCCAAGCATGATCATCCCTGAGAACAACCCCACCACCGGGATCATCATCACGGACAAACTGCTCGCCACAGGCGGCAGGATGCTCGCCAGCCGGAACCACAGCAACTGACACACACCGAACACCAGCACAATGTTGTACGCAATCGCCCACCCCTCCTGGGCATTGGGCCAGCGCACCCACTGATCCCGCTCAAGCACCCAGCACAACACGCTGCACACCAACAGGGCCTGCACCATCATCCAGAACGCCAGCACCGCTACCCCCGCCTGTACCTTGCGGCGGCGCATCCACTGCGTTCCAACAGCCCACACCATCGCAGCGGCCAGCATCAGCAAGGTGCCCAATGGCCGCCCCGTCAGGGTGCCGATTTCCTCGAGCAGCAATAGGGCAATGCCCACGCAGGCCGCGAGCACCCCCAAGAGCGTGCGTCCATCCAACCGGTCCCGATAGAGTAGCCAACCGAAGATGGCCACCCACACGGGCATCGTGTAACCCAGAATCGCCGCGCGGCCCGACGACAGCAGCTTCACCGCATAGATCGACAACACATACCAGATCGTCATGTTGGTCAGCCCCAGCATGAACACTTCACGCCAGTGTTCTCGCTCAATCCGCAGAGACTGACCCTGCGCGCGAACGATCGCCGCAAACAGCAACACGCCGCCCACCATGCACAGCGTACGAAAGCTCAATGGCGGGAACTGGCGCACGCCCACTTTCATGACCGGCCAGTTGATGCCCCACAGCACCGTCAGCAGCACGAGCAGCCACAGATCCTTACGAGACAGCGCAATGGGCATACAGAACGGACATACAGACCAAATGAAGACTCAGGAAACACACAGAGCACGGCGCAGCAACCGCAAAAAGGGCGCGGGTAGAATCCAGGGACCATGCCCAAGACCACCCATCACCCCATGCCGTTTTCATTGTCGCTCAGTCGCGCCTGGGCGCGTTCCGATTCGCTGCTGTGCGTGGGGCTGGATCCAGACCCCGGCAAGATGCCTGAGCATCTTGCTCACGCGCCAGACGCCATTTATCAGTTCTGCACTGCCATCGCAGATGCAACCGCCGATCTCGTGTGCGCGTTCAAACCGCAGATCGCCTATTTCGCTGCGCAACGCGCTGAGGACCAGCTTGAAGCGCTGATCGAGCACATTCACACAGCGCATCCGCACGTTCCAGTCATCCTCGACGTGAAACGGGGCGATATCGGATCCACCGCTGAGCAATATGCGCGCGAAGCCTTCGAACGCTACAAGGCTGATGCAGTCACCGTGAATCCTTACATGGGCTTCGACTCGATCGAGCCATGGTTAGCCTATTCAGATCGCGGCGTGTTTTTGCTGTGTCGCACCTCCAACCCAGGAGGCGCAGACCTGCAAATGCTCGATGTGGGCGGCGAAAAGCTCTATGAACGCGTCGCGCGTCTTGCAGCAGGCCCCTGGAATGGTGGGGGCGAACTAGGCCTGGTGGTGGGCGCCACCGTCCCAGCAGAACTCGCACGCGTGCGCGCACTGGCACCTGGTCTACCGCTTTTGGTGCCAGGCATTGGCGCTCAGGGCGGGGATGTACAAGCCACCGTGTCGGCGGGGCGCACGACAGAGGGCTTAGGCATGGTCATCAATTCATCACGCGCCATTCTGTACGCAGGCCGCGGCGAAGCGTTTGCACAAGCCGCCCGGCAAGCTGCCAGTGAGGCACGCGAAACGATCAACCGGTTTCGCAGAGCCTGAGCGGCCGCCACACCTGGGCTTTGACCCACATCCAGCGGGTGATCTGAACGGGCAGGCCAGGGAAGTTGAGTCCAATCGCGTGCGGGGCAAAGACGCAGGCAGCACCCCAATCCGTCTGGATCCACCCTCAAGCATCCAGCCGTCCCCAGCGTGTGTCAGCCCCTGTACTTTGACGATTCCAGTGCTGGTCGCTACAATCGCGCCTCTTGGCGAATTAGCTCAGTTGGTTAGAGCGTCGGAATCATAATCCGCAGGTCCGGGGTTCGAGTCCCTGATTCGCCACCAAACACATCAAAGGCTTGCACTCGTGCAGGCCTTTTTTATTTTCTGCCGGCGCAGCACAACGTCAGCAGATGCCTGCCGACCCCGCAGAACATCGGTCGCGATGTTCTTCAATCTCGTTCAGATCGGTGTTGAAAGCGAATGCGCACTGCGCAGCGCTTGAGGCGTTCGTGAATTGAAGCGCCTATCCCCTTCAATTCTGCGGATTCGATACCCGACCTTCGAGGCAGTCTGTAGGCACTTTGCAAAGGTCGGTGCTACCCGCACGGGCGATCGCCTCAGGGACTTGCCCTCCGCTCAATCGGGCCAACACAAGGAAGCACGACATGTTTGACCGATGGACGTTGAAGCAGAAGTTGCTGTGCACCTTTACTGCGATTCTCGCCCTGGGTGGCGCGTTGATTGGCGTGGGTTTGGTCAGCACGATCAATCTCATTGAGAAAGTGAAGTGGAACGATCACACCTATCGTGTGATGCAACAGTCTGAAAGCATGCTGCTGAGCATGGTCAACATCGAGACTGGGTTGCGCGGATTCGTTGCCAGCGGCGATGAGAAATTTCTCGAGCCGCTCAAGAAGGGACAGCGGGACTTTGGTGAGCATCACAGCAAGGCGAAGTCGCTCACCTCGGATAATCCATCCCAGCAGACGCGCCTTGAAGGCCTGATGGCCAAGCATCAGCAGTTCATGGAGGTTGCCAACGGGTTGCTCACACAGCGCCGCGAGGTCAATGCTGGCAAGTCCACGCTGGAGGATCTACTCAAGGAGTTCCGCGCTGGCAAGGACAAGGCTGCGATGGATGCATTCCGCAGTGAAATCGCGGAGTTCACCAAAGCGGAGTCAACCCTACTGGATGAGCGCAGCGCCGCCATGGCCTCCACGGCGTCGGCCACGACTTACATTCTGGCGTTGGGCGGCATCGGCCTGTGTCTGGCCACTGCGGTCCTCGGCCTTGTGCTGGGCCGAAGCGTCCTGCGGCAGTTGGGAGGTGAGCCAGGAAGCGCAGTACAAGTGGCCGATCGGGTGACCGGCGGAGACTTAAGCGTATCGATTCCGGTCAGACCCAACGACACCAGCAGCGTGATGGCTAACCTTGCTCGCATGCAGGACAGCCTGGCCACCCTGGTGTCAAAGGTTCGCCAAAACTCCGAAAGTGTCGCTACAGCAAGCGCACAGATCGCACAAGGCAACCAAGACTTGTCCGGACGCACTGAAAAACAGGCCAGTGCTCTGCAGCAAACCGCGGCCACAATGGATGAACTCGGCAGCACCGTTCGTCAGAATGCCGATAGCGCTAAGCAGGCAAGCCAACTCGCACAGGGCGCCTCGGCAGTGGCCTCTCAAGGAAAAGAGGTGGTCGGCAAGGTGGTCACAACCATGCAGGGCATCAATGAGAGCAGCCGTCGTATCGGCGACATCATCAGCGTGATCGACGGTATCGCCTTTCAGACCAATCTGCTCGCGTTGAACGCTGCGGTCGAGGCCGCCAGAGCCGGCGAACAAGGCCGTGGCTTTGCGGTCGTCGCCAGCGAAGTGCGCAGCCTGGCACAGCGAAGCGCCGACGCTGCCAAGGAGATCAAGAACCTGATCGGCCAAAGCGTGCGGCAGGTGGAGCAAGGCACCCTGCTGGTCGATGAGGCGGGCAAGACAATGGGCGAAATCGTGAGCTCCATCCAGCGCGTGACGGACATCGTGGCCCAGATCAGTTCAGCCAATGTCGAGCAAAGCACCGGTGTTCAACAGGTGGGTGAGGCCGTGAGCCAGATGGATCAGGCGACGCAACAAAACGCAGCGCTGGTCGAGGAAAGTGCCGCAGCTGCAGAAAGCCTGAGAGCCCAGGCGCAGCAACTCGTCGAGGCAGTCTCCGTCTTCAAGCTCGCGTACAGCGGTGCGGCAGACGCCGTGAAACACAGCTCACCGCCCGCCAAGTCGGCGTCCACTGAGCGCACCACCCCAAGGTCAAAGCATGCCGGCGCGTTGCCGACCCCTCGGCGCGAGCAGCAGCCTGCGTCCACTGCAAGCACCGCGCAGACCCAGCAGGCAGGGACGACCGTCAAGGTGGGCCATGACGAGTGGGCATCCTTCTAACTCGACCGGGCTGGGCACCCACCCAACAGCAATGTGTACGCTCATCCAGAAGAGCTGACTGACCCGCGTCATTGGACCGGCCGCGGGTACCGGTATCCTTGCTCGATGCCGTCTCCCACTATGAGCTACCGATGACACTCACCACCATGCTGCGCAACCTCGCGCTGCTGATCTGCGCAAGTGCAAGTGCAAGCACCCCTGCCTTCGCACAGGACTATCCGACGCGACCGATCACCATGGTGATCCCCGCAGCCCCTGGTGGTGCCACCGACATCTTGGGCCGCGTGATGGCCGAAGAGCTGGGCAAACGGCTGGGTCAGTCAGTGATCATCGACAACAAGGTGGGCGCCTCCGGCATGATCGGCGCTCAGGCAGTGGCCCGTGCCGCGCCTGACGGTTACACCCTTCTGATGGCCTATTCCACGCCGATCTTCTATGCGCACCACATGTTTTCCAAGGTGCCCTACGACGTGCGCAAGGATTTTGAATTCATCTCCGAGGTCGCCGCCACCAGCCTGGTGGTCACGGTCAATGCAGACCTCGTTCCGGCCAGAAACATGAAGGAATTCATGGCATGGGCTCAGGCGAATAAGGGCAAGCTCAACTACGGCTCCTACGGCGTCGGGTCAGCCGGCCATCTGATGAGTGCTTACCTGAATCAATCGCGCGACCTGGGCATGAACCATGTTGCCTACAAGAGCGAAGGCCCTTATTTGCAGGACCTGGCGGCAGGCAATGTGCCCTGGGGTATGGGCACCCTGGGGCCTGCACTGCCGTTTCTGAAAAGCGGCAAGGTGCGTGTGCTGGCCGTGCTCGGCCCCAAGCGCCTGCCCGATTTGCCGGATGTGCCCACCATGGCCGAAGCAGGCTTTCCCGACGCTGAATTCAATACCGTGGC
>CANHUQ010000088.1 GCA_947463885.1 Burkholderiales bacterium
AGGCCATGCACATGAAAGATGGGCAGGGCATGCAACAGCACATCGCCGCGACGCCAGCGCCAGTACACATCCAGGGTCAGTGCGTTGCTCGCAAGGTTGCCGTGCGAGAGCATGGCGCCCTTGCTGCGACCAGTCGTCCCCGAGGTATACAGGATGGCGGCGAGATCGTCAGCAGCACGCACCACGGTCTTGAACTGATCGGAAAACCGTGCGGCAGCATCGAGCAGCGAGCCGGTGCGTGCATCCGAGAGCGTGAACACATGGGCCGTGCCGCGGGCGCGGGCAATCGGTTCGATCCACGACAAGTTGGACGGTGTGCACACCACCACCGCCGGCTCGGCATCCTGAATGAAGTAGTCAATCTCGGACTGCTGATAGGCGGAATTGAGCGGCAGGAACACATGCCCCGCGCGCAGGGTGGCCAGATACAGGCAGACCGACTCGGGCGACTTATCGACCTGCACGGCGATGCGTGAGCCGGCCGGCAGCTTGAGCGAGGCCAGCAGATGGGCGATGCGCGCACTGGCGTGGTCCAGGTCGGCCCAGCTCCAGTACAAGCCGTCGTGGGTCTCGATCGCGCAGGCACTGCGGTCGGCGGGCATGCGTGCTGCAATCAGCGCATAGAGGTTGTGCTGCGAGGCCGACACAGCGGCGCGTCGGGCGACGGAAGGATGGGCAGTCATGGTCTGAATGAATCGTCAGTGAGCGGTTCGAACGGGCACAGCACTACGCCGACTCAGTCGAGTTTGGCGTTGGAATCCTTGACCACCTTGGCCCACTTGCGCACCTCGGCATCCACGAATTTCTGCATCTCTTCGGGCGTTCCCCCGCCGGCCTCTGCACCCAGGCTGTTCCAGGTGTCCTTGAGCTCCTTGCCTGCAAGCGCCTTGGACACCTCCTGCTGCATCCGCAAAACAAGCTCACGTGGGGTCCCGGCCGGCGCCCACAGGGCATACCAGGTGCGGGCGTCATAGCCCGGCACGCCCTTTTCAGCAAATGTGGGCACATCCGGCAGTGCAAAAGAACGCTGGGCGCTGGTGACCGCCAGCGGCAGCAGCTTGCCAGCCTTGATCTGCGGCATGGCACTGCCCAGCCCATCGAACATGAAATCGACCTGACCAGCCAGCAGGTCCTGCAGCGCCGGGCCTGCGCCCCGGTAGGGGATATGCGTCATGAAGGTCCGGGTCTGCGTCTTGTAGAGCTCGACCACCAACTGGTGCGCCGTGCCATTGCCGGCCGAAGCGAAATTCAATTTGCCCGGGTTGGCGCGCACATAGTTGTAGAAGTCCTCATAGCTGCGCATCGGTAGCTTCTGAGGATTGATGACCAGGACATTAGGCACGAGCGACAGCATGGTCACCGGAACGAGATCTTTGGACAGGTCGTAGCCCAGCTTCGGATACATGCTGACAGCGATGGTGTGGTGCACGGCGCCGATCAGGAACGTATAGCCATCGGGGGCGGCCTTCGCGGCCACTTCAGCGCCCAGCGTGCCGCCGGCACCTCCACGATTGTCAATGAGCACCGGCTGACCCAACGAGGTAGTCAGCACTTTGGACAGTGGCCGCGCAAAGGCATCGGTGCCGCCGCCAGGCGGAAACGGCACGATCAAGCGCACGGGTTTACTCGGCCAGGCCTGCGCCGGGGTTTGCGCACGAGCGTCGCTCACGCTGCCCACCCACGCCACGCCCGCGACCAACGTTCCAACGACCAGACGCCCCATGAATCGGCGCGATGCAACATTCGAAGGGATCATGTCAAAGCTCCTCAAGGGTATCTCGCTGTTCAGTGAACCATTCAATTCAACAGCAGCCCGCCATCCACCGGCACCGTATGACCGATCACATAGGCTGCCAGCGGCGAGGCCAGGAAGAGCGCCACACCCGCCATGTCCTGCGGCGTGCCTAGCCGTCCCATCGGGATGCGCTGCAAAGCCGCCTCCAGGCGCGCAGGGTTGGCCGTCGTCACTGCGGTCATCTTGGTGGCCACGAACCCCGGCGCGATGCCATTCACACGAATGCCGTCGTCTGCCCATGCATCGGCCAATGTGCGCACCAGTCCGACTGCGCCTGCCTTGGACGCTGCATAGCCCGGATTGCCGCGCGTGGCATGAAAGGCCGCTGTAGAACTGAGAATGATGACGCTACCGCGCGCAGCCTTGAGCTGCGGGTGAAGCGCCGCACAGCAGGCCATCAGGCTGTTCAGATTCACATCGAGCACCTTGCGAAAACCAGGCATCTCGTATTCGGCTCGGCGGTACAGCACTACGCCCTGCGAGAGGACGAGCACATCGAGCCGGGGCATCGCGGCGGCGGCCTGTGACACGGCGGCATCGTCCGCCACATCCACCTGGACATAGCTCAGACCCTCAAGGTCGGAGCCGGTATCGCCCGCGTAATCCGCGGCCGAGGCACGCGTACCCCATACCGTGACCTGCGCACCGCGATCACGAAACGCCCGTGCAATGCCATTGCCAATGCCGCTTGAGCCGCCGACCACCAGCACCGATGCGCCGTCAAACGACAGCGGGTCGCCCTGGCCCGCAGACACGCCAGCCTTGCCGACAGATCCGTTCAATTGATGTCTCCTCGAGAGATCGGGGCTACTGCGTGCGCAGTTCAGTCTGCGGCCCGGCGCCCCAACAGGTACGCACCGTAAACCACCATGGGGATGCAGAGCAACTGACCCATGGTCATGCCTGCTGCAAGAAAACCAAGAAACGCGTCGGGTTCACGGGCGAATTCAGCCAGGAAGCGCAGCACACCGTAGCCCACCAGAAAAAGGCCGGAGACACGCCCCACCGCACGCGGTCGGCTCGAATAGGCCCACAACACGACAAAAAGCAGCAGGCCCTCGCCAGCAAATTGGTAGAGCTGCGAAGGATGGCGCGCCACATCGGTGCCCGATTGCGGAAACACCATGGCCCAGGGCACGGTACTGGCCCGCCCCCACAACTCGCCATTGATGAAATTGCCCAAGCGGCCTGCCGCCAGACCCAGAGGCACCAGCGGCGCCACGAAGTCCATCAGCACCAGCCAGCGCATGCGGTGACGGCGTGCAAACAGCGCACAGGCCACCAGTACACCAACCAGCCCCCCGTGGAACGACATGCCGCCCTGCCAGACTGCGAAAGCTTCAAGCGGATGCTGCAGGTAATAGCCGGGCTTGTAGAACAGCACGTAGCCCAGCCGCCCCCCAAGCACCACGCCCACCACACCGAAAAACAGCAGATCCTCGACATCGGCTGGCGTGAGGCCTGTGCGTGAGCCGTAATGGCTGTGCCGAATGCGCCATCGGCCGAGCAGGTAGAAGGCGAGAAACGCCAGCAGGTACATGAGACCGTACCAGCGGATGGCCAGCGGTCCCAACTGCAGGGCAATCGGATCGAAACCGGGATGAGTCGACATCGTCGCCGCGATCTGCCGTTTAGCAGATGGATCAGAGGAAAGCGCGCATTGTCCCATGGGCACGCCAGGGCCATTTGGCGTTCGTTCCCACCCGACTTACCATCGCCTCCTTTCCCTCTACCCTCTTTCGCACGGAGACACCGCGATGACCGCGAACCGACGCTCCCGCAACATTACCGAAGGCGTGGCACGTGCCCCCAATCGCTCGATGTATTACGCGATGGGCTACAAGAAGTCCGACTTCGCCAATCCGATGATTGGCATCGCCAACGGGCACTCCACCATCACACCCTGTAACTCCGGCCTGCAGCCCTTGGCCGATGCGGCAGTGGAAGCCGTGCGAGCAGCCGGCGGCAATCCTCAGACCTTTGGTACGCCCACCATTTCTGACGGCATGTCCATGGGCACCGAGGGCATGAAGTATTCGCTGATCTCGCGTGAAGTGATCGGCGATTGCATCGAGACCGCGGTGCAAGGTCAGTGGATGGACGGCGTGCTGGTGCTGGGCGGCTGCGACAAGAACATGCCGGGCGGCATGATGGGCATCCTGCGCTGCAATGTGCCGGCAATTTATGTCTACGGCGGCACGATCAAACCCGGGCACTGGAAAGGGAAGGATCTGACCGTTGTCTCGATCTTCGAGGCCGTGGGTGAGTTTTCGCGTGGACGCATGAGCCAGGAAGACTTCGAAGGCATCGAACAGAATGCGGTGCCCGGCACCGGGTCGTGCGGCGGCATGTACACCGCCAACACGATGTCTTCATCGTTCGAAGCGCTGGGCATGAGCCTGCTGGGCTCGTCGACCATGGCCAATCCTGACCATGAAAAGCTCGAGTCCACCCAGGCCTCGGCCCGTGTCCTGGTGCAGGCGGTGCGTAACAACCTGCGCCCGCTCGACATCGTGACGCGCAAGTCGATTGAAAATGCCGTGACGCTCATCATGGCCACGGGTGGCTCAACCAACGCTGTGCTGCACTTCTTGGCCATTGCGCATTGCGCCGGCGTCGAATGGACCATTGACGACTTCGAGCGTGTGCGCAAGCGCGTGCCTGTCATCTGCGACCTCAAGCCTTCGGGCCAGTATGTGGCCACCGACTTGCATCGCGCAGGCGGCATCCCGCAGGTCATGAAGATCCTGTTGGATGCAGGCCTTATTCACGGCGACTGCATGACCATCACCGGTCGCACCATGGCCGAGGAACTCGCCGATGTGCCGTCCGTGCCGCGAGCCGATCAGCCGGTGATCTTCCCGATCAGCCAAGCCCTCTACAAGGAAGGTCATCTGGCCATCCTCAAGGGCAATCTGTCGCCTGAAGGCGCCGTGGCCAAAATCAGCGGCCTGAAGAGCCCGGTCATGACCGGGCCCGCACGTGTGTTTGACGACGAGCAGTCGGCAATGACTGCGATCATGGACAACAAGATCAACGCGGGCGACGTGCTGGTGCTGCGTTACCTCGGCCCCAAAGGCGCGCCGGGTATGCCCGAGATGCTCGCCCCCACCTCGGCCATCATCGGCGCCGGGCTGGGCGAATCGGTTGCGCTGATCACCGATGGGCGTTTCTCAGGCGGCACATGGGGCATGGTCGTGGGCCATGTCGCGCCGGAAGCAGCCGCAGGCGGCCTGATCGGGCTGGTCAAGGAAGGCGATTCCATCACGGTCGATGCGCACGCCCTGCTGCTGCAACTGAACGTGGATGACGCTGAAATTGCCAAGCGCAAAGCGGCCTGGCGCGCGCCCACGCCACGCTACACCCGCGGCGTCCTGGCGAAGTTTGCCAAGCTGGCCTCGAGTGCCAGTAAAGGGGCGGTCACCGACGGGTTCGAAGACTGAACTGCGTCAACGGACCTGCATCAACGGACGGCGACCGCATCGAATAGCCCTTGAATCGCCCGGCGCTCAATGGCGTCCGGTGCGGTCGCCGAAACGCGCCGGGAGCCGACGCCGGTGAAGCGCAGCCCCGCCTTGCGCACGGGTTGCCGCGCGATGGCGGCCCAAGGGCGTCTCGAGCCACTCAAACCACACCACCGCGGCAAAAAGGGGAGACAGCACCCCCCACCAGGGCCACTGCGCCACCGGGCCGACATGCGACAGCTTCAGCAACACAAATATCAGGCCGGTCCACAACAGAGGCATGGTCGACAGGCTCCGCAAAGATGCCCCACCATGGGAGCAGCGCCCGATGACGTCAACTTTGCCGGATCAACGGACACGGTCAACCTCCCTGCGGCGAGGACCGTTAGAGGCGCTTGACCCTTTCACAGACGGAGAACCCATGAAACGACACCTGTTGAGCCCGGCACTGGCGGCCCTCGCTCTCATGTCTGCGACGCCCGCCCAGGCCAGTGCCGATCTGGCGAAATCCAAGAACTGCATGGCCTGCCATGCTGCCGACAAGAAGCTGATTGGCCCTTCGTACAAGGATGTGGCTGCGAAATACGCATCAGATAAAGACGCTTCGGCCAAACTTGCCAAGAAAATCCGTGAAGGCGGCGTCGGCATCTGGGGGCAGATCCCCATGCCAGCCAATCCGCAGGTCAATCCGGATGAAGCGCTGTCGCTGGCCAAATGGGTCCTCGGCACCAAGTAGACCCTTCACCTCACCCTACACATGGCCCCGGCGATTGCCGGGGTTTTTGTTTGGAAAGGGACACTGCTAAGCCAGCCCGTTACACTGCTTGTCTTTCGTGGCTTGGCACCCCTTCATGCACTTCGACATCCTGCTGCAGCAGGTACTCAACGGTCTCGTCCTGGGCAGCGTGTATGCCCTGGTGGCGCTGGGCTACACGATGGTCTACGGCATCCTGCAGCTCATCAATTTTGCGCATGGCGATGTGCTCATGATTGGCGCCATGGTCGGTGTGACCGTGGTCGGTCTGCTGGCAGGCTCAGGGCTGCCCGGGCCGGTCATTCTGCTGATTGCGCTGGCTGCGGCCATCCCGGCCTGCGTGGTGCTGTCTTTGGCGATTGAACGCATTGCCTACAGACCACTGCGCCATGCGCCCAGGCTGGCTCCGCTGATCACGGCGATTGGCGTGTCGATCGTCATCCAGACCCTGGCCATGATCGTCTGGAAGCCCAATCCGATCGTATTTCCTGATCTGTTGCCCACCGAACCAATCCACATCGGCGGCGCGCTGCTCGCGCCCAAGCAGCTGCTCATCCTGGTGGTCTCGGGGCTCACCATGACAGGGCTGCTGCTGCTGGTGAATCGCACCTGGCTCGGGCGTGCCATGCGCGCCACGGCAGAGAACCCTCGCGTGGCGGGCCTCATGGGGGTCAATTCCAATCGAGTGATCGCCGCCACGTTCTCGATCGGGGCTGCGCTTGCTGCGGTCGCTGGGGTCCTGGTTGCCATGAACTACAACATCGCGCAATTCAGCATGGGCTTCATTCCCGGTCTGAAGGCGTTCACCGCGGCCGTGTTGGGTGGCATCGGCAATCTGGGCGGGGCCGTGCTCGGAGGGCTGCTGCTCGGGATCATCGAAAGTCTGGGCGCGGGCTACATCGGCGACCTCACCGGCGGATTTCTGGGCAGCCACTACCAGGACATCTTTGCGTTCATCGTCCTGATCGTGGTGTTGGTGTTCCGGCCGTCCGGCCTGCTGGGCGAGCGCGTGGCCGACCGCGCCTGAACACCACCGAGAGCAGACCGACCCTGATCCATGTCGACGCCTGATTCTCCCTACACAGCGTTCATACCCTGGCTGCAGGGCCATCGCTTCGCAGCCTGGGCTGCGGCCGCTGTCGTCGCCGTGGTGCTGGCGGTGTTGCCGTTCGTGGTCGGCCTGCAAGGCAACGCCTGGGTGCGCATCCTGGACTTCGCGCTGCTCTACGTGATGCTGGCGCTCGGTCTGAACATCGTTGTGGGCTACGCGGGTCTGCTCGACTTAGGTTATGTGGCCTTCTATGCCATGGGCGCGTACCTGTATGCCGTGCTGGCCTCCCCGCATTTGGCAGAAAACTTTGAACTGATTCAGCAGTGGTTCCCCGACGGATTGCATGCATCGGTTTGGATCGTCGTGCCGCTGGCCGCAACGTTGGCTGCGTTTCTGGGCGTCCTGCTGGGCGCCCCGACGCTGCGACTGCGCGGCGACTATCTGGCGATCGTGACGCTCGGTTTCGGCGAAATCGTGCGCATTTTCCTCAACAACCTGAATGCCCCCGTGAACCTGACTAACGGTCCGCAGGGCATCAGCAACATCGAACCGATTCATCTGGGCGGCGTATCGCTGGGCAAAACGCAGGAATGGTTCGGCGTCGAAGTGCCATCGGTGTACCTGTACTACTACGTATTCCTGGCATTGGCCCTGCTGATCATCGTGCTGACGATACGCCTGCAGGATTCACGGATCGGACGCGCCTGGATGGCCATTCGCGAGGACGAAATCGCCGCCAAGGCGATGGGCATTCACACGCGCAACATCAAGCTGCTGGCTTTTGCAATGGGCGCGTCCTTCGGTGGCGTCGCTGGCGCCATGTTCGCGGCCTTTCAGGGGTTTGTGTCGCCCGAGAGCTTCACACTCATGGAGTCGATTGTCATCGTGGCCATGGTGGTGCTCGGCGGCATGGGGCATGTGCCCGGTGTCATTCTGGGCGCGGTCATCTTGTATGCCATCCCCGAAGTGCTGCGCTACGTGGCCAAGCCGCTGCAGGAGTCACTCTTCGGACATGAGATCGTGGCACCAGAGGCCTTGCGCATGCTCCTCTTTGGCCTGGCGATGATGGTCATCATGCTGTACAGACCCTCCGGGCTCTGGCCTGCACCAGTACGCCGACGGACATCGACCGCAGCGTCTGGCGTGGCCACAGGCGGCCAGTCATGAGCGAGACAGAGGTGCAATCCGGCGCGCACGCCCATGCGGTCGCGCAAAACGAAGCGCCTCATCTGCTGAGCGTCGACAACGTCAGCAAGCGATTCGGAGGCCTGCAGGCCCTCTCGGACGTGAGCCTTCAGATCCGTCGCGGCCAGATCTATGGCCTGATCGGTCCGAACGGCGCGGGCAAGACCACCTTTTTCAATGTCATCACGGGGCTCTACACACCGGATAGCGGGCGCTTTGCGCTGGACGGACACCGGTACGAACCGACCGCAGTGCACACAGTCGCCAAAGCAGGGATTGCCCGCACCTTCCAGAACATCCGATTGTTTTCCGAGATGACCGTCCTGGAAAACGTGATGGTCGGACGTCATGTACGCACCCGTGCAGGCGCGTGGGCCGCGATGCTCAGACCGGCCTCGCAGCGCCGCGAAGAAGCCCTCATTCGCGAACATGCCATGGGTCTGCTCGAGGAAGTCGGCATCAGCGACTATGCGCATGTCCCATCACGCACCCTGTCTTATGGCGATCAGCGCCGGCTTGAGATCGCCCGAGCCCTGGCGACTGAACCCAAGTTGCTTGCGCTCGACGAACCGGCAGCAGGCATGAACGCCACCGAAAAACTGAGCTTGCGTGCCCTGCTCGAACGTATTCGCGCATCGGGGCGCACCATTTTGCTGATCGAACACGATGTCAAGCTGGTCATGGGGTTGTGCGACCGGGTCACCGTGCTGGATTACGGCAAGGTGATCGCGCAAGGGGTGCCTGCCGACGTGCGGCGCGATCCGGCGGTCATCGAGGCCTATCTGGGAACGGCTCATGCCTGATCAGGCTGCCCCGTTGGCTGCGCCCATGCTCTCAGTGCGCGGCCTGAAGGTAGCCTACGGTGGCATTCAGGCGGTCAAGGGCGTGGATTTACAGGTGGACCAGGGCGAGCTAGTGGCGCTGATCGGGGCCAATGGCGCGGGCAAAACCACGACGCTCAAGGCCATCACCGCGGGCGTGGCGACTCAAGCCGGAGACATCACCTTCATGGGTCGCTCGCTGCGCGGGCAGCAAGCCAGCGCCTTGGTCAGCCAGGGCTTGGTGATGGTGCCCGAGGGCCGTGGTGTCTTTGGCCGCATGACAATCACCGAGAACCTCATGATGGGTGCCTACAGCCGGCGCGGTGCGCCAGACGTAGGCCACGATATCGAGCGGATGTTCGCGATTTTTCCAAGGCTGAGCGAGCGGGCTGCACAGCTCGCAGGGACCCTGTCGGGAGGCGAACAGCAGATGCTCGCCATGGCCCGTGCCCTCATGGGGCATCCCAGGCTGCTGCTGCTCGATGAGCCCAGCATGGGCCTGTCGCCGATCATGGTCGAAAAGATCTTCGAAGTGATCCGATCGGTGTCGGCCCAAGGCACCACACTGCTGCTGGTCGAGCAGAACGCCAAACTGGCGCTGCAGGCCGCGCACCGTTGCTATGTCATGGACTCTGGCGTGATCTCCATGTCCGGGCCAGCGCAGGACATGCTTCATGACCCGCGGGTCCGTGAAGCCTATCTGGGCGAAGCCCCCGGCTGATCCGCGGCAGACGTGAACGCGTCGGCAAAAAACTCGTCTGATGGCAAGGCGCATGTCTGCGTGAAATCGGCCCGCGCCGAATCCACGACCACGGGCGCGCCACAGGCATAGACCTGGAAGCCGGACAGATCGGGGTGATCCTGCATGACCGCGCGGTGAACAAAACCGGTGCGTCCTGTCCAGGCATCTTCGGCGATCGCATCGGAAACAACCGGCACGTAGCTGAAGTGCGGCAAGGTCTGCGCCCAGTGTCGGCACAGCGCATCCAGGTACAGGTCGCGAGGACGACGGGCGCCCCAATACAGCGTCATCGGCCGGCGGATGGATTTGTGCATGGCGTGCTCGATGATCGCCTTGATGGGCGCAAAACCCGTTCCGCTGGCCACGAAGACGATCGGCTTGTCGCTGTCTTCGCGCAGAAAGAACGTGCCCATCGGACCTTCAAAGCGCAGGATGTCCCGCACTTTCACGTTCGGCTGCGACACCTCGAACAGCGCATCTGTGAAGTGTCCGCCAGGCATGTGGCGAATGTGCAACTCAAGGTGCTCGGCTTCATGCGGTGCGCCGGCCATGGAATAACTGCGCCGCGTGCCGTCTTTCAGGATGAGCTCGATGTATTGCCCGGCGAGATACTGCAAACGCTCATTGGCCGGAAGCTGCAACCGCACAACCGCCACATCCGGCGCCACCCGCTCGATGCTCGAAATTCGACAGGGCATCTTGCGCACCGGGATATCGCCCGCTGCGGCAATGACGCGCGCTTCAATCGACAGGTCAGTGAGCGCAGTGGCACAGCACAGGAGCGCATGACCCTGCAGCGCGTCTTCCTTGCGCAAAGCCTGCGGCTGATGCGGGCCCTGTTCGATGCAGCCATGCGTCACTCTGGCGCGGCACGAGCCGCACGCACCGTTCTTGCACCCATATGGCAGCACGATGCCATGGCGCAGACCCGCGTCCAGGATGGTCTCGTCGGGCTCAACCTCAAAGCGGCGCCCACTGGGCAATACCGTGACCTGATAGCTCATCTCGTAGAATCGGGCGGTGACTCGAAAAATCCGAACAACTCGCCATTATCCCTCACGCAGCGGCGCAACCGAGCGCAAAGGCGTCTTGCACGCGGGCCATCGCAGCGCGCATGGTGCCCGCCTGGCAGCCCTTTTAAGGCCGCGGGCCTTGAGCACGCGTACGCCACAAGGTGCTCTGCCTCGTGCGTTCCGGCGCCCGCGCATCGTGCTGCTTGGGTGCGGCGATGTCGGTCTGCGGTTTCTTAACGCGTTCGGTTCGCGGCTGCGCGTGTTTGGGGTCGTCCGTCGAGCAGAAGCACTGCAGGACATCCGGCAGGCAGGTGGAGTGCCCCTGTGCATCGATCTGGATGATCGCAGCGCATGCCGCAGGCTGCGCGGTCTGGCACCGCGCGTGCTGCATAGCGCACCGCCCCCGACACAAGGACTGGACGACGCGCGCACGCGCCATGCACAAGCCGCCCTGCCTGAGGCGCAACGATGGGTGTACCTCAGTACAACAGGGGTCTATGGAGATTGCGCCGGGGCCTGGGTCGATGAGACGCGCACGGTCGCGCCGCACAATGATCGCGCCATTCGCAGGGTGGCGGCAGAGCAACGGCTGCGCAAGCAGGCCGCACGGGGTGGCACTCAAGTGGTGGTCCTGCGCGTGCCAGGTATCTATGCGCGGGAGCGCCTGCCCCTGGAGCGCCTGCAACGTGGCACCCCTGCGCTGCGTGTGCAGGACGACGGATACACCAACCATATCCACGCCGACGATCTGGCACGCATCGCGTTTACTGCACTCTGGCGTGGAGGGGCTTCACGCGTCATCCATGCGGTGGACGACAGCGACCTGAAGATGGGCGATTATTTCGACGCGGTCGCGGATGCGTTCGGCCTGTCACGGCCCCCGCGCCTGCCACGGGAAGCGCTCAAGGCTGCTGTCTCACCGATGCTCTGGAGCTTTATGTCGGAGTCCAGGCGACTCACCAACCGCAGGCTGAAGCGCGAACTGCGCGTGAGGCTGCGTTATCCGCAAGTCAGCACCCTGCTGGCGCAAGTCAAGACCGGCGCCAGCGCATGACCCGGCATGGGCCGGGTGGTATTCAGCGCTGGACTCAGCGCTGACTGACGCTCGCGAGGCTGCCTGCGCCCGGTGCGCTGGAGGCTGGCCCCGAGACGCGATAGACCTCAGTCATCTTCGCCACGATGGACTCAGGCGCAGCCGCGCCAAAGGTTCGGGACCAGCGCCCCGAGGCATCGTCGCCGATATAGACCATCGGCGAATGGTCGTTGAAATTAGCCGCCGACACCGCGAAGACCTTGAGAATGTCATCGATCGACTTGCGTGATCCGGTGACGAAGGTCCAACCCGGACCGGCATCGAATCGCTTGGCGTATTGACGCAAGACCTGTGGGGTATCGGTCAGCGGATCGACTGACACCGAGATGAGATGCACATCATCGATCTTGCGGCGCGCAAGTTCCTGCTGAACGGCACGGAAGGTGGCCGTCATGGGCGAGCAGATCGACGTGCACGAGGTGAATACGAAGTTCACCAGCACTTTGCGGCCCTTGACCAGGTCACGATGAAAGACATGGTTTTGGCCCTCCTGATCGCGCACGGCCACATTCGGCAGGCGCAGATTGGTGGGCTCCCACTGGGTCACCTCGTTTTTCGCAGACGCCGCAGGAGCGCCTGCGGCATTTCCTGCTGCCTTGCCGGAAGGATGTTTGTGACCCTGATGAGCCATCAGGGGGGCACACACGCCAGCCAGGGAGGCGGCCAGGATCGAGAGCGTGGCGCGCCGGGCGCCTGCAGACGAACGATCGGAAGGGGTTTCAACACAGGTCATGAAGTCAGGCTCGTCGGAGGTCAGTGATTGAATCGGCACAGGCTCGAGGGCGTGGGCAGACGGAGGCGGGTCAGGCCCTGCTCCAGTCGTCCGCCACGCTCGTCCTCACAGCGGATTGCGCCAACTAATACCTGCACCGAAGGATGCACCGGCCTCACACTGCGTGCATGCCATCTACCCACCGGTCCAGATCTGCAGCACCTTCGCGGCGAATCGACGCCCCGACCCGGTTGCTGTTCAAGCTCAGTCTAGCTGCG
>CANHUQ010000089.1 GCA_947463885.1 Burkholderiales bacterium
CCGATGCTGGTGGCCTACAAGGACAACCCGACCCGACAATCGGTTCTGGCGTGCGAGGAACGACCTTATCGAGAGAAATGAGCGGGGAAAGCTGCGAGCGGAATATTCAGGGCAGTGCCCAACCCGAGATCGCTGAGCGGGGCGCGGAATCAGACGCGCAGCAAGCCCCTGAATCCACGGGCTGCGTAGTAGGACTGCGCGCCGTTGTGATAGACGAACACCTGACCGTAACGGCGGTCGCCAAAAAGTGCGCCGCCCAGAGCGCGGATGTCTTTGGGAGTTACCAACCAGGACGACGTTTTCAGATCGAATTCGCCCAATGCCTGCAATGCCCGGTATTGCTGCTCGGTGAGAAGCTCAAGACCCATCGACGCGGCGACCTCGCAGGCGCTGCCCGCCGGCTTGTTCTCCTTGCGTGATGCCAGAGCCTCGCCGTCGTAGCACAAGCTTCTTCGACCCGACGGGCTCTCGGGCGCGCAATCACAGAACAGGTACTGGTCTGTGGAGGCATCGTAGCCAATCACGTCCGGTTCGCCACCAGAGATTTCCATCGCGTGGAGTGCCTCAAGGGTCCTCGCCGCAGCGCTTGAGAGCCGGGCCTGAACCTGATCCCAGTGCAAGCCTTCGTGGCGATGCGCATGGCGGATGAATCTGTTCGCCAGGATTTCTGCTAGTTGCACCTGCTGCGGTGTCTTCATGCGAGGCGTGCGCTGTCGTTGCTCAGACTCTTCAGTCTGACACCGGTGCAGTGGCACCACACCCACTCGGCTTGAGCACACGCTGTGTGGACGCGGGGTACTTGCCCAGCGCTGCAGCAAGCCGGCGCGGACGGGGCGTGAGTTCACCACCGCAATTAGGGCAGCGCCCACTGAGCCGGTCTTGCGCGCAGCGGTCGCAGAACGTGCACTCGAACGAGCAGATGCGTGCCTGCGAAGAATCAGGCGGCAAGTCCTGATCGCAGCACTCGCAGTTGGGCCTCAGTTGCAGCATGTCCGATCTCCGGTGTGGGTTGAACGTACTCTTGAACTTGCCACAGTTCAACGGGATACTGTTTATATGTACAGTATACAAACCCGCTGAGGCTCGCGTGATCCCGCCCTACGCTGAGCTGCACTGCGTCAGCAACTTCTCGTTCCTGCGCGGCGCCTCGCATCCTGAAGAATTGGTGGATCGGGCCAAGGCGCAGTCCTATGCCGCCCTGGCGCTCACCGACGAATGCTCGCTG
This sequence comes from Burkholderiales bacterium, assembly GCA_947463885.1. Lineage (GTDB taxonomy): Bacteria > Pseudomonadota > Gammaproteobacteria > Burkholderiales > Burkholderiaceae_E > UBA4615. Next base: position 1,226 of record CANHUQ010000089.1, read on the forward strand.
GCAGGCGTGGTGCGCGCGCATCTGCAAGCCAAGGCCACGGGCCTGCCCTTGCTGATCGGCGCGCAGTTCGGCCTGCACGGGCTCTTTGGCCATCCGCACACCGCGGTCGAGCCGGCGTCACAGCGTCCTGCGGGCGGCCCACCCGACGCCAAAGACGGCCGCACCCAGAACACGCGCGCGGCACCCGCCGATGCACGCATACCGCCCGCTCGCCTGGTGCTCATCGCACAGAACCGCGAGGGCTACGGCAATCTGTCTGCCCTCATCACCCACGCACGCATGCGCGCGGCCAAGGGCCATTACCGGCTGCTGACCGAAGATCTGGATACGGGCGTGCCGGGCTGCCTGGCGCTCCTGGTGCCCTGCCCTGAAGTCGCTACGCAGGCCGCTGAAGAAACGGCCGTGCCCGGCAGTGCACAGGCCCGTCTGCACGAGCAGGCACGCTTCATCCGCGAGCGCTTCGGTGGCCGCGCCTGGCTGGCAGCCGAGCTGCTGGCACGCGGTCACGACCTGCCCCTGCTGGCCCGGCTGCGTGAGGCCTCCCGGCACAGCGGCCTGCCGCTGGTCGCCGCGGGCGATGTGCACTACCACCTGCGCTCACGCAGGCGCCTGCACGACGTCCTAATGGCCACGCGGCTGGCACGCCCGGTTGCCGAGTTGGGTTTTGCACTCGCCGCCAACGCCGAACAGCATTTGCGCAGCCGCCTGCGTCTGGCCCAGCTCTATCCACCCGAGCTGCTCGAAGAAACCCTGGAGGTTGCCGCGCACTGCAGTTTCTCGCTCGATTCGCTGCGCTACGAGTACCCCGATGAAATCGTGCCGTCTGGCCACTCAGCGGCCAGCTGGCTGCGGCACCTCACGTACGCAGGTGCGCCTGGCCGTTACCCGCAGGGCATGCCGGACAGCGTGCGCGCGCAAATCGAGCACGAGCTCGCCCTGATCACCGAGCTGCACTACGAGCCGTATTTCCTCACGGTGGCCGATATCGTCAGCTTTGCCCGCTCACGCGGCATCCTGTGCCAGGGGCGCGGCTCCGCTGCCAACTCCGCCGTGTGCTACTGCCTGGGCATCACCGAAGTCGACCCCGCCCGCACCAGCGTGCTCTTCGAGCGCTTCATCAGCCGCGAGCGCAATGAGCCACCCGATATCGACGTCGATTTCGAACATCAGCGCCGCGAAGAGGTCATCCAATACCTCTACACCAAGTACGGGCGCGAACGCACAGCCCTCACCGGGGCCATCAGCAGCTATCGGCCACGCTCGGCCCTGCGTGATGTTGGTCGGGCCTTGGGCATCGAGCCCCAGCGCATCGATCTGCTCACGCGCAGCCAGCAGTGGTGGGACGGTCGCAGCATTCAGGCCGAGCGCTTTTCAGAGGCCGGCTTCAACCCCGAGTCGCCCACGGTGCGGCACTGGATGAGCCTCACGCACACCCTCATCGGTTTTCCCAGGCATCTGTCGCAACACAGCGGGGGCTTCGTCATTGCCCGCGATTCACTCGCTCGTCTGGTGCCCATTGAGAACGCGGCCATGCCGGGGCGCAGCGTCATCCAATGGGACAAGGACGACCTCGACGCACTGGGCTTGCTCAAGGTCGACGTGCTGGCATTGGGCATGCTCAGTGCCATCCGCCGCGCACTGGACTTCATCACGTTGCGCCGTCACGGCACGCTCGAGGGGCCGCAGCGGTTTCGTCTGCAGGACATTCCGTCCGAAGACCCTGACACCTACGAGATGATCAGCGCGGCCGATACCGTGGGCGTGTTCCAGATCGAATCGCGTGCACAGATGAGCATGCTGCCCAGGCTGCGGCCACGCTGCTTCTACGATCTGGTGATCGAGGTGGCCATCGTGCGTCCTGGCCCCATCCAGGGCGGTATGGTGCATCCCTACTTGCGCCGACGTCAGGGCCTGGAACCGGTCGAATACCCGCGCGATGAAATCCGCCCGGCACTGGAGCGCACCCTGGGCGTGCCGATCTTCCAGGAGCAGGTCATGCAGATCGCCATCCTGGCGGCTGGCTTCACGCCGGGCGAAGCCGACCAGCTGCGCCGCGCCATGGCGGCCTGGAAGCGCAAGGGCGGTCTGCATGGGTTTCAGCAGAAGGTGATCGAAGGCATGCTCGCGCGCGGCTACGACCTCGCCTTTGCCGAGCGCATCTTCAAGCAGATCGAAGGCTTCGGCGAGTACGGCTTTCCTGAGAGCCACGCCGCCAGCTTTGCCCTGCTGGTCTATGTCAGCTGCTGGATCAAGCGCCACGAACCCGCTGCCTTTCTGGCCGCCCTGCTCGACTCCCAACCCATGGGCTTTTACGCACCGGCCCAGCTGGTGCGCGATGCACGCGAGCACGGCATCGAGGTGCGCGCGCCCTGTGTCCTGGCCAGTGATTGGGCCTCGCGGCTGGAAGAGCGCAGCGCCACCCCCCAGGTGCATGAGGCAGTGGACTACCGACCACAGCCTGCCGTGCGGCTCGGGCTGCAGCGCATCCATGGCCTGTCCGAAGCGGCTGCCCTGAGGCTGGTGGCTGAACGCACGCGGCGCATCGCCGGTGGGCGACAGCCGGTCTTCGAGGATGTCGAAGACCTGGCACGCACAGCCCGACTCCATCCGCATGACCTGCAAGCACTCGCGCAGGCCGATGCGCTCTCGGCCCTGGCCGGGCATCGCGTGCAGGCCGCCTGGCAGACCGCTGCCATTCAGCCCATGCCCGCACTGCTGGCCGATACGCGCTATGCCGAGCCTGCGCTCATCTTGCCGGCCCCGTCCGAAGCCGAATCGACCCTGGCCGATTACGCTTCGCTCGGACTGCCCATGGGGCGCCACCCGGTCGCGCTGTTGCGCCAGGCGCTTGATCGGTTCCAGGTGCAGCCGGCGGCCGTGCTGCGCAGCTACCCCGATGGCCGGCTCGCGCGCGCCAGCGGGCTGGTCACCCACCGGCAACGCCCCTCGACCGCACGGGGCGTGGTCTTCATCACCCTCGAAGACGACACAGGCTCGGTCAACGTCATCGTGTGGCCCGATCTGCTCGAGCGCTACCGCAAGGACATCCTGGGGGCCCGATTGATGACTGTCTTCGGTATCTGGCAGGCCGATCACGCCACGGGCGGACAGGTGATGCACCTGGTCGCACGCCGGGTGGTGGATCACACCGCGCTGTTGGGCGAACTGACCGCACGCAGCCGCGATTTCCGATGAGCGCTCGTCACCACACGACTCAGGAGTACGATCGTCGGATCCTCCCAGGAAGGGCGCCCTGCGATGCATCACCATCCCTTTGCCGACCTCATCGGCCTGAGCATCGACGAGCAGCGCGCGGGCTACGGCCGATGCTCACTCGCCGTGTCAGACAAGCATCTCAACCCACACCGCGTGGTGCACGGCGCGGTCATCTATGCCCTGGCCGACACGGGCATGGGCCTTGCGCTCTATCCCACCCTGACCGAGGGCGAACTGTGCGCCACCATCGAAATCAAAATCAACTACTTCAAGCCGGTCACCACCGGCCCGCTGCACTGTGTCACCGAAGTACTCAACCGCGGCCGCACGGTGGCCAACATTGAATCCAAGGTCTACGTCGGCGCCACACTCGTGGCGCAGGCCAATGGCAACTACGCCATCTTCCGGCCCCGTCTCAGCCTGGGCGGCGACACGCCTGAGGCTACTTAGGCTACCAAGGGGACCGAAGGCACCGAAGGCACCTAAGGCCAACTTAGCCACCTCAGCCAACTTAGCCACCTGAGCCCCCGCAGATGCTCGCCTCGCGCCATCGTGAACGACACCGAGCCGATCGGATCGGCTGGCTGCGCGCAGCCGTCATGGGCGCCAATGACGGCATCGTCTCCACTGCCAGCCTGGTACTGGGGGTGGCCGGCTCAGGCGCCGATCGCACTGCCATCCTGGTGGCCGGCGTTGCGGGCCTGGTGGCCGGCGCCATGTCGATGGCGGCCGGCGAGTACGTCTCGGTCAGCTCGCAAGCCGACACCGAGCAAGCCGACCTGGAACGCGAACGCCTGGAACTGGCTGCCAGCCCTGCGCATGAACGCGAAGAACTCGCCGCCATTTATCAGGCGCGCGGGCTGGATGCCGCGCTGTCGCAGCAGGTGGCCGATCAGCTCATGGCGCATGACGCGCTCGGGGCACATGCCCGCGACGAACTCGGCATGACCGACCTCCAACGCGCCCGCCCGGTACAGGCAGCCCTGGCCTCAGCGGCCACCTTTGCGCTCGGAGCGGCCCTGCCGCTGCTGGCCGCGTTGCCCAGCCCGCCCGCTCAGCTAGCCCCGGTCGTCACCGCTTCATCACTCTTGGTGCTGGCTGCATTGGGGGCGCTTGCCGCACGGGTGGGCGGTGCTTCACCCGTGCGTGGGGCGATGCGGGTCGTGTTCTGGGGAGCCATCGCCATGGGCCTGACCTGGGGTGCAGGCAAGCTCTTCGGGGCGGTCGCCTGATCTGAGCCTCAGCGGCTCGCCTCAACAGCCAAGCGAGCCCCCCAGGCGTGCGACGCCTTCGGCACACCCGGCATGGATCAGTCCCTCGCCGAATTGAACTGCAGATTCATCTGTGCCTTGCGTACCGGCTCTTCCGTCGTGCGATCGACACCAAGGCGCGTGCGCTCGATCCGGTCAAGGTACTCGGGCGTGACATTGCCGGTGATGTACTCGCCGTTGAAACAGGAGGCCTCGAAACGCCCCAGGTGCGGGCCCAGGTCACGGATCGATTGCTGCATCGACTCGATGTCCTGGTAGACCAGCGCATCCGCACCAATGGAACGACGGATCTCGTCATCGCTGCGCCCGCTGGCGATCAGCTCGGCACGCGTGGGCATATCGATGCCGTACACATTCGGGTAGCGCACCGGGGGGGCGGCCGAGGCGAAGTAGATCTTGTTGGCACCCGCCTCGCGCGCCATCTGCACGATCTCATGCGACGTGGTCCCACGCACGATGGAATCATCCACCAGCAGCACGTTTTTGCCGCGAAACTCGATGCTCATCGCATTGAGCTTCTGACGCACGGATTTTCGGCGCACCGATTGCCCCGGCATGATGAAGGTGCGCCCCACATAGCGGTTCTTGATGAACCCCTCGCGATAGTCCAGGTTCAGTCGATTCGCCAACTGCAGCGCCGAGGGGCGTGAGGTATCGGGAATGGGCATGACCACATCGATGTCACCCGCCCACAACTCGCGGCGCACTTTTTCGGCCAGGTATTCACCCATCTTGAGCCGCGCGTCGTACACCGAAACCCCATCGATCACCGAGTCTGGACGGGCGAAGTACACATACTCAAACACGCAGGGGTTCAGCGAAGCGCCGGGCGCGCAGCCGCGCGCATGAAAGTTACCCTCGACGTCGATGAACACTGCCTCACCCGGCGCGATGTCGCGCACGAGCCTGAAGCCCAATCCTTCGAGCGCCACCGACTCTGACGCCACCAGATACTCGGTACCCTGCTGCGACTCGGCCACCCCGTAGCACAAGGGGCGAATACCCAGCGGATCACGAAAAGCCAGCACGCCGTAGCCGGCGATTTCGGCCACGCATGCATAGGCGCCCTGCACGCGCTTATGCAACTCAGCGACCGCCCGAAAAATGGTGTCCGGATCGAGTGAGACGCCCACGGCGGCCGCCTGCAGTTCGTTGGCCAGGACGTTGAGCAACACTTCGGAGTCGGACTCGGTGTTCACATGACGCCGATCGCGCCGGAACATTTCTTCCTTGAGCTGCTCGGTATTCGTGAGGTTGCCGTTGTGAGCCAGCGTGACGCCAAAGGGCGCATTCACATAAAAAGGCTGGGCTTCCTCATCGTTGTTGGCCGAACCGGCCGTGGGGTACCTGACATGCGCAATCCCCGTGAGACCGGGCAGTCCACGCATATTGCGCGTGCGAAAGACATCGCGCACCAGACCGCTGGACTTATGCATGGCAAAGGTCTTGCCGCTGCACGTGGCGATACCGGCTGCATCCTGGCCCCGATGCTGCAACAACAGCAGCCCGTCATAGAGCAGCTGGTTGACCGGCGTTTTCGCCACCACACCGAGGATCCCACACATGGATCTAGCCTCCGATTGATGCGTCCGACCTCTGCCGCCCACGCGGCATCAGGTCTGCCGGATGCCGCTGAGGCGTTCCGGCAAAAAAGGTTCTGCCCAGTGCACCAGGCGATCGAGCAGAGGCTTGGACCAGGCCTGCTGCCAGGCCGGCTGCGCAGACATCCCATTCAGATGGGCGACCAGCGCAACCAGCAGGATGATGATGACAGCACGCAATACGCCCAGCGCACCACCCAGCAGTCGGTCGAGCCCGCCCAAACCGACACCGTGCAACGCCCGAGCAGCCAGACCGCCGAGCAGTCGGGTTCCAATGAGGAGCACCAAGAAGATCACCACCGCCAGCACAGGCGTGGGCAAGGCCTGAGGCACCCATGGTTGTGCCCAGCCGATAACCAGCGGCGTACCCAGAAGCGATACCAGCCAACCCGCCAGCGCAAACACGGTGCGCACCAGTCCGCGCAGTAAGCCCAGCCCCAGCGACAACACACTGGTGAGGAGCACGAACCAGTCCCATCCGGTCAGAGCACCCATCACTGCGGGATCAGCGCGGTCGTGACCCCGGCTGCCTTGAGTTTGTCTCGCGCCTCATCGGCCGCCTCCCGCGAGGGAAATGGGCCGGCTCGTACTCGGATGCGCTCACCCCGATCGGTCGTGATGCGCTCGGTATAGGCGCGCACACCAGCTGCACGCAGCTTGTCGACCGCTGCACTGGCACTGGTCTCGGCCGAATAGGCGCCCACCTGCAAGGCGTACTTTCGATTCGTCGCGGCAGCGGGACGGGCCTTCGAGGCATCGACCAGCTTCTCGATCTCGTCGGTGGGAGCAGACTTTTTCGGATCGGCCTTAGGTGCAGCACGGGCATCGGACTTGGGGTCGACCTTGGCATCAGCCTTAGGTGCGGCACGGGCATCAGACTTGGCCTCGCCACGGCTGTCTGCCTTGGCATCGGTGCGGGCGTCGGCCTTGGGCTCGGTCCGAGAGGGCGCAGCGCCGTCGGCCTTCGGCGTCGGCTTAGCGTCGGCTTTGGCGTCGGCTTTAGCGTCAGTTTTCGCAGCGCTCTTGCTGTCCGCTTTAGATTCGCCCTTTGCCTTAGCCTCGCCCTTAGCCTCGCCCTTGCTCTTGGCATCGGCCTGGCTGTCAACCTTGCTATCCGTTTGCGCATCTGCCTTCGGATCTGCCTTCAGATCTGCCTTCGGATCTGCCTTTGCAGCCGCACGCGGGATGGCTCCATTCGCCTCGCCAGCACGCGCCTCAGAGACTTTCGCCTCAGACGGGCGGACCTCCAGCGCAGGCGGTGCATCAGCCGGCACAGGCGTCATCGCTGCCGTGGTCGAGGGCGTCTCAGCACTCGCGCGAGCGCGCCGTGATGCATCGGCACCGCCCTTTGCGCCATCGGTCGTGCTCACTGACGATCGGGCTGGCAACGGCGTATCGCGCGACGGAATCACCACGGCCACGTCTGAGGGCGACCGGGTGGGTTCAGGCTCAAGTACGAGCGGCACTACGACGGCCGCTGCGAGGCACAACGTCACCGCGCCGATCAGCCGGTGGCGTGCTTGTTTTTTTTGCGGCAGGGCCGGATCAACGGTAGCGTCGTCAGACGGGGTACCCGGTGATCGGGACCGTGTCGTTTGGGCTCGGGCCATGAGGTGGGGGGTCGGTCAGGACGTCTGTCCGGAGCGGTCTGACAGCACGTCGGCAACCGTGAGGAACGAACCGAAGACCACAATCCTATCATTCTCCTCAGCCAGCGCCCGCGCCCGCTGCAAGCCTTCACGCGGCGAGGCGCAACAGGTAATGCTGCGCTGAGCGTCATCGCCATGACCCGGCCGAATGCCAGCCGCATGGAGTCGGTCTGCAAGGGACTGGGCGCTCGAGCCTCGCGGACCCGGCAGGTCGACACACAACCAGTGATCGACCCGCTGGCGCAGATGGGCCACGGTGGCGTCGATGTCCTTGTCGGCCAGCATCCCAAAGACGGCGAAGGTCTGGGGGAAGAAGCCCATGTTGTCGAGGTTGGCAGCCAAATGCGCAGCAGCGTGCGGGTTGTGCGCCACATCCAGCACGACGGCCGGCCGGCCCGCCAAGACCTGAAAGCGCCCGGGCAACTCCACCGTGGCAAAGCCCTGACGCACCGCTTGTGCACTCACAGGCAGGCGGTCACGCACGGACTCGATCGCTGCCAGCACACCAGACGCGTTGAGCAATTGATTAGCCCCTCGCAACGCCGGGTATGCCAAGCTGTTGCGTCGCTGACCTCGCCCGCCGTAGCTCCATTGCTGGCGGTCGCCGGAATAATTGAAGTCGCGGCCGAACAACCACAGGTCGGCACCGATGCCCTGAGCATGCGCGACCAAGGACGCAGGCGGCAGGGGGTCTGTGCAGATGGCGGGGCGCCCCGACCGATAGACGTGCGCCTTTTCCAGGCCGATCAGCTCGCGGGTATCGCCCAGGAATTCGGCATGATCAATGTCGATGCAAGTCACGATCGCGCAGTCGGCATCGATCAGGTTGACGGCGTCCAGACGCCCGCCCAGCCCGATCTCCAACACATTGACATCCAGTGCGCTGTGCTGAAAGAGCCTCAGAATGGCGAGCGTGGTGAATTCGAACCAGGTGAGCGGAGCCCCCTGGCGTACGGCCTCCACGGCCTGGAGTTGCTCGACCAAGGCAGCGTCATCGGCCGGCACGCCGTTGATACGCGCCCGCTCGTTGAAACGCACCAGATGCGGCGAGGTGTAACAGCCCACCCGGTACCCGGCCGCCATCAGGACCGACTCGAGCATGGCGCAGGTGGAGCCCTTGCCGTTGGTGCCAGCGACCACGAAGGTGATCCCCGGCAGACTCAGACCTAACCGGCCGGCCACTTCACGCACGCGCTCCAGACCCAGATCGATGACCCGGGTATGCAAGCCCTCGATGCGCGACAGCCAGTCGGTCAGCGTGCTGGCCGATTCGGGCGCCTCAGGCTTCAGGCCAGTGCCTCCGACGGTTGCCGCTGCAGCAATGCAAGCAGTTGGGCGATCTCGTCACGCATCTGCCGACGGTGCACGATCATGTCGATCGCGCCTTTCTCAAGCAGGAATTCAGCGCGCTGAAAGCCTTCAGGGAGCTTTTCGCGCACGGTCTGCTCGATCACCCGCGGCCCTGCAAAACCGATGAGGGCACGCGGCTCGGCAATGACCACATCGCCCAGGAAACAGAAGCTCGCTGACACGCCACCCATGGTGGGATCGGTGAGCACCGAGATGTAAGGCAGCTTGGCTTCGGCCAGCTGCGTCAGCGACGCGGTGGTCTTGGCCATTTGCATGAGAGACAGCAAGCCTTCCTGCATGCGCGCGCCACCGGAAGCGGCCACCGAAATGAAGGGCACTTTCTGTTCGATGGCAGTGCGCACGCCACGTGCAAACCGCTCGCCCACCACGGACCCCATTGATCCGCCCATGAACTCGAATTCGAAGGCCGCCACGACGACCGGCAACGACCGAATGGCCCCGCCCACCACCACCAGCGCATCGGTTTCGCCGGTGCTTTCCATCGCTTCCTGCAACCGGGTTGGGTATTTGCGGCTGTCGCGAAACTTGAGTGCATCAACCGGCAGGACTTCCTGACCGATTTCAAACCGGCCTTCCGGGTCGAGCAGCGCATCGATGCGCGCCCGCGATCCGATGCGCATGTGATGGTCGCACTTGGGGCATACATTCAGCGTGGCCTGCAAATCCGCGCGATAGAGCACCGCATCACAGCTCTGGCATTTCACCCAGACGCCTTCGGGCACCGAGCGGCGCGCCTCGGCCGAAGCCACCGAACGCTTGATGCGGGGCGGCAGCAGTTTTTCGAGCCAGCTCATGTCGTCGTCTCCCTGGTGGTGGGGGTGGCGGCGTCCATTGCGTCGCGTATCCCCCGGATGAACGCACCGGCCTTCTCCACAGCATGCTGCGGGCCGGCGGCCTCGATTTCCTGGATGAGTCGGGTGCCGATCACCACCGCATCAGCGCTGCGGGCAATGGCGCGCGCCGTCTGGCCATCGCGAATGCCAAAGCCCACACCGACCGGCAGGCCGGTGGCAGCGCGGATCGCAGGCAACGCACTCAGGACTTCATCCACATTGAGATGCCCCGCTCCGGTGATGCCTTTGAGCGAAACGTAGTAGACATAGCCACTGGCGAGCTTGCCGACCTGCGCAATGCGCTCGGCCGTGGAGGTGGGCGCCAGCAGAAAGATGGGATCGATGCCACGCGCACGCAGGACCGGCACCATGGCCTCAGCCTCTTCGGGCGGCTGATCCACGACCAGCACGCCATCGACCCCGACCTCGGCGCAACGGGCTGCGAACACTTCGACGCCCATGCGTTCGATCGGATTCAGATAGCCCATCAGGACGACGGGCGTGGTGGTGTCCGTACGGCGAAACTCACTCACCCACTGCAGCACATCGCCCAGTCCGACACCGAGGGCCAGTGCGGCTTCGCCCGACTTCTGAATCACGGGGCCGTCGGCCATCGGGTCGGAAAAGGGCACGCCCAATTCGATGACGTCGGCCCCGTTGCTGGCCAGCGCATGCATCATCGGCACGGCATGTTCACGGCTGGGATGACCCGCCGTGAAATAAGGGATGAGGGCCTTGCGACCCGACTGCTGCAGGCGCTTGAACGTGGCGGCGATCCGGGTCATGAACAGAAGGCCCCGATCAGAGCGACACGTCGCCGGCCTGCGCGACCGTGTGCATGTCCTTGTCGCCGCGCCCCGAAAGGTTCACAAGAATGACCTGATCGCGGGGCAGAGTGGGCGCAAGCTGGGCCGCATAGGCCAGCGCATGGCTCGATTCCAGTGCCGGGATGATGCCCTCGATGCGGCAGCAGTCATGGAAGGCTTTGAGCGTGGCGCGGTCGTCGATCGCCACATACGAGGCGCGTCCGATGTCCTTGAGCCAGGCATGCTCGGGGCCCACGCCCGGATAGTCCAGACCGGCCGACACGGAATGCGTATCGATGATCTGTCCGTTCTGATCCTGGAGCAGGTAGGTGCGATTGCCATGCAGCACGCCCGGCACCCCTGCCGTGAGCGAGGCGGCGTGGCGGCCGGTATGGAGACCCTCGCCCGCCGCTTCCACGCCCACCAGCTTCACGGACTCGTGAGGAATGTACGGATGGAAGATACCGATGGCGTTGGAGCCTCCCCCGACGCAAGCCAGCACATAGTCAGGCTGACGGCCGATGCGCTCAGGCATCTGCCACAGGCACTCCTGGCCGACCACGGAATTGAAGTCGCGCACCATCATCGGATAAGGATGCGGGCCCGCAACGGTGCCGATGATGTAAAAGGTGTCTTCGACGTTGGTGACCCAGTCGCGCATCGCTTCATTGAGCGCGTCTTTCAGTGTCTTGCTGCCGGACTCGACCGGGACCACTTCAGCGCCCAGCAGCTTCATGCGGTACACGTTCTGGGCCTGACGCGCCACATCGGTCACGCCCATGTAGACCACGCACTTCATCCCGAAACGGGCGGCCACCGTGGCCGTGG